>JAHFRV010000102.1 GCA_023266095.1 Gammaproteobacteria bacterium | reverse complement strand
GCACCTCAAGCGCTGGCGCGGCATTGCGACGCGCTACGCCAAAAACTTATCGTCTTTCCTCGCCGCCGTCCATATTCGATGTATCGCGCTGTGGGCTAATATCTCGTGACGACACTATCTAGCCAGCGTTAATTTTCCATTCGCCTGCGTAATCAGCGTGCCGCCATTCTCAAAAATGCGATGTTGAGCGTAGGCTCATCCGCCCTTTTGAACCATGAAGACCTGTAAAACATCCTGAATTTGGCTGACGGCGTCGTCTATTTGTTGCCGGGTAATTACCAAAGGCGGCGCGAATCGCACGACCGTGTGATGCGTTTCCTTGCTGAGTATGCCTCGCTGCATCAGCGCCTCGCACAAGACCCGCGCCGAGACTCGCGCAGGATCGACTTCCAAACCGATCAACAAACCTTTGCCGCGCACCTCGCGTATCAATGGGTTATTTATTTGCCGCAATTTCGCCAAGAAATAATCGCCCAATCGGTTGGCGCGTTCGGCGTAACCCTCTTCCAGCATCACGTTGATCGCTTCCAAGGCCACCGCCGAGGCCAACGGATTACCGCCAAAAGTACTGCCGTGATCACCTGGTTGAAACACCTCCATCACTTCGCGGCGGGCAAGGAAGGCGGACACGGCCAGCAACCCTCCACCCAAGGCCTTGCCGAGCACCACGCCATCGGGAATCACACCGTCGTGCGTGCACGCGAATAACGCGCCGGTGCGCGCCATGCCGGTTTGAATCTCGTCGCAGATCAACAGCACATTATGTTTTTTGCAGATGCGGGCGCACTCGGCGAGATATCCCAGCGGCGGAATCACGATGCCGCCTTCACCTTGGATGGGCTCCACTATAAACGCCGCCGTGTCGGCTGTAATCGCCGCCTCCAAGGCGGCGGCGTCGCCGTAAGCAACCCGTTTCAGACCCGCGGGAAACGGGCCGAAACCTTCGCGATACTGCGGCTCCGAAGACAAGCCGACCACGGCGATGGTGCGGCCGTGAAAATTGCCGTCGCAGGCGATGATCTCCGCTCGGTCCGGGGCGACGCCTTTCACGGTATAGGCCCATTTCCGCGCGGCTTTCAACGCGGTCTCCACCGCCTCGGCACCGCTGTTCATGGGCAACGCCACATCGAAACCACTGACTTCGCAAAGACGCTGTAAAAACGGCGCGAGCCGGTCCGAATAAAACGCCCGCGACACCACGGCGAGCCGCGCCGCCTGTTCGCTGAGCGCGCGTACCAGCCGCGGATGGCAATGGCCATGACTCACCGCCGAATAGGCGCTCATCATATCGAGATAGCGTTTGCCCTGATCATCCCAGACGTACACGCCCTCCCCCCGCACCAGCACCACCGGCAACGGCGCGTAATTATGAGCGCAATACTGTTGTTCGAGCTGTATCGTAGGGTTCATCCGCTTGCTCCCGCGCCTACCGCGCACACGATGCGGCGCAGCAACCGCAAAGTCATTTGCTCGTGATCGAGGTGCGGATTGTATTCCGCGATTTCCAAAGCCAACCAGCGTCGATCATGCCGCGCTTCCGCCAGCGCCTGCACCAATTCATCAGCGTCGATACCTGCGGGGGAAGGCGTACCCACACCGGGCGCGTCGCGAGGGTCCAGCGCATCCAGATCAAGAGTGATCCCATAACCGGCGGTGGCGCGCGTGACATGTGCCATGGCTTCCCGCCACATCGTCATGAAACCGCGCCGCGCGACCTCGTCCATGTAAATCACCCGCACGCCCAAGGCGGCCAGCAACTCCGCCTCACCGGCCTCGAAACTGCGCACACCCAATAGGCACACATGGGCGGGATTTAATTTAGGACTCGGACCAGCGAGATGCGTCAATTCGTCCAAGCCGTGACCCAGTAAACAGGCCAAAGGCATGCCGTGCAGCGCGCCACTGGGACTGGTTTGCGGGACATGACTGTCCATATGGGCATCCACCCACAGCAGGCCGAGTGCGCCGCGCTCAGCGACCGCGCCCTGCACGCCGCTCCAGGTACCCACGGCACAAGAATGATCGCCGCCGATGACGATGGGGAATTCATCGGCTGACACGCATTGGCGTACCGCATCCGCCAAGCGTTGATTGATCTGCACCACCGCCGCAATCGCGTCCCACCCGGTCGGCGGCGGCACGGCACGTAAAATTTCATATGACGGCGGGGCATGCCCATCCGACGCCAGACAGGACAGCGGCCCCGCCGCCAACAAGCTATCCGGCCCGTCTTCGCAACGCCGGTCGCGCGCGCCCCAGCCGCTTGCGACTCCAATCAATTTGATGCGTCTCATACTGCGTCATTCATAGGAATGCTTATTCAGGATATCGACAGCCAACCCGCTCTTCTCCATAGCCTGCCCTATCAGAACACGACGGGGCATAAAAAGCCCTTGAGAATCTTGCAAGGCGGCGCGATCGGCATTGCGCAATTGGCGGCAATTTGCACCTATCCACCGCAGTGGCCGGCCGTCGCGCGGCCTCTGCGACGCATTTTTTCCACTGTGCTAAAGTTATTGGCGCCCGCCTTTTTTCGTGAGACCGAGTCTTTCTCATCCCGGCAACGAGCCATTTGCTTGCAAACACCCTTCGCGTGGTGACATGCCGTAGCGTGCCCGGAAAGCGCGCGGGAAGTGCGAACAATTATTGAAGCCCCAGCGAAATGCTATTGCGCTGATGCTAAGCGTGCTCTGGCGAGCATCGGCAAGGTCGCGCCGGCATGCCTCCAACCGTTGCCTCCACACCCACTTCATCACTGTTTCAGCTTCTTCATTTAACAAGCGGTGCGCATGGTATAGCGATAGGCCGATTGCAGCAGCAATGGACTGCACCGACCGTTGCTCCTCCAGCGTCCTCCGCAAATTCAGGTGACTCGGTGCAACAATTATCAGGCCAGCGACCTGCTGAGCGCTCAGGCCAATATGACCGTCGACATCGTACCGATCACCGACACTCCGGCGATCGGAAAAATAAACCGCCGATAGCCGAAGCGCTGAATCAGCGTGACCGCCCCGCCGCGGGGCTCGCGGCGGGGCGGTCCGGCTTTCTTGCAGCGGATGGACGCCCCTGCCGTCAATTGATAAACTCAGCCGCCGCGCTGCGAATGACTCTCCGCGCATCCCGATAGCGGACGGCGAGGAAATGCAGCATCCGCGTTGCGAGGAAGCAGATGTCCGACGATGC
>JAHFRV010000076.1 GCA_023266095.1 Gammaproteobacteria bacterium | reverse complement strand
CCAAATTTCTCCGCCAGCACTTTGGTCAGCGCGGCCGTCAATGTGGTCTTGCCATGGTCGACGTGACCGATCGTCCCTACATTGACGTGCGGCTTCTTACGCTCAAATTTTCCCTTGGACATCGCTAAAGTCTCCTCAACGCAAATGGATGACCATTACCATCGGATAATCCCATCTCACCAAAACCGTGAGCGCCACACGAGACCACGGCTTACAGCCATCTCGCAACGCGCCATTTAAAGCGGCGCCGGGCGCGGTACCCGACCAATACTTATGGAGCCCATAACCGGATTTGAACCGGTGACCTCTTCCTTACCAAGGAAGTGCTCTACCGACTGAGCTATATGGGCCTGCATTCAGAGCAAAATGAAAAGAACTTAAGAGAACCGACCGTCTCGTCCTTAAAATCCTTTCTCTTTACTCCTTTCCTCTGACACTGGAGCGGGTGATGGGAATCGAACCCACGCTATCAGCTTGGAAGGCTGAAGTTCTACCATTGAACTACACCCGCCTTCTCATCACGGACCTAGGATGACACCCCCGACTAAGAAAGCTCCACCATCGGTAAAACACTGGTGGAGGGGGGAGGATTCGAACCTCCGAAGGCAGAGCCGTCAGATTTACAGTCTGATCCCTTTGGCCGCTCGGGAACCCCTCCTCAAGACACAAGTCGCGTATTTTGATAGATCAGGGTCCCTGTGTCAACGCTATCCGGCCCAGAAATCAGGGCTCCCTCATTAAAATTTGGCCCTCAGAACCGCATCCATAAAAGCGCCGTCCCATCCTGCCAGTTTTCTCATTCGTTTCAAACTGATCCTGGGGTGCTCTTTCTTCATCAAGCGCAGCAAGTTCAGCACAGCTTTCTTGATGATGGCCATGTTGGCAGGGGCGTTGCCCTTGCGGATACGGCTTTGATCATCGCCGAAGCAGACGTCCAACACCCAATGCAGTTTGTTTTCAATTCCCCAATGTTGGCGCACGGCGCTGAGTGCGGCGGCGGAATCCGCGCCCAAGCTGCTGATGTAGTAACGTCTTTCTACGGTAACTGCTCCTTTGATCTCGCGCGTCCCTTTGATTTCAATGACGCTACGCAGTCCTTCCCAGTGGGGATGGCGCTCTTTTAACCACTGGATATCCTCTGTGATCGTGCATTGGCGGCGTTCGATGCGCCCATGGCCTTTGTCGATCTCTTCGCTCATTGCGAACCTGACGGTGTCCGGTTTCTCCTCGAACAGCAGGCGGACATCCTCATCGAGCGTTCCCTGGTTCCCCTTTAACCCGATCAGATAGTTCGCCTTGCGGCCAATGATCTTCTCCACCACTTTGGTCTGGCATCCCATCGCATCCAGGGTGATGGTGGCTCCCATAATGTCCAGCATATCCAGTAACTGGGGAATGGCGGTGATCTCGTTGGATTTTCCATCCACCTTCAATTGCCCCAGCACCAGTCCGGCTTCACTGGCGAAGGCGCTGATCATGTGGAACATCTCGCCCGCGGCTCCCGTGCTGCGCCGTGAGCTCTTGCCGTCAATGGCGACGACTTTATCGGTCAGGTCCAGCTGAAATGATTGGACCCATTGCTGAAAATGCGTTTCAAAACTTGCCGGATCGAGTACGCGGAAGAACCTTCTCAAGGTATCATCGCTCGGCGCACCATGTTTGAAGGGTCAATACTGCCTGAGCAGTTCCAGCTTGGTCTCTCCGAATATTTCGAAATCATCCCAGCCATCGCATCCGGCCATCACCCCGCAGAAGGCGATCAGCAGCAGTTCTTCAATGGGGTATAACTTCTTTCTCTCCATCCGGTGATCGGGAATGGTGCGAAAAAAATCGATGAATCCTTCGGTGTTCTCCAGCATTTTGGGCCTTCCCTGCAAAAAGACCTGAAATGACTTATTTTCTGGCGCTTGTCACTATGAGTTTTAATGAGGGAGCCCTGGCCCAGAAATTGCCGACAGAGCCCAAACCCTCGAAATCCTAGTTCGTCAGGCGATATACCCTTGTTGTTCAAGGTAGAGAAATACCTGCTGGGCCGCCTCATCCACCGAGAGCCGGCTGGTGTCGAGGCACAGCTCCGGGTTTTCCGGCACTTCATAAGGATCGCTGATCCCGGTGAATTCTTTGAGCACCCCGGCACGGGCCTTGGCATAAAGCCCTTTGCGGTCGCGGCCTTCGCAGACTTCGAGAGGGGTGGAGATATGAATCTCGATGAAGCCGCCATAGGGATGGATCATTTGCCGCACCTCGCGCCTCAGCGCATTATAAGGAGCGATCGGCGCACAAATGGCGATGCCGCCGTTTTTGGTGATCTCGCTGGCGACGTAGCCGATGCGGCGGATATTGATATTGCGATGTTCTTTGGAGAAGCCCAGCTCGCTGGACAGGTGTTTGCGTACCACGTCACCGTCGAGCATGCTGACCGGCCGGCCGCCCAACTCCAATAATTTAGCCAGCACCGCCTTGGCGACCGTGGACTTGCCAGAACCGGACAAGCCTGTAAAAAACAAAGTAAAGCCCTGTTTAGCGCGAGCCGGGAATCGGTTGCGTAATTCGGCGGCGACTTCGGGAAAGGAAAACCACTCGGGAATATCCAGACCCTCGCGCAAGCGGCGTTGCAATTCTTCTGCACCGAATTCGCGGACCCGCGCCCCGACCGGCACCTCGTCCGACGGCAGATAATCCGCCCGCTCCTCGACATAGATCAACGGCTCGCAGACGACTAGACGTATGGCCAGTTTGTCAGCGCTGGCTGATTGCGCCTCGGCCACCGCGCGCGCGCTCAAACCATAAGCGCCCGCCTCCCACACCATGGCGCTGCAACCGCAGTTTTGCCGGACGATGGCGTGCAACAGCAATTCCCGCCAACCGCCGCCGCGGGCGGGAATGGTCAGCAGACTCAACATCGTGCTCTGGGCCGGGGAACGGGCCAACACCGCGCGCCAACACCGCACCCGGTAATAATAGTCATCCCCTTCTTCCATCACGGGGTGCAGCAACAACGCCGCGCCGAGCTCACGGGCGCCCCGGATGCTCAGCTTGTATTGCGCGACATGCATCGGTTCGGTCGCATGAAAGGCCGCCACCCCGCCCCAGCCCCGTTTGGCGAATTCCTGACGCAGCTCCGCCGGGCCATAGCGCAGGGCGTTGAAGCTGTGATAGCTGGGTGCCTCCACGCCTTCGACGCGACCGCCGACGTAATAGGCCTGGGTTTTCGTGAGGAGACGGTCTACGCCCGGATGCGTGGCGTCCGCCTCGCCATACAGTGCGCGGGCCTCGGCGGCGCGCTCCGCCTGCCAGACCTCCTCCACACGCAATACCGCCAGCAACACACCTTCGAGATCCCGCAACGCCAAGGAGGCACCCGGCGCTAACCGCGCCGCCAGCGTCTCATCCACGTCCAGCACAACTGGCAGTGGCCACAAGCTACCGTCCGCCAGCGCCATCCCGTCCAGCACGCACCGGTAATCCGCCTGCCCCATGAAACCCCGCAACGGCGAATATGCGCCGCTCATCAACAAGGCCAGTTCGGTTTGTTGACGCGGATCGAGATCCAATGAGGGCAAGGAAAGCGCTTCCTGCTTGAGTTCAGCGACACGCACACCGCCGGCGAACAATATCTGCAACTGACCGCCGTGGGGTTGGATAAACTGTTTCATTGATCGGCCTTCTCGGGGGTGGGTGAAAAAAGATGGCTAATTGTAGGCGGCCGGGGACCGGCAAACCAGCCTGCCCGCCTTGAAGTAGTTGCGTCGTCATTCCCTCGGACGCAAGCGTAGCCACAGAAGCGTCCCGCTCCATCGGAAACCCAGTGAGACCGGCTCACGCCGCAGAGCGGACGCAACACGCCATTCCACTGATTCTTGCGGCCGCGCGAAGCTCAACATCCACGGCGGCCATGCTATGCTGTGCAGCCTTTTGGCGGATGGAGGAGACGGAATTTCATGCATAAACAACCCATACTGGTGACCGGCGGCGCCGGTTACATCGGCAGCCACGTCGTGCGTCAATTGGGCGAGGCGGGCCACGAGGTCGTCGTGCTCGACAACCTCTCCACCGGATTTCGCGCCTCGGTGTTGTACGGCAAGCTGGTGATCGGCGACACCGGCGACCGCCCCTACGTCACCCAACTGTTACGCGACCACGGTATCGAATCGGTGTTGCACTTCGCCGCGCATATCGTCGTACCCGAATCGGTGAGTGACCCGCTCAAATATTACGGCAACAACACCTGCAACACCCGCGAACTGCTGGCGGCCTGCGCCGACGCGGGCGTCAAACATTTCATTTTTTCGTCCACCGCCGCCGTGTACGGCATCCCAGCCGATATGCAATGCGCCGAAGACAGTCCGCTCGCGCCCATCAATCCCTACGGCCGCTCCAAACTCATGAGCGAATGGATGCTGCAAGACCTCGCCGCGGCCGGCGACTTACGCTACGGCGTCCTGCGTTATTTCAACGTGGCGGGCGCCGACCCGGCCGGGCGCATCGGTCAATCCACCCCCCAGGCCACCCACCTCATCAAAGTGGCCTGTGAAACGGCGTTGGGCAAGCGCGGACACATCGACGTCTTCGGCACCGACTACCCCACGCCGGACGGCACCTGCATCCGCGATTACATCCACATCGAAGACCTGGCCGGCGCCCACTTGCTGGCGCTGGATCATCTCCGCAACGGGGGTGACTCGTTTACCGCCAACTGCGGTTACGGTCACGGCTACAGTGTGCGCGAAGTCCTGGGCATGGTGCAGCAGGTCAGCGGCGTCAAATTGAATATCCGCGAGGCGCCGCGCCGTGCCGGCGATCCGCCCGCGCTCATCGCCAAAGCCGAGCGGATACGCACACTGTTGGGCTGGACGCCACGACACAACGACTTGCAAAGCATCGTCGCGCACGCCTTGGCCTGGGAACGTCGTCTCTAAGCAATCTTGACTTATCAGCGGATCAGTGCGGGCATGCACCGCCTTTTCCAGCCACTTTCATCGATGGGTAAGGGAGAAAAACGAAAATGTGATTTTCGATTTCTCCCCTGTTATTCGCGCCCGGCGCGGACCGGCACTTACTTCTTTTCCAGCTGAGTCACATCCCGCACCGCACCGCGCGCCGCCGAGGTGGTCATGGCCGCATAGGCACGCAGCGCCGCTGACACTTCCCTTTGGCGGTTCACCGGCTTCCAGGCTGCGGCGCCTTTCGCTTCCATCGCGGCGCGGCGGCGGGCAAGTTCGGCATCGGTAATCGCGATTGCGATACTGCGTTGGGGAATATCGATCTCGATGATATCGCCTTCTTCCACCAACCCGATGGCGCCGCCCTCGGCCGCCTCGGGCGAGACGTGGCCGATGGACAAGCCTGAGGTCCCGCCGGAGAAACGGCCGTCGGTGACGAGGGCGCAGGCTTTGCCGAGGCTTTTCGATTTGAGATAGCTGGTGGGGTACAGCATTTCCTGCATGCCGGGTCCGCCGCGCGGGCCTTCGTAGCGGATGACCAACACCTCACCCTCTTTGATGTGGTGGGCCAAAATCGCTTCCACGGCTGCGTCCTGACTCTCGAAAACCCGCGCGGGACCGGAAAATTTCAAGATACTGGCGTCGACGCCGGCGGTCTTGACGATGCAACCGTCGAGGGCGATGTTGCCATGCAGCACGGCGAGTCCGCCTTCCTGGCTGTAGGCGTGCTCGTAATCGCGGATACAGCCTTTTTCCCGGTCGATATCGAGATCGGGATAGCGCTTGTTCTGGCTGAACGCCACCGTGGTCGGTATGCCGCCCGGCGCGGCGCGATAGAATTCGTGTACTTTGGGATCGTCGCTCCGCATCACGTCCCATTGCGCCAGCGCCGCGCCTAGCGTGGCGCTGTGCACCGTGGGCACGTCGCGATGAAGCAAACCGGCGCGGTCCAGCTCGCCGAGTATGCCGATCACGCCGCCGGCGCGATGCACGTCTTCCATGTGATATTGCTGACTGCTCGGAGCCACCTTGCATAGATGGCGCACTTTGCGCGAAAGGCGATCCATGTCATGCATGGTGAAATTAACGCCGGCCTCTTCCGCCGCCGCGAGCAGATGCAGCACGGTGTTGGTCGAGCCGCCCATGGCGATGTCGAGAGTCATGGCATTCTCAAAGGCCTGAAAGCTGGCGATAGTACGCGGCAACGCCGAAGCGTCGTCCTGCTCGTAATAGCGCTTGGCCAACTGCACGATCACCCGACCGGCTTCCAAAAATAATTCCTTGCGGTCGGCGTGGGTGGCCAGCAGACTGCCGTTGCCCGGCAGGCTCAGACCCAACGCCTCGGTGAGGCAGTTCATGGAATTGGCAGTGAACATGCCGGAGCAGGAACCGCAGGTAGGACAGGCCGAGCGTTCGATCGAGGCGATCTCGTCGTCGCTGTATTTCTCGTCGGCAGCGGCGACCATCGCGTCGACCAGATCCAGGCTCATCATCTTGCCTTGTACCCGCGCTTTACCCGCCTCCATCGGTCCGCCCGAGACGAACACCGCGGGGATGTTCAAACGCAGCGCAGCGTTGAGCATGCCGGGGGTGATCTTGTCGCAGTTGGAGATACACACCAGCGCATCGGCGCAGTGGGCGTTGACCATGTATTCCACCGCATCGGAAATCAGCTCGCGCGACGGCAGCGAATACAACATGCCGCCGTGGCCCATGGCGATGCCGTCGTCGACCGCGATGGTATTAAACTCCTTGGCCACGCCACCGGCACGCTCGATCTCGCGCGCCACCAGTTGACCCATGTCCTTGAGGTGCACATGGCCGGGCACGAATTGGGTGAAGGAATTGGCGACGGCGATGATGGGCTTGCCGAAGTCGTCGTTCTTCATGCCGGTGGCGCGCCACAGGGCGCGGGCGCCGGCCATATTGCGACCGTGGGTGGTGGTGCGGGAGCGGTATTGGGGCATGGCTTACTCGATGCTGATCATTTCAATGGAGCATTAACGATAACAAAAGCAGGCCGAGAAAGCACTCCACCCGACGCTCCGGCCCAGCCTCAGCCAGGTTAAGTGCCGATGAAGTGATAAAGAATTAGCGGGTGGATAAACACTCGCCTTTCGTTTAATGGGAAAGGGGTGTTTTAAGCGCTTTCACGGCGGGGACGCTGGCCGTTTATTTTCAAACCGTCTTTGAGCTCATTCACCGGGCTTCCGCGCTTCGTCTGCCGGCTTGGCTTGTTTTTTGACCCAACGCTTAAGTAAAAAATACAGGACGAACACCGCCAGAAAACCGCCCACCCACAGAATTTCCACCCCCAGCAGCACGCCGAACGCATGGTCGTGTACCCAGTCTTCGATCTCCGGTCCCATACCATCCCCTTATTGCGATTATTGTCCGCGGCGACCCTCTCTCCTCTTTTAAAGATAGCAGCAAAGACGCCATCACACCGCCTCTGCTAAAGTGAGTCTCACCGTTTTGATGTTGACGGAGGAAGTCACCATGCACAGCCGCGCACAACATACCCTGACCGCCCTGCACACCTTCCTCGCTACACCGCTGGCCGAGCGGCTCGCCGGCGCTCATTCCGCTGCCGCCGAACAAGGTGTCTTGGCCTTATTCCACGACACGGTCGCCGAAGTACCCGCTTATCGAGCCTTGCTCGCCGCGCAAGGCGTCGCCGCCGAACGGATCACCTCCCTCGCCGGTTTTCAATCCCTGCCGCTGATGACCAAAGCGAACTACTTGCGCGCCTATCCGCTGGCGGAACGCTGCCGTCACGGCGCCTTGCACGAATGCGACATGCTCGCCGTCTCCTCCGGCTCCACCGGTACACCGACGGTGTGGCCGCGCACCATGGTCCACGAACTCGACATCGCCTTCCGCTTCGAACAAGTGTTTCAGGCCTTCCGCACCCACGAGCGCAATACCCTCGCGGTAGTGTGTTTCGCGCTCGGCACCTGGGTGGGTGGCATGTTTACCGCCGCCTGCTGCCGTTATCTGGCGCTGAAGGGTTATCCCATCACCGTGGTCACGCCGGGCAATAAAAAAGAAGAAATCTTTCGCGTCGTCGAAGAACTCGGGCCGAGTTACCAACAAATCGTGCTGCTGGGTTATCCTCCCTTCATCAAAGACGTGATCGACTCGGGCCGCGCGCAACAGCTCGATTGGCCGCGTTACCGGCCGAAACTGGTCTTCGCCGGCGAGGTGTTCAGCGAAGAGTGGCGCACGCTGGTGTGCGAACGCATCGGCGCCGAAGATCCCAGCCACACCACCGCTACGCTGTACGGCACGGCCGACGGCGGCGTGCTCGGCAACGAGACGCCGCTCAGCATCGCGCTGCGGCGATTTTTCGCGGCACGGCCGGGGCTGGCGCGCGAGGTATTCGGCGAATCGCGCCTACCCACCCTGGTGCAATACGATCCGCGCAGCCGTTATTTCGAACTGCACGATGACGCCACCTTGGTGGTGAGCGGCGACAGCGGCGTGCCGCTGCTGCGCTATCACATCGCTGACAAAGGCGGAATCATTTCCCACGATGAGATGCGAACTCTCGCCCGCACGACGGGTTGCGGCGCCTTCGACGATCTAACCGGCAACGACGCGCCGCCGTTGCCTTTCGTCTACCTGTTCGGCCGCGCCGACTTCACCGTCTCCTATTTCGGCGCCAACATATATCCGGAGAACATCAGCGTAGGTTTGGAACAACCCGAGGTTCGCGACTGGGTGAGCGGAAAATTCGTGTTGCAAGTGGTCGAAACCGCCGACCGCAATGAGGCGTTCGCTCTCGTCGTCGAGTTATTGCCGGACATCACCGGCGACCAGGCGAAGCGCGGCGTCATCGCCGCAGCGGTACTCGGCCAATTGCGTCGTCTCAACAGCGAATTCGCCAACTACGTGCCGATGGAATATCAACAACCGCAAGTGACGTTGAAGTCGGCCGGCGATCCGGAATGGTTTCCGGCGGGAGTAAAACACCGGTATACGCGGAAGAACCGTTAGCAAAAGCACCTCGACGGGATGACTTTCTTACCGCTTCAATAACGTGAACGACATACGCCGTCGTTCATTCTTACTGCTTGGCATTTTTTTGCAGCGGCCATGACGCCTACGCATGGCATTTCATTGCATATGCCCTCCGTAGCTTCTCGCCTTATCTCATATGCGAGTCCCGCCACCGCGCATCGAACACTCGCCGCGTCTCGAACACAGCGGGAGCGAAGCGCCGCCCGTCCGCCGCGAGCCGCCGTTTCAAAACCCAATCGAACAACAGCGGATGGTGCAGGCGCAGTTGCGACAGCCATGCCGCCTCCGCCTCACCGATAAATCCATCGAGCGCCAAGCCACGCAGTGAAAACAGCGGCAACACCCCGGGCAGCGGATAATCCGAACCGTTGAGTAGGCGGTCATGCCAATCGTCGCGCTGCAACAGCGTGCGTAAATACGGCCCGGCCCGGTTGATTTGCGTGATGGCGGAGATATCACCGAACAAGCGGCCATGATAACGCGGCTCGTCCATCAGGCGCGTGAACAAAGCGAAGTTTTCCACCCGCGGCCCGTCCGGTCCGCGATCCAAATCCAGCCCCTCGCCCATCGATGCGCAGTGGGCGACGATCACCCGCACACCGTGCTCCAGGGCGCGGCGCAGGCGTAAGGGATTGCCCAACTCCCGCACACTGGCGCCGTACACCGCGTATTCGTCACCGGCATGACTCAACAAGGGCAGATCATAATGCGCCAGCGCGGCATAGAAGCGATCGCACAAAGGCGAAGCGGGGTCCATACCCATGGCCGGCGGCAGCCACTTCACGGCGCGCGCGCCGTGTTGTACCGCCCACTCCAACGCCTCGACGCAATCGGCTCGGTAAGGATGCAGCGACGCGATCCACTCGAAACGTGCGGGAAATGCCGCCGCCACCGACGCCGCGTAGGCGTTGGGGATGTGAAACGCGCTCAAGTCTTCCCTGCGCAGTCCCGATTCGTCGTAGCGATAATCAAAAGCCAGCAACATCATTTTCACACCGGCGGGCATGCCTTCGCACAAGGCGCGCAACCGGGTCACATACGCCACGTCCGCCGCACCGTTGTCCTCGACACACGCCGCATTGAGATAAAACCGGAATTGCGCGGACTGCATGGGATGCCACGCGCTGCGCATCGCCGGATTCACCCAGGCACCGCTGCCTTGATCACCCACTCCGAGCAAATGCGCGTGCATATCCCAGCAGGCCGCGGGGTCCACCTCCTCCCACGCCGCGCGCAGCCAGGGGTGTTGCGTCAAGTTTGGCGGCAACATGGGAGTGAGACAGGGATGCCACAGACCGTCGTCCGGCCACCAACGGACACAAGCCGTACTCAGAGCGCTCAAACCCAGCACACCGAGAAAAGCCCGGCGTTTCATCGCGGAGTTTCTTTCCGTTGATTCAAGCTTTATTCCCCGAGCAAGCGCGCCGCCGCATAGTCCACTTTACCGCTGCCCAGCAACGGCAGTTCACGCACCGCGATAATCACCCGCGGCACCTCGATCTCCGCAGCACCTTCAATACGCGCCTGTTGCAGCAGAATTTCGTGGTCGTCCTCTTGCCTGTCGGCAAGTAACATCAAGCGCCCGCCTTTTTGCATCTCCGCCGGCTCACCATCGCGTGCAACGCACGCCGGCCGGCATCGGCGTGCCAAAGATTCCGCAGCCGCCAAGACACCATCTCGCCACCTTTCCTGGGAATCCATCATCAAGACCCGGCTATCGCCAACCACACTCAACCCAGATAAGGCCACTCCCGTTTTGATACCAAGCGCATGGCAATAGTCGCTACGGCCGTTTCTTTCCGCGCGTGGCGCGCGTGTCTTCCATTATCTCGCACAGCGCCTGCGCGCCGCGCAGTATCCGCGGGGTGGCGCGATGAAGGTCATCGGGGGCGATGGCCGCCAGTTGCCCGTTGCGCACCGCACGCAGTTGCGGCCAGGCCCGCCAATTAGTCAGGGCTTCGGCGGCGGGTTGTTCCGAACCGGTTACGATCAGCTCGGGGTCCGCGGCCAGCACGGCCTCCACCGATACCGTCGGCGCCAGATTGCGCAGGCCGGCGAAAACATTTTCGCCGCCGCACAATGCAATCACTTCGCTGATGAGTTGATCGCCGCCCACCGTCATCAAGGGTGTATGCCACACCTGGAAAAACACCGTCACCGGCGGCCTGTCCGCATAGCGTTTGCGCAGCGCCGCCAATTCTCGGCGATAGTCCGCCGCCACCGGCCGCGCGGTCGCTGCGCTATCCGCGAGTTGTCCCAATAATTCGAGATGCCGCGCCACGTCGTCCATATGGCGCGGCACGATGACGAAGACCGCCACACCCAGCCGCCGCAGCCCCGCGATGTCGGCCGGGGAATTGCCGCCGCCCCAAGCCACCACCAGGTCCGGCCGAAGGGCGATGATGCGTTCCATATCGAGACGGGCGTGATCGCCCACCACCGTCACGGCGCGCGCGGCGGGCGGATAATCACTGTACTCCACCGTACCCACCAGCTTGGTGCCGGCGCCCGCGTCGAACAGCAATTCCGTCACATGGGGGGCCAGCGAGACGATGCGCGCGGCGGGCGCGTTCAACTTGAGTTGGCGGCCTTCATCATCGGTGAGTACAACTTGGGCTTGCGCCGCCAGGGCACAAACTATCAAACCGCAGAAGACAAGCAGGGCTTTCATGTCAGCGGCGCGGCATGTGAAATCAAGCTGGCTGGCCGGCGCGGCGGCGCGGCGAAGCGAGTCAGGCTGGCGTAGTCCACCTCCGCGCGAAAGAGATGCGCCGGCCCGGCGCCCAACACCGCTGCGAGCACCGCGCGGATCACACCGGCATGGCATACCACCAAGATCCGCCGACC
>JAHFRV010000075.1 GCA_023266095.1 Gammaproteobacteria bacterium | reverse complement strand
CCAAGAGCCATAAAACGAAGGCCAAAAGCCTATCCATTACTGATGAAACCTCGCGACGAAGCAAGAGCTGAGGTGATGAAAAATGGTCACCCAAAGAAGCTTAAGTAAGCGCCATTCGGGCTTAAGCCCCTTTTTTATTGCCTGTTGGCAGTCGGGTTCGTGCCGGATCGACGGGCGGCCGGGTATTGAAATCGCTGCGGCCGCCCCTATTTTATTTATCACCTTTAAATGAGGCCGTTGTATCTACTTCTATTAAAAAGGAGGAACCGCTATGGCACTGACCCCCTATGATCCTTTTGCGCTGGTGAACCAATTGCAAAAGGAAATGAACCGATTATTCGATGCTCGGGTAGGCGAAGGCCGCGGCAATGAAACCAGTGCCGCCGTGACCAGTGACTGGATACCCCTGGTCGATGTCCAGGAAGAGCCCGAACGTTATGTGATTTATGCCGACATTCCCGGCGTCGACCCGCAAGAGGTCGAAATCACCATGGAGAACGGCGTACTCGCCTTGCGCGGCAACCGAGAGTCACAAACGGCGCCGGCCGGCAATGGCTACAAGCGCCGCGAACGTCCGGCCGGCGTGTTTTACCGCCGCTTCGTCCTGCCCGATACCGCGGACGCCGAAGGCATCAAGGCCCACGGCAAAAACGGTGTGCTGCAGCTCGTCATTCCCAAACGCGAGAAGGCAGTGGCGCGTCGCATCCAAGTGGAAGGCTGACCCATTCGCGAGCTTGGCCCCCGGCCCCGCGCCGGGGGTGCTTTTTGACCCATCAGCGCCATTGCATCCGCATGGGATTGCTGGAGGCGAGAAGGTCGGGGCAACCTCCATGGTTTTGCGTACTCGGAAGCGGCGCAAAGGTCAATTCAACGTGGTTCAGTGCGTCCAGCGAGCGGCGGGGGATATCCACGACCTTTGGGTGGCCGTCCTGGTTGGCATGGAGCTAGGCTCTGGCGATCGACCCCAGTCCGTACCGGTTGATGCACCAGAACCGCTGCTCTATGGTTGCGATCTCAGCGTGGCTGGAAAGCGATAATGCTCATGCCGATCAAGGCCACCCCGGCGCCGGCCGCGTCCCACGTCGTCGGCCGGATGCCGTCCACCGCCCACAACCAGGCCAGCGCCACGCCGATGTAGATGCCGCCATAAGCGGCATACACCCGGCCCGCAGCGTGATCGTGCAAGGTCAACAGCCAGACGAACAGCGCGAGACTGGCCGCCGCCGGCAGCAATAGCCAGACCGAGCCGTTGCGCTGTAACCACAGGTAGGGAAGGTAACAGCCGACGATTTCGGCGAGGGCTGTCGCGAAGTAGAGAAAAAGTGTTTTCATGTTGTGGTCACTCGAGTGCGCCGTGGTTAAAGAGGCTCATTGTCGGCCGCTACACCCATACGGCTCAACACATGACGAGTCATGCCCCGCGCCAATTCGTGTTCGCCCAAAAAGACTTTGCCGATGTTTTCCTTACGCAGCAATTGCGCCTCTTCTTCATTATGAGTGCGCAATACGGTTTCGATCTCCGGGTTGAGCATACGGGCGATCTCCACCATCTTGCGGACATGAAAGGTGTCGGGCGTGGCGATGACCAGCATGCCGGCCCGCGCGATATGGGCCTGGATCAGCACGGCGGGATCGGAAGCGTCGCCCGAGACCGCCGGGATGTTGCGGGCGCGCAGTTTTTCCACCAGCTCGCGGTTCTGCTCGGCGACCACGTAGGGGATGTTCCTCGCCGTGAGCGCTTCGGCGATGCGGCGGCCGACCCGTCCGTAACCCACCAAGACCACTTGGCCGGTGAGATAGGACTGATCGACCGACATCGGTAATTCGGCGAGCGGATCGGTTCTCTGCTCGAGTTTCCGCGCGAGACTCGAACGGCTACGGACCCAGTGCTGCACCGGCTCGATGGCCGTGAAGATCAGCGAATTGCACGCGATGGAAATCAAGGCGCCGGCGAGGATCAGGCTTTGGCCTTCCAGTGGCAGGAGTCCGAGTGTCACGCCGAGTCCGGCCAGAATGAAAGAGAACTCGCCGATCTGGGCCAGACTCGCTCCCACCGTGAGCGCGGTGCTGAGCGGATAACGGAAGGCCAGCACCAGCGCGATGGCGGCGAGGGTCTTGCCGATCATGATGATGGCGACCACCGTCATCACTTTGAGCGGTTCCTCGACCAGCACCATGGGATCGAACAACATGCCGACCGAGACGAAGAACAGCACCGAGAAGGCGTCGCGCAAGGGCAGGGATTCATCGGCGGCGCGGTGGCTGAATTCTGATTCGCGCATCATCATACCCGCGAAGAAGGCACCCAGCGCGAAGGACACGTCGAACAACATCGCCGAACCGTAGGCGACGCCGACTGCAGCGGCGATCACGCACAGCGTGAACAGCTCGCGTGAACCGGTGCGCGCCACCAGCCAGAGCACGCGCGGAAACACCCGGCGCCCCACTACCAGCATCAGCGCGATGAAGGCGGCGACTTTGGCCAGGGTGAACCCCAAAGTGGTCCAGAGATTGCCAGCATCAGCCGAGTCGCCCGGTTTGCCGCCCAACAGCGCGGCGAGGGGGGGCAACAGGACCAGCGCCAGGATCATCACCAGATCTTCGACAATCAGCCAACCCACCGCGATGCGGCCGTTGACCGATTCCAATACCCCGCGCGCTTCGAGCGCGCGCAGCAGCACCACCGTGCTGGCGACCGACAAGGCGAGACCGAACACCAGCGCCGCGCCGAGATCCCAACCCCAAAAGAACGCGGTCATCATGCCCAGTGCGGTGGCCACAGCGATCTGCACGATGGCGCCGGGAATGGCGATGCGCCGGACGGTGAGCAGATCGTCCAAGGAGAAATGCAGTCCCACGCCGAACATCAGCAGCATCACCCCGATCTCGGCGAGTTGCACGGCGAGTTCAAGATCAGCGACATAACCGGGGGTAGCGGGGCCAATCGCGATTCCCGCCAGGAGATAGCCGACCAGCGGCGGCATCTTCAAACGCGCTGCGATGTAGCCGAAAATTATAGCCAACCCCAGCCCGGCTGCGACGGTAGTGATCAGGTTGATGTCGTGAGGCATGTGTTCTTGTTTCCTACGGTTTTCGGCCGCATCGTTCGACGCGGATGTTCCGATGACGGACCGCCAGCAGGGTAGGGACTGATTTGGAAAGCATATACACGGACTGCGGTTTAGGACAGCTCACTGCCATGGCGATGTGACCGTCCTCGGGTTTGCGCTGGCGGGATTGCTGCTGCTGGGATACCGCTACTGGCCCGCGGTCTTGCTGGGGTCGTTTAGCGTCAACCTGTTCATCTCCTTTGCTCCCGGCAATACCACGACATTATTCGTCTCAAGCCTGATCACGGCGATGATCGCAGCCGGCGCGACTCTGCAAGAAATGGTCAGCAGCCTGGCTGGTGCGGCGATTCGTCATATTGCCCGATCCGCTGGGGCAATAGTATATTTATATTGATAATGATATAGATTCTCATTTAGAATAACTCGGTGAGTTGTTCCAATGTGTATCAGCCAGCCAACGGGGGATCGCCCTCTCGGTAGCCAGCGATAGAAATTTCTAGGAGAGCCCGTGGATTTTGTTCAACCTTCCTCTCGCGGAAAGGCCTCCCAGTGCCGCGTCGCCCTTGCGAGGTCATGGCCATGACGGCGTCACAAACTGACAAGTCCGGGACGCTGACGCGTGCGCCCGTTACGCCGCCGACCCCGGTTTATGAAGGCGGCCAGCTGTTCGGCGCAGGCAAGGAGATTCTCATTCGTCACGCCGGCGAGCTTTATCGCTTGCGGATCACGCGCCTGAACAAGCTGATACTCACCAAGTGAGCGCAGACATGACCGTATCCACGTCCCCATTCATGACCTCTCGTATGCGGCGCGGCGACTGGGCGATATTGGCCACGGTCATCGCCTTGCATGGCCTCGTATTCAGCCTGGTGTGGTGGTTGCCGTCATTGCCGCCGCGCGAGCCGCTGTGGCGCCCGGCGCTGGTCGCCGCGCTGATACAGCCCGAGGCGCCCGCGCCGGTCATCACCCCGCCCAAACCTTCGCCGGTAAAACCGCGGCCCGTGGTGCAGCCCGTGTCCACGCCGCCGGTGCTGGCCGCGCCGGAAATCTCTCCGGCCCCCGAAACCGTGCTGGTTCCCGTGCCGATCGAAGAGCTGTCCGCGCCGGCCCCACCCGTGCCCGCCGTTTTTACCGCGGCGCCACCCGCGCCGATTCTTGAACCGGCGGCGATCCTGCCGCCGCGTTTCGACGCGGATTATCTCGACAACCCCGCACCGCCGTATCCGCCGCTGTCCAAGCGTCTACGCGAGGAAGGTACGGTGCTGGTGCGGGTTTATGTCGAGATCGATGGCCTGCCGTCGCGTGTCGAGCTGAAAAAGTCGAGCGGTTACCGGCGCCTCGACGGTGTCGCGCTCGACACCGTGCAGCAGTGGCGCTTCGTTCCCGCGCGGCAGGGCAGCGCGGCGGTCGCAGGCTGGGTCGTCGTTCCCATTTCATTTAGTTTGAGGAGTTGAAGCATGGAGTCATCCTTGGGCGTCGCCCATTTTCTCACGCAGAGTGACGGCGTCGCGCGGTTTCTGCTGTTTGTTTTAATCGTGATGTCCACCGCCACCTGGTACCTCATCGCCATCAAGGCCTACCGGTTTTGGCGGATGCGTAATCACGGCACGCGTTTTCTCAACTATTTCTGGCAGGCCGCCGACTTCGATCAAGTCAGTAACTATTTGCGCGACACCGGTGTACATGATCCGTTTTCGCATCTCACTCACCACGGTCTGCGTGCCGCCGAGCAGTACCGTAAGCGCGACGGCAGCCGCATGATCGAATCGGGTTCGGCCGATGAATTTCTCACCCGCGCTCTGCGTCGCGCCATCGAACAAGATACCGCCCGCCTCGAATACGGCTTGACTGTACTGGCGTCGGTCGCGTCCTCGGCGCCGTTCGTTGGCCTATTCGGCACGGTGTGGGGCATTTATCACGCGCTGCTCAACATCGGCCTGTCCGGCCAGGGCAGTCTCGATCAGATCGCCGGTCCGGTCGGCGAGGCTTTGATCATGACCGCGCTCGGCCTCGCGGTTGCGATACCCGCGGTGTTGGCCTACAACGCCTGCACCCGTTCGAACCGGCTGATCCTCACCGAACTCGACGGCTTCGCCCACGACTTTTTCGCCTTCATGTCCACCGGCATCCGCACCGACCATCGCGTGTCGCCGGCCGATGTGCCTGTAGCGAGGGGCGCGTAATGGCCTTCGGCGGATTTACTAAAAGCCAGACCGGCCAGCCGGTGGCGGAGATCAATATGATTCCGCTGATCGACGTGATGCTGGTGTTGCTGGTTATTTTCATGATCACCGCGCCGCTGCTGACCCATGCGGTGAAAATCGACCTGCCCAAGGCCTCGAGCGCGCTCAATATCGTCAAGCCGGAAAATATTCATCTGAGCTTGGATGCGGCGGGACAAGTCTATTGGAACGATCAGCCGGTCGAGCCGGCGGAATGGCGGCGCCGCATGGCCGAGGCCGCCGGTCGGCAACCGCAACCCGAGGTGCAGATCCGTGCCGACGGTGAACTCGCCTACCGCAAGGTGGTGCAGGTGATGTCCGACGCGGCGCAGGCCGGACTCACCCATTTGGGTTTCGTCACCGACCCGCAGGCTACACCGTGATGCGGGATGAATGAATGCGCGCCTATTGCTTCGCGGTCCGTCCGCCACCGTGCAATACCCCTAGAACTAACCGAATTCCATGCGCCAGCCAGCCACGTCTTCGACTCGCCAGCCAGCCTGCAATCACTGCAAATTAAAGAGGAGAACGCGAGTGCAACGAAAACAATCGAAACAACGGCGCAAAGCCACGCAGGTATCGCCAGTCACGCCGGCGAATGTTTTGCCTTTGGGGGCGATGATGCTGGCCGGTCTGTCGTTCACCGCCTACGCGGACGAGCCTGCGGCCGTGGCGCAGGATGAACAGGTGATGTCCACCGTGAAGGTGCAGGCCGATGGTGAGATTCTGCAGGACGGTTATCAGGCCACCACCACCCGGGTGGGCAAAGTGCTGCAAAATCCCCACGAGGTGCCGCAGGCGGTGACCACCGTTACCCGCGCGCTCATGGATGAACAGAAAGCCAGCTCGCTGCGCGAGGCGTTGCGCAACGTTTCGGGATTGACCTTCAACGCGGCGGAGGGCGGTCGCTCCGGCGACAATATGATGCTGCGCGGTTTCTACACCTTCGGCGACATGTATCTCGACGGCATGCGCGACACCGCCCAGTACAATCGTGAACTCTTCAATCTCGAGCAAGTGGATGTGCTGCGCGGTTCGGCGGCTATGCTGTTCGGCCGCGGCCAGGCCGGCGGCGTCATCAACCAAGTGAGCAAAACGCCGTTGCTCACCGATCGCCATAAAATCACCGGCAGCCTCGGCACCGACGATTACCGGCAATTGACCGGCGATTTCAATAAACGTCTCGGCGACACCGCCGCGCTGCGGTTGAATCTCATGACCCGTGACGAAGCAAGCTGGCGCTCCAACCCGGCCAATGGCGACGAGCCGGAACTCCACCGCGATGGCGTCGCAGCCAGCTTCGCTTACGGCCTTGGCCGCAGCGACGAATTCATCCTCAGCCACATCTTGACCCAGACCGACGATATACCGGATTACGGCGTCAGCTTCGACCCGGCTACCCGTGAACCGGGCAAGAACTTTCCCGCCAGCACCTACTGGGGCACCGATCGCAACTTCGACGAGAGTGAAACCAGTATCACCACCGGCACCTACACCCATTACTTCTCGCCGCGCAGTGCGTGGCGCACGCAAGTGCGCAGCGCCGACTACCAGCGCAGCTATTGGGCGAGGACGCCGAACCTGACTCAGGCGCCGAACGCGGAGGGGATCGTGTTGAGGGACGATGGCAGTGCCAACGGCGGACCGACCCGCACCATGGATTATGAAACCCTGGCCCTGCAAACGGACTTCAACAATGCCTTCGAGGCCCTGGGTATGAAGCATGAATTCCTCGTGGGCGCGGAATACTTCAACGAAAACAGTTATCGCCACGGCTTGCAAAACCTGGGTGGCACTAGCGTCGCCAACCCGCCGTTCTACCGGCCGTATCGTCCCAGCGCCACAGGCACGCCGGTCGCCTTCGATTCCGACTCCTACGCCGTGTACGCGCAAGACACGGTCGAGTTCATCCCCAAGTGGAAGGCCACCGTCGGCGCGCGCCGCGACGAAATGGATGCGGAGTATTCCAGCGCGACGTCGCCCCGTTTGGAGTACGGTGAGTGGAGCACACGTGCCGCATTGTCTTATCAGCCTGTGGACGAAACCCATTACTACCTGGCCTATAGCGATTCTTTCAGTCCGACCGCCGATCTCTACCAGCTCACCGTCACGCCTTTGCCGCCGGAACGCAGCCAGGTAATGGAACTGGGCGCCAAGTGGCTACTCTTAGACGGCGACTTGGCATTACGCGCCGCGCTTTATCGCGCCGACAAGGAATGGGAACGCAACACCGATCTCGAATCTACCGCCGCGGTTCTGACCAAGCAGCGTCGCACCGACGGTTTGGAGTTGGAACTCGCCGGGCGCGTCACCGACAAGTGGGAGATCTTCGCCGGCCTGGCCCTGATGGATTCAAAGATCCGCGAGGTGGCCGAGAACGTCAATCCCACCACCGGCGCGATCACCGTCGCCAATGCCGGCTACCAGGGCCAGCGCGCGCGCAACACGCCGCCTTATACCGCCAACCTATGGACCACGTACAAATTCGCCGGCGGCTGGAAGGTCGGCGGCGGCGCCGAGGCCAAAGGCGAACGTTACGGCTATAACCCGAGCGGCGCGGGCGCGATACCGACCTTGCCGGGCGGGACCGCGTTCCATCCCAACACCGCACCTTCCTATGTGCGCTGGGATGCCCTGCTGGCCTATGAACAACGCAGCTATGCCTTGGCGCTGAACGTGCAGAACCTGTTCGACACGGTGTATTACGACGCCTTGTACGACAACGGCGGTTTCGCGGTGCCGGGTCAGGGGCGCCG
Source organism: Gammaproteobacteria bacterium (assembly GCA_023266095.1). Classification (GTDB taxonomy): domain Bacteria; phylum Pseudomonadota; class Gammaproteobacteria; order DRLM01; family DRLM01; genus CAKKSB01. Next base: position 3,783 of record JAHFRV010000075.1, on the reverse strand, counting down.
GCTGATCCTGTCGGGTGAATACAAGTTCTGAGAGGTTCCGGCGGCGTCATCCCGCCCGTTTTTGAATGACGCCGCCGGATGAATTAACGATACGAGGAATACCTTCATGCTCATCACCCTCGATGACGTGCTGACAGCGGCAGAACTGGCGGCCATGCAAGAACTGCTCATGCGTTCGCGCTGGGCGCACGGCGAAATCACCGCCGGCACCCAATCGGCTAAGGTGAAGAACAATCAGCAGTTACCCGAAGACGCCGAGCACTTGCCGGTACTGCGGCGCATGGTGATGAGCGCTTTGAATCGCAATCCGCTGTTCTTCACTGCCGTGCTGCCGCGGCGGATTTTCCCGCCGTTGTTCAACCGTTATGGGGGAGAAACCAACTCCTTCGGCAACCATGTCGATAATGCCATGCGGCCGCTGCCCGACGGCAGCGGCTATCTTCGCACCGATGTCTCCGCCACCTTGTTTCTCACCGAACCGGATGAATACCACGGCGGTGAACTGGTGATCGAAGACACTTTCGGCACTCACGCCGTCAAACCTACAGCCGGTAGTATGGTGGTGTATGACTCGACATCCATCCATCAAGTCACCCCGGTGACGCGCGGCCAGCGCCTAGCCTGTTTCATGTGGATGCAAAGCATGGTGCGTGACGCCGGCCAGCGTCGTTTGCTTTATGAGATGGATATGGCCTTGCTGCAATTGCGCCAAGCACACGGCGACAGCGATCCGGTCATCCGTCTTACCGGCACTTATCATAATCTGCTACGGAATTGGGCCGAGGTTTGAAATAAGCGGAGCTGCGTTCGTACAGCCAGCAAGCGAAGCCCGGTCGTGGTTGAGACGATTTCCAGCGAAAACATACCGACGCTATTTCGTTTGAGTTGTGAAGGGTGACGCGATTTCGACAATCGAACTTAAACGCGGGCTGAATTCTTGGCGACGCTGCCGCTGAGTGCTCCGCTAGCGGGCGAGGACTGCCGCGCGGCTCCCGTCCGTGAGGCTTGCAAATCGGGATGCCGGGTGTAGCATCAATCCGTGGTGTGCATGAAGTGTCCCGGAGGGTGCGGATGAAATACAAGGATTACTACGCAATTCTGGGTGTTGAGCGCGGCGCCGATGATGCGGAGATCAAAAAAGCGTATCGTAAACTCGCGCGCAAATACCATCCGGACGTCTCCAAGGAAAAGGGCGCGGAGGAAAGATTCAAGGAAATCGCCGAGGCTTATCAAACCCTCAAAGACGCGGAAAAACGCGCCGCCTACGATCAATTGGGCCGTTATCAGCCCGGTCAAGACTTCAAGCCGCCGCCGGATTGGCGGCAGCAGTACAGCGACCAGCCGTTTTCGTTCGATGATATCGATCTCTCCGATTTATTCGCCGGCCTGGGTGGCGGTGGTCAACGCGGTCGGCAGGCACGCGGCAAAATGGCCATGCCCGGCCAAGACTACGAAGTTTCGGTGCACATCACGCTGGAAGAGGCTTATCACGGCATTGAAGTGAATCTTGATTTGACTGTACCCGAGTACGATAAGAGCGGTCATTTGCATCGGGTACCCCATGCTTTCAAAGCGCGTATTCCCAAGGGCGCCACCGATGGGCAGCGCTTGCGCGTGCCGGGCAAGGGCGGTAAAGGTTTGAACGGCGGGCGCGACGGCGATCTGTATCTCAATATCGTGCTCCATCCGCATGCCTTGTTCCGCGTGAGTGGCCATGATTTATATTTGGATCTGCCGCTCGCACCGTGGGAAGCGGTGCTCGGCGCCACGCTGGAGGTGCCGACCCCGGGTGGATCGGTGCGGCTCAAGGTGCCGCCGGGTACGCGCGCCGGGCAACAGCTGCGGCTGCCCAAACGGGGTTTGCCCCGCCCGCGTGGGGAAGCGGGTGACCTTTTCGCGATTGTGCAGATCGTCGTGCCCGGCGTCGCCAGCGATCAGGAACGGGCCTTATTCAAGCAGCTTGCCGACAACTCGGCGTTCAATCCACGCGCGCATTTCGAACAGGAGGCAGGCCATGCGTATCGAACTGACTGAACTGTTCTGGTTGGACCAGCAGCGGGACTTTTCGCTAGGTGATATCGCTGAATTATCCGGATTGCCTGAAACGGTACTGCGTGCCCTGGTGGATTGCGGGGCGTTGACGCCGGTCGACCCCGCCGCCACGGAGCTGAGGTTTGACGCCGATGGACTGCTGGCCGCCCGCGCCGCCTACCGTTTGCGCGAGGACTTCGCGCTCGATAGCCAGGGTTTGGCGGTGGCCTTGACGCTGCTGGAGCGTATTCACGATCTCGAAAGACAGTTGGGCGAACTGCGCGCGCGGTCGCCGCGACGGACAGGTTGGCAATGAGTTATGAGAATATCTGATACTTCCATCCTGGAATTCTCAGAGCAAGCAACGCGAAAAATCTGATTTTCGCTTTACTTCATTTTCAATGGCCTGCCGCCATTGAAAATGGCGACAAGACTCTTCGCTTCGCTCTTCCCTGTGCCGCACGAACCTTTGAATAAATCGGAGGTGCGTTAAATGCAATCGAGGGCATGAGTGCTAGAAGTTCACGAAAAGCCACTGCTCGCAAAAGACCCTCCGCTGTCAACGCCGCGATTTTATCGGGCGCGATGCCCCGTTTCGCGGCTCATCACCTTCACTGCGCTCTCCTTGGCTGGTCGTATGTAAAAACTTCCCCTTTATGGAAAACACTACAGGATAATCGGCTTGCAATTTTAGACGATGAAGGCATTGATAGGTGTGCTTGGTACTTCGCTTTCGTAATTGCATCCATGCAACCCATTACTGAATCTAGTAAATATAGAGGCTGGCAACGACCCGCATCCGGATTTTTCCATTTCAATTTCCCAAGTGGCATCCTGTGTGCAGTTTACCAATCAGCGACTGTAGTAACGACAGCGTGGTTAGGAATTTAATGTGCAATCAAAATCAGGAGCATGTTATGAAAAAACAAATCGCTATCACCGTTCTTGCGGTGAGTTTCAGCATGGCGGCCGGTGCGGATTCGCTATCGGGCAATACCTCAGGGAAGGTCGGCACAGGTGTGCAGGGCCAGGTCCAATTCAAGGACGTCGATAGTAACGGGGACGGTGCCATCAGCAAGCAAGAAGCCCAAGCCCAACCGCAACTTTCCAGCAAATTTTCCGAACTGGATAAAAACCGTAACGGCAAACTCGAACATGGTGAATTCGCGCGTTTTGAGACCACTCCCCGCAACGGCACCGGTGCGCCGTCCGGTCCCGGTTCCAGTGACCGTATGCTGGACCGTAATTCCGACCAGTTGAATCGTGGTGATAGCACGGGTTCCACCAACCGGCCGGACGCCGGAAGCATGAATTGATTCGATCTGAAATCGCGTGCATAGCGCAATCAGTCAATGGCACAAGGGATGTTGCCGCCGCAGCCGCCTCCCGGCTGCGGAGAGTTCTGCTGAACTCCAGGGCGTGGCTGGGCAAGTGTGCAAGCTGCCCAGCCACTTTTTTCGCGAGGTATCTTGATAATTGCATTTCAAGACAAATTTAACGAGTCAGGGCAATTCCCAGTCTGTAACACTAGTCCGTACCACTTTGAGGAGAACAGCATGGGCAAATATTTCATTGCGTGGCTGCTCGGCGTTCCTGTTTTGGTGTTGGTCATTGTTTATTTCATCATGAATTAAAAATGGGTCTACGCGGATTAGTGTGGGTGCCAAAATGGGGTTTCATAGAAGTCCAGCCTTATAATCCCAGTGTTTCCACGTTCTGGAGGAAGCAAGAAACGTGTTCTGTCTCAGGTGC
>JAHFRV010000019.1 GCA_023266095.1 Gammaproteobacteria bacterium | reverse complement strand
TCGTCACTGAGCAATAATCGGGGCATCTAGCAAACTCTTTTTTTGTTTTTTGGCGAATCCAAGAATACGAGTTTGCTTTTTTATTTCAATACCTTAAAACGAAACGTCAACAGGCCCTAATATAAATAGTCCGCCAGTGAACAAATGAACCAGAGGGCGCTCTGGCGCCCTCTAGTGGTTTGCACGCGCTTTAAGCGGGAGGCGGCTCCGGCGCCAATTCCGGTGCGGGTGCGCTGTAGCCGCATTCTTTTTGCGGACAGACTTTTTCCGTACCGCGCCGTTTGGTGGTCTTCACGGTCAGGAAGGGCCAGCTGCATTTCGGACAGGCTTCGGCGATGGGCTCGTTCCACACCGCGTATTTGCAGTCGGGGTAACGCGAACAGGAATAGAAGATCTTGCCGTAACGCGATTTGCGTTTCAGCAAATTGCCCTGGTGGCATTCGGGACAGACGACTTGCGTGTCGGCCGGCTTTTCCAGCGGCTCGATGTATTTGCACTTCGGGTAATTGCTGCAACCGATGAACTTGCCGTAACGGCCCTGGCGGATGATTAAATCCGATTCGCATTGCGGGCAGTTGCGGCCTTCCACTTTTTCAGGGGCTTCCGGTTCTTTGTCGTCGCCGAGGCCGCGGGTGTAGTCGCATTCCGGATAACCGGTGCAGCCGACGAAACGGCCGCGCCGTCCCAGGCGGGTGGCGAGCGGTTTACCGCATTTAGGGCAGGCCTCGTCCATGGCCTCTTGGGTGACATCTTTGCGCGCGACGTTTTGCTCGGTGTCGTCCACCCGGTCTTTGAAGGGTTGCCAAAACGCGCGCAGCAATGGCACCCATTCGCCTTCGCCGCGCGACACCGCGTCCAAGTCGTCTTCCAGCTTGGCGGTGAAATCATAGTCCACGTATTGTGTGAAATAACCGGTGAGGAATTTGTTCACCACCCGTGCCACATCGGTCGGAATGAAGCGGCGCTTGTCCATGGTGACGTATTCGCGCGCCTGCAAAGTGGAGATGATCGCCGCATACGTCGAAGGTCGGCCGATGCCGTGTTCTTCCAGCGCCTTCACCAGACTCGCTTCCGAATAACGTGGCGGCGGTTCGGTGAAGTGTTGTTCGGGACGGATCTGATTGAGTTTGATCTGCGCGCCTTCGGCGAGCGGGGGCAAGATGCGGTTGTCGTCCTCACCCTTGCTGTCGTCCACGCCTTCTTCGTACACGGCGAGGAATCCGGGATTGGTGATTGTGGAGCCAGTGGCGCGGAAGATGTTTCCCTCACCCGCAGTGAGATCGGCGCTCACCGTGTCGATGGTGGCGTAAATCATCTGACAGGCGACGGTGCGCTTCCAGATCAACTCATAGAGTTTGAGTTGATCGGCGGAAAGATGGGCATTCAAGGAATCCGGAGTCTGCGCCGCCACGGTGGGACGCACGGCTTCGTGGGCCTCTTGCGCGTTCTTCGATTTGGTTTTGTAGACATTGGGCGCGGCCGGCAGATTGTCGGCGCCGTAACGTTCGGCGATGAGTTCGCGGATTTCGTTCACCGCTTCTTGCGCCAGATTCACCGAGTCGGTACGCATATAGGTGATCAGACCCACCGTGCTGCCGCCGATGTCGATACCTTCATACAATTGCTGGGCGATACGCATAGTGCGCAGCGTCGTGAAGCCCAATTTACGCGCGGCCTCCTGTTGCAAGGTGGAAGTGGTGAAGGGCGGCGCGGGATTGCGTTTACGCTGTTTCTTTTCCACCTTGGCGACGACGAGTTTGCCGCTCGCCGCTTTGCTGAGCGCTTGCTCCGCGGCGCGGGCCTCGGCCTCGTTGTCGATGCTGAACTGGGTGAGCTTGTTGCCCTGGTAATGGCTGAGTTTGGCGGTAAACGTTTCTTTCGCTTTGCCGAGGTCGGCCTCGATGGTCCAGTATTCGCGGGCCTGGAATTTCTCGATCTCTTCCTCGCGCTCGACGATCATGCGCAAGGCGGGGCTTTGCACCCGGCCGGCCGATAGGCCCGGCCGGACTTTTTTCCACAACAGGGGTGAGAGGTTGAAACCCACCAGATAATCCAGGGCGCGTCGCGCCTGCTGGGCGTTGACCAAATCCATCGAGAGTTCGCGCGGATGTTCCACCGCCTCCTGGATGGCGCGCTCGGTGATTTCGTGAAACACCACCCGGTGAACGGGTTTGTCACCCAGCAGTTTTTTCTCCCGCAGCAGTTCGCACAAATGCCAGGAGATGGCTTCGCCTTCGCGATCCGGGTCAGTGGCGAGGTAAAGTGTTTCGGCCTTGCCCATTTCCTTGGCGATGGCTGAGAAGTGTTTTTCATTCTTCTCGATGGCCTGATACTTCATGGCGAAGTCATGGGCCGGATCGACCGCGCCCTCTTTGGGTAGTAAATCGCGGACGTGGCCATACGAGGCGAGGACGGTGAAGTCGTTGCCCAAATATTTTTTAATGGTTTTTGCCTTGGCCGGCGATTCGACGATGACCAGATTTTTACTCATCGCACTCTATATCTTTAAGTCCGTAATGTTCAGCGTGATGCTGCTTTGCACCGCTGAGATGATTCAGTGGTGCCCCTCCGCCACTCATGGGCGGGCCGCTCTGATTGATTAGGTGTACCGCCGTGTCACGCTGGCGTTTAATGCAGCCAGCCGGGGCTGCCCTCGAATAACAAGTCTTCCATCCAGGCGAAGGCGGCTTCCTTGCCGGGTTGGTTGAAGAGGACCAGCAGAATAACCCATTTGAGGTCGGTCAGGTCGGTTTCACCGGTGTCGAGGGCCATGATGCGGTCTATCACCAGTTCCCGGCTGGAGGGGTCCAAGACGCCTACCTGCTCAAGAAACATCAAGAAACCGCGGCTTTCAGTGTCAAGGCGCTTGATTTCTTCGGCGGTGTAGATACGCAGCGCACGGGCGGCAGGCGTGGTGACGGCGCCGGCGTTTTCGCGCATGGCGGCCAAACCTTCCAGCCACGAGAAGGCCTTATTGATTTCTTGATCCGGGAAACCGGCGCGCTGTAACTCCGAACGCAGCGAGGCCTCGTCGGCGCTGTCGTCAATGTCCCCGCAAATGTAGTTTTCCAGCAGGTACATCAGGATATCCAGCATATTTTCTTTCATGATTCTCGTCTCTGGTCGGTCGTTTCACGGCATGCGGGTATACAAGCCGCCCGGTCCGGATATCACCTTTCCATGCAATTCAAGTACCACCAGCATGGAGGAAACCTGCTCGGTCGTCAATCCGCTGCGTTCTACCACCGCATCGATAGAAGTGGGTTCGAAGCCGAGTGAATTCAATAGGCTTGAGAATTCATGGACGTTTTCCGCGTCGCTGCCGCTAAGGACGGTATTTTGTGTGAAGGAGAGTTTGCTGGAGGTAAAGCCTGCCAATTCTTCAAGGATGTCCTGGCCGGTTTCCACCAACTTCGCCCCTTGCCGAATCAGGGCGTGGCAGCCGCGCGACAGCGGATTGTGGATGGAGCCGGGGATGGCGAACACCTCTCGGCCTTGTTCGGCGGCCAGCCGGGCGGTGATCAGCGAGCCGCTTTGCGGCGCGGCCTCCACCACCAGGGTGCCTAGCGCGAGGCCACTGATAATACGGTTGCGGCGCGGGAAGTGATCGGGCCGGGGTGGCGTGCCGATCGGAAATTCGGAGACTAACGCGCCTCGTTCGGCGATGGCGTGAGCCAGATCGCGGTGCTGGGCTGGATAAACGCGGTCGAGGCCGGTGCCGGCCACCGCCAAAGTGGGTGCCGGGACTTGTAATGCGCCGCGATGCGCGGCGGCGTCGATGCCGATGGCCATGCCGCTGGTGACGGTGAGACCGGCCCGGCTCAAATGGGCGGCGAAGTCGGTGGCGGTGCGTTCGCCGGCGGGACTGGGATTGCGGCTGCCTACTACCGCGAGTTGAGGGGTAAGCAGGAGGGCCGGGTCGCCGTGAATGAACAGCACCGGTGGCGGGTCGGAGATTTCCCGCAGTAGCGGCGGGTAGTCCGGATCATTCAAGGTGAGGAGGTGATGCTGGGGTTGAGCTAACCAGGCGAGATCGGCACCGATCTCCGCCCAGATCGGATTCCCCAAGTAGGCGCGGGCCGCGGCGGGGAGTTTGGCGTCATACCAAGCCGCATCGCCCGCCTCGAAGAGCTGGCGCGGTGAGCCGAAGCGGGATAACAATAGCCGTGCTCCCGCCGCGCCGATAGCGGGCAGGCGGAGCAGCGCGAGCCAATAGGCCCGTTCGTCCTCGGCCTGTGTTTCCCCCATCCCTGTTTAGCATGCCCCTGGTTTGTTTTATGTAGCCTCTGAAAATCCATTCATGAAGTTTTCAGAGACGAAAATCAAACGTGTTTCGTTTTTCTACCTGACACTCTTGCCAAATGCGGTGCAGGTGTTATCAGTCGCGCTCTGTGAGTCTCAATTTAAGCCGTTTCCTCAAGGGTTGCGTACCGCGTCGTACAATCGGATATCCCGGGTCGCTTCCATCACTAAAGCATAGCTTACTTTGTCAAACACCCGGAATACCATCAGCAGTCCTTCCTGGGCATCCGGCAACGTTACTGGATCCGCCTTGGGTTTCACCGGATCGCGTACGGTTTCCCCGGCGTGGTAGGCGGCCAGCACATGGCCGGGCCGCACGCCGTCGTTGTGGCCGAGGTTGAGCACTACCACTTGGTAACGACCGGCGCGGGAGATGGCATCGAAGAGGGCCACGATATGGCCTTGCACGGTTTTGTCCGGGGCGCTGGGGACGAAATTGAAGTCGCGCGTCTGGTCTTCGGGGCTGGCGATCACCCGGTCGCCAGGCAGAGTCTCGCGGGTGCTTTTAACCAGGGTGAGCGTGGCGGGATCACCGTAGGCTTCGAGGCGACCGTCCGCCACTTTGAGGGCTTCATAACCGAGCACCTCGTCTTTTTTAGCGTTGGGATTGCGGTACGCCGTGCCGGTGCGAAATACCTCGTAGCGGGTCGTGCTGCGGTCATTGACGCCGCGGGCGTAGATTTTATTGCCGGTGCCGCCGATCAGCCGGCCTTCTTCCATGGAGAGCACATAGCCGGATTTGGCCAATTCATCGGGAGAAATGACTTGGGCGTTGAGCAGGAATTGTTCGATAACTTCGACGGGCACGGTGGGAATGGGCCGTTCCAATTTGGTGATGCGAACTTGCGGCGAGAGTTTCACCCGGTCACCATCGCCTGCCATGTCGACCCCGTCCGCGCCGGTTTGGGCGGAGGGTCGCTCCAATTGCAGCACCGGTTGCCCTTCGCGATAGGTCAGGCTGATGATGTCGCCCGGGTAAATGAGATGGGGATTTTCAATTTGGGGATTGATTTCCCACACGTCGGGCCAACGCCAGGGATCGCGCAGAAAACGCGCGGAGATATCCCATAGTGTGTCTCCCTTCACCACGACGTGGCGATCGGGGTGCTCGGGATTGAGCGTCACGGTATCGGCGTGGGCGGTGCTCAAGGCCAAAGCCAAGGCCAGCAGCAGTGCCGTCACGGTATTGCGAATCGTCATAGTCGACCCTTTTCCAGGTTGCTTCGCGGGAGTGTAGCCGAATCATGCCGCGGTCTCTACCTGGGTGGCATCCACCCGTGCAAGTTCGGTATGATCCTTAAGCTAGCAATATATACGGCAGTTTGATTAAGACCTTGATGGATTTAAATATGGCGATCCTCCCTATTCTGCATTTCCCTGATCCCCGTTTGCGTAACCAGGCCCAGCCGGTGGCGAAGGTCGACGACGAAACGCGTGCTTTGCTCGACGACATGCTCGAGACCATGTACGCCGCGCCGGGCATCGGTCTGGCCGCGCCGCAGGTCAATGTGGCCAAGCGCGTGATCGTGATCGACATCTCCGAAGAACGCAATGACCCGCATTATTTCGTCAATCCCGAGATACTCACGCAGCGCGGTAACGAGGTGTTCGAGGAAGGTTGCCTGTCGGTCCCCAATATTTATGAAAACGTCGAGCGCGCGGCCTGGGTGCGGGTGCAAGCCCTCGGCCGCGACGGCCAGCCTTACGAGCTGGAGGCCGACGGCCTGCTGGCGGTATGCATACAACACGAGATCGATCACCTGGAAGGCAAGCTGTTCGTGGATTATCTCTCCGAATTGAAACGCGGCCGCATCCGCAAGAAAATGGAAAAATGGCGGCGCCATACTTTATGAGCCCCCAGGCGCGCCGCCGCCCGCCCCTTAATTCAAGTGACTCCGTATGCCATTGAAAATCGTTTTTGCCGGCACCCCCGAGTTCGCGCGGGTCGCCTTGGCGGCGCTGCTGCAATCGGAGCATGAAGTGTGTGCTGTGTATACCCAGCCCGACCGGCCCGCCGGGCGCGGCCGTAAATTGAGCGCGAGCCCGGTGAAACAATTGGCGGCGGATGCAGATATTGCGGTGCATCAGCCGCCCAGTCTGAAGCCGGCGGCAGAGCATGAAACGTTACGCGGCTTGGGCGCCGATGTGATGGTGGTGGTGGCTTACGGACTGATTCTGCCACGGGCGGTGCTGGACATTCCCCGTCACGGTTGCCTCAACATCCACGCTTCGCTGTTGCCGCGCTGGCGCGGCGCGGCGCCCATCCAGCGTGCCATCCTGGCGGGTGACGACGAGACCGGCATCACCATCATCCAAATGAATGCCGGGCTGGATACCGGCGACATGTTGTTGAAACTGGCCTGCCCCATCGCCGCCGATGACACGGCGCAAAGCCTGCACGACAAACTGGCCGCGCTCGGCGCCGAGGCGATACTCGCCGCCCTCGCGCAAGTGGAGCGGGGCACCGCGCGCCGCGAGGCGCAGGATGACAGCCTGTCCTGTTATGCCGCCAAACTCGACAAGGCCGAGGCATTGATAAATTGGTCGCGTCCCGCGCGGGAGATCGAGCGCCAAGTGCGGGCCTTCAATCCCTGGCCGGTGGCGCAGACCCAGTGGGGCGAGAAAACCCTGCGGGTGTGGCGCGCTCTCGCCGTCTCATCCGACATCCGCGCCGCGCCGGGCACGGTGCTCACCGCCGGCCGTGCGGGGATCGAGGTGGCCACCGGTAGCGGCGCCCTGCGGCTCTTGGAAATCCAACTTCCCGGCGGTCGGCCGCTGCCAGTCGCGGCGGTGCTCAACGCTCACCCCCTCGTTCCTGGCAGTGTGATGGGCGCCGCGGAATATGCCGTCCATCCCCATGCGCGCTAAGCCCTCCGCCGCGGAGGCTAGGGGTGTGGCGGCGTCGGTGTTGGCCCAGGTCATGACGGAAGGGCGTTCCTTGAGTGCGGCTTTGCCGCCGGCGCTCGCCAAGTTGCCGGCACAGGAACGGGCGCTGCTTCAGGAGCTGTGTTATGGGGTATTGCGCTGGGGCCCCCGCCTGGAAATGTTGCTCGCCCGTCTGATGCCCAAACCGCTGCGCGACAAGGAGCGGGCGGTGTACGGTCTGCTGCTGGTGGGCCTCTATCAGTTGTTCTACACCCGCATCCCGCCCTATGCCGCGGTGGCCGCTACGGTGGACGCGGCCCGCGCTTTGGGTAAACCGTGGGCGGCGGGCCTGATCAACGCGGTGTTGCGCGGTGCGCAAAAAGGGGGCGTAGCCTTGCTCGCCGAAGTGGATCGCGACGAGTCCGCGGCCAGCGCGCATCCCGTCTGGCTGTTGGACATGTTGCGTGCCGGCCGGTCGGACGATTGGCGGAGCATCGTCGCCGCCAATAATGAACGGGCGCCGATGTTTTTGCGCGTCAACCGCCGCCGCGGCGAACGCGCCGTCTACCTCGCGCGGCTCGCCGCCGCGGGCATTGAGGCGGCGGCGGTGCCGCATACCGAATGCGGCGTACTGCTGGCGCGGCCGCTGGATGTCGATCAGCTGCCCGGCTTCGCCGATGGGGCGGTATCGGTGCAGGACGGCGCGGCGCAGCTGGCGGCGGAGCTGCTGGATCCGCAAGCGGGCGAGCGAATACTGGACGCCTGCGCCGCACCCGGCGGCAAGACCTGCCATATATTGGAGCGTCAGCCGGCGCTGCTTGAATTGGTGGCGCTCGACCAGGATGCGGTACGGGTGGGGCGGGTGCATGAAAACCTCGCGCGGCTGGGTTTGACGGCGCGGGTGATCGTCGATGATGCGACTCGGCCCGACGCGTGGTGGGATGGCGTGTCTTTCGAGCGGATTTTGTTGGACGCGCCCTGTGCCGGACTGGGGGTGATTCGCCGCCATCCCGATATCAAGTATCTGCGCCGGCGGGAGGATATTGCGGCCTTGACCGGCTTGCAAGGCCGATTACTTGACGCCATGTGGCCCTTGCTGCGCGCGGGCGGTAAGCTGGTGTACGCCACCTGTTCGGTGCTGCCGCAGGAAAACGAGATGCAGATCGAGCGCTTTTTAAACCAGCATGCCGACGCCCGCGAACAAGTCATCGATGCCGGATGGGGCCGCGCTCTGCGCCACGGCCGCTTGATCCTGCCCGGCGAAGCCGGGATGGACGGTTTTTATTATGCCTGTCTGGAAAAGACCTGAACGGTGAATGGCGCGCGCGGCGTGAATAAGGCGAGAGCAGCCCGGCGTTTTTGGGCGCTGCTGCTGCTGATGCCCGCTATCGTGTGCGCCGGTTCGGCGGCGGCCGCGGAGTTCGTGGTGCAAAGCGCCGAGACCTATTTGACGAGTAAGGTCTATCACCTCAACGCCGACATCGATTACGACTTCAGCGAACAGGCCCTGGAGGCGCTGCATAACGGCGTGCCGTTGGTAGTGCAACTGGATATCGAGATCGACCGCGCCCGTGACTATGTCTGGAACGAAAACATCGCCTCCTTGCATCAGCGTTACCAACTCGGTTACGAGGCGCTGATCGGCCGCTACGTCATCACCAATCTCAACAGCGGTGCCGATGCGTTTTATCCCACCCTCGACGCGGCGATCGACGCCTTGGGTCACATCAGAGGCCTGCCGCTGCTGGACATGGGTTTGCTGAATCGCGGCGAACATTATCGGGTATCCCTGCGCGCCAGTCTGGACTTGGAAGCGCTGCCGGTGCCGATGCGCATCATGGGTTATTTCTCGTCGGATTGGCGGATTTCCAGCGAGTGGTTCACATGGTCCTTGGAATGATCAGACGCTGGAGCGCGGGAGTGGTGCCGATCGTTCTGTTGTTCGGCCTGCTGCTGGTGTCCTTGTACCTCATGGCGCGCGCCACCCAAAACTCCGAGGAGTTCGGGCGTTTGTACGTGGTGCTGCTGGTCATCAATGTCTTCCTGCTGGTGGTGCTGGTGGTGTTGATCGGCGCCAACATGGTCCGCCTGTGGCGGCAATACCGGGCGCGCGCCACCGGTGCGCGGCTGACCTTGCGGTTGGTGGTAATGTTCGTGATATTGGCCATGGTGCCGGTCAGTATGGTGTATATCTTTTCAGTGGACTTCCTCCGGCGCGGCATCGACAGCTGGTTCGACGTGCGTTTTGAACGGGCGCTCGACGACGCCTTGGAGCTGAGTCGAAGCGTGCTCGACACCCGCATGCGCGACATGCTGCGCCAAAGCGAGGCCATTGCCGATCAATTGGCTCATGTCGACGACGGACTCATCGCCAGCACCTTGAACGAACTGAGCGCCGACAGCCAAGCGGGGGAAATTTCCTTGTTCACCATGAACGGCCGCATTCTTACTTCGACCGGCATCAATCCCGCCAAGGTATTGCCCACTTATCCCAGCGAGGCCATCCTGTTGCAGTTACGTCAAGGGGTGACTTATGTCGGGCTCGATCAAATCCCCAGCCAGGGTTTGAACATACGGGTGGTGGTGCCGGTGAACGGCGGTCGCCTCTTGCAGGTGTTGTATCCGGTGCCGGAGCGCTTGGCGACACTCGCCGCCAATGTGCAGGACACCTACACCCGTTACGACCGCCTCCAATATCTGCGCGAGTGGTTGAAGTTCAGTTTCATGCTCACCCTTTCGCTGGTATGGCTGCTCAGTCTGCTCACCGCGGTATGGGCGGCGTTTTACGCCGCGCGGCGGCTGGTGGCGCCGATCCGTACCTTGGCGATCGGCACCCGCGCGGTGGCCGCTGGCGATTACAGCCGTCGCCTGCCTTTGCCCAGCAACGATGAGTTCGGCGTGCTGGTGCATTCCTTCAATGAAATGACCGGCAAGATCGCCCTGGTCCAGGAAGAGGCCCGCCTCAGTCAGCGCCTCGCCGAAAGCGAACGTGCTTATCTCGAAGCGGTGTTGGGTCGTTTGTCGTCCGGGGTACTGGCACTGGACGACGGGCAGGTGGTGCGCACGCTCAACGCGGCCGCCGGCCATATCCTCGGCGTGGCGGCGGACGACGTGCTGGGGCGGACGCTGAATGATTTCGCGGCGGACCATCCTCATTTGGCGGGTTTAGTGAATGCGCTGATCGAGCAGACGCGACATACCGCCAGGGAATGGCGCGAGGAAATCACCGTGTTCGGCGCTGCCGGGCGTCAGGTGCTGATCTGCGGCGGCGCCTCCCTGCCCGCCAGCGGTGACGCAGGCGCCGGCACGGTGGTCGTGTTCGACGACATCACTGAACTGGTGCAGGCGCAGCGCAACGCGGCGTGGGGCGAAATGGCGCGCCGCCTCGCTCACGAGATCAAAAATCCGCTGACGCCGATCCGGCTTTCCGCCGAACGGCTGCGCCACAAATATCTCAAGGCCATGCCGCCGGCCGACGCGGATGTACTGGACCGTTCCACCCATACCATCATGCAGCAGGTGGACGCCATGCAGGAGATGGTCAAAGCGTTTTCCGATTATGCACGCAGTCCCAAGCTGGATCGGCGCGCGTTGGATATGAATCGCTTGCTCAACGAAGTGCTGGATTTGTACCGTGGCCACTCGCCGGCGCGCTGGATATTGGAATTGGATCCGGCCTTGCCGGCGGTGGAGGCCGACGCCGGGCGTTTCCGCCAACTGTTACATAACCTCATCAAAAACGCGTTGGAGGCCTTGGCGGAACGCAGCGATGCCTATGTGCGGCTGACCACCCGCCGGGTCGATCACTCCGGTTTTCCTTACGTGGAATTGCGGGTTGACGACAACGGTCCGGGTTTTCCCGCCGAGTTGGTCGGCCAGCTGTTCGAACCCTATGTCACCACCAAGCACAAAGGTACGGGTCTGGGTTTGGCGATCGTGAAAAAGATCGTCGAGGAACATAGCGGGGTGATCACCGCGGAGAACACGGCGAACGGCGCGAGTATCGTCATTCAATTACCCTTGGAGGCGACTGCCCTGGCCGAAGACGGGGCGGCGAGTCCGCGGGATGGAGAGCTGGCATGAGCGCGGCACATATTTTAGTGGTGGACGACGAGCGGGATATCCGCGAGCTGCTCAAAGAGATTCTCGAAGACGAGGGTTACCAGATCAGCACCGCTGAAAACGGCGGCGCGGCGCGGCTGGCGCGGCGTGCGCGGCGGCCGGACTTGGTGCTGCTGGATATCTGGATGCCGGATGTGGATGGCATCAGTCTGCTCAAGGAGTGGAGCGATGAGCGCGGACCCTCTTGTCCAGTGATCATGATGTCGGGCCACGGCACGGTGGAGACCGCGGTGGAGGCCACCCGGCTGGGCGCTTATGACTTCATCGAAAAACCCTTGTCGATGGCCAAACTGCTGGTGACCATCGGGCGGGCCTTGGAGGCGCAGCGCCTGGCGCGGGAGAACATCGTATTGCGCAAATACGCGCCGCCGGTTGTGGAACCGCTGGGTAGAAGTGCGTTGATGCAGCAGTTGCGCGAACAGATTCAGCGGGTGGCGCAGCACGACGCCTGGGTCTTGATCAGCGGCGAGCCCGGTACCGGCAAGGGCTTGTGCGCGCGTTATCTGCACGCATGCAGCGTGCGGCGCAACCGCCCCTTCGTCGAGGTCGGTGCCGCCACTTTGCTGCGGGAGAATTCCGCCGCGGAATTATTCGGCGCCGAGACCGGCGGCAAGCTGCAATACGGTTTGCTGGAACAGGCCAATGGCGGCAGCTTGTTTCTCGACGAAGTGGGTGACCTGGATTTGACCATCCAGGCCCGCTTATTCGGCGCCCTGGAGAGCGGCGCTTGTCTACGGGTGGGCGGCGGTGAGCCGGTGCAGCTGGACGTGCGTATCATCGCCGCCAGCCACCGCGACCTGGCCAGAGAGGTGCAGGCCAAGCGTTTCCGCGAAGATCTTTATTACCGCCTGGCGGTGGTGCCGCTGACCGTGCCGCCGCTGCGCGAGCATCCCGAGGACATCCCGGATCTATTGAGCTATTACGTCGATATGCTGGTCAATCAAGAAGGTCTGGCGTATCGCCGCTTTAGCGTCGCGACGCAAAATCGCTTGCGCCATCATGGCTGGCCCGGCAATATTCGCGAACTAAAAAATCTGGTGCAGCGTTTGTTGATCTTGGGCGGCGGCGAAGATATCGAGGTCGACGAAGTGGAAGCCGCTTTGCTGGGGTTTGGCGATCAGGCCGGCGTGGCGGCGCCGAGTGATTTTGATCTGCCCTTGCGCGAAGCGCGCGACAAGTTCGAGCGTGCCTATCTGGAATATCAATTACGCGCGGCGGGTGGCAGCATGGGCAAAGTGGCGAAGCTGGCTGGAATGGAGCGCACTCATCTTTACCGCAAGCTGCGCGCCTTGGGGCTCAACCTGAAAGAGATCAAACTGGAAGACGAGGAGTAAACGCGGCGGCGACCGGCGGGGTTGCACCGCTCATTTGAAAATCCCCGCGGCTTGCCGCGAGGATTTTGGCGATGGCGCCGCCCGCGAGTATCCAGGCCTCGCGGGCGTCTGGTTTAACTGACCCGGCCATCGTAGCGGTCGTAGCCATGTGTACCCTCTCCGCTGACGGGAGCAGGGTTTAGTTATCTGCCGGGTGATATAGTGGGGAAGGTCTAACGTGAAAATCATTATACTCGGGGCCGGACAAGTGGGTTCTTCGGTGGCGGAGGCCTTGGTCTCCGAGGCCAACGACATCACCGTGGTCGATTCCGATCCGCAAAAACTGCGTGATCTGCAAGACCGTTTCGACCTGCGCACGGTGACCGGCCACGCCTCACATCCCGACTTGCTGCGGCAGGCCGGCGCCGAAGACGCCGACATGATCCTCGCCGTCACCAACAGCGACGAAACCAATATGATCGCCTGCCAGGTGGCCTACACCTTGTTTCATACCCCGACCAAGATCGCGCGGGTGCGGGCCCGCGATTATCTGGCCCATCCGCAACTCTTCACCCAGGAGGCCCTGCCCATCGACGTATTGATCAGCCCCGAACAGGTGGTGATCGATTACGTGCAGCGGCTGATCGACTACCCCGGCGCGTTGCAGGTGCTGGATTTCGCCGGCGGCAAGGTCCAGCTGGTGGCGGTGAAGGCCTATTACGGCGGACCGCTGGTGGGACACGAACTGCGCGAACTGCGCAATCACATGCCGGGTGTTGATACCCGGGTGGCGGCGATCTTCCGCCGCGGCAAACCGATCATCCCCGAGGGCAATACCGTCATCGAAGTGGACGATGAAGTCTTTTTCATCGCCGCGCGCCAACACATCCGCGCGGTGATGGCCGAACTGCGCAAGCTCGACAAGCCGGTCAAGCGTATCATCATCGCCGGTGGCGGCAACATCGGCCGCGGTTTGGCGCGGGTACTCGAAAATAATTATCAGATTAAACTCATCGATCACAATCCGGCCTGCAGTCGCGCGATCGCCGAAGAGCTGAGCAAGACCATCGTTTTGCTGGGCGATGCCGCCGATGAGGAATTGCTGCTGGAGGAAAACATCGAAAACACCGACGTGTTCTGCGCGGTGACCAACGATGACGAGGCCAATATTTTATCGGCCATGCTGGCGAAGCGATTGGGCGCGCGCAAGGTGATGTCGTTGATCAACCGCGCGGCCTATGTCGATCTGGTGGAAAGCGGTGACATCGACATCGCCATCTCGCCGCAGCAGGCCACCATCGGCAGCCTGCTGGCACATGTGCGGCGCGGCGACGTGGTGGTGGTGCACTCACTGCGGCGCGGTGCGGCGGAGGCCATCGAGGCGGTGGCGCACGGCGATAAGCGCACGTCCAAGGTGGTCGGCCGCGCCATCCAGGACATCAAATTGCCGCCGGGCACCAACATCGGCGCCATCGTGCGCGGCGAAGAAGTGTTGATCGCCCACCATGATACGGTGATCGAATCGGAGGATCACGTCATCATGTTCCTGGTGGATAAGCGCCGTATCAGCGAGGTGGAACGGCTGTTTCAGGTGGGGATCACCTTTATTTGAGCAGCAAGTAGCAACAATTAGCAGATAGCAAGTAATAGCGCTAAGGAATAAATGAATGTACTTTGAAATAACCCACCGCCGAATTTTCCTTTCTTGCTGCTTGCTACTTGTTATTTGCTGCTGATTTTATGCAACTGCTCGTCGTACAGCGCATCCTCGGCATCTTGTTCATGATGCACAGCGTGACCATGCTGCCGCCGGTGTTGGTGGCCCTGGCCTACGGCGAGCGCGAGTGGGCGGATTTCCTGATCACCTTCGGCATCCTGTTCATCTTCGGCGTTGCCGTGTGGTGGCCGGTGCGACGTGAGCGGCGTGAATTGCGGACCCGCGATGGTTTCGTCATCGTGGTCATGTTCTGGACCGTGCTGGGTATGGCGGGGGCCATCCCCTTTATGCTGGATCTCGATCTGTCCTTCACCTATGCGGTATTCGAATCGGTGTCGGGTTTTACCACCACCGGCGCCACCGTGCTCACCGGCTTGGATTATCTGCCCAAATCCATTCTTTATTATCGCCAGCAGCTCACCTTCATCGGCGGTATCGGCATCGTGGTCTTGGCGGTGGCCATCCTGCCCATGCTGGGCGTCGGTGGCATGTCGTTGTATCGCGCCGAGACACCGGGGCCGATGAAGGACACCAAGCTCACCCCCCGCATCATCGAGACCGCGCGGGCTTTCTCCTACACCTACCTCGGCCTGTGCGCCGCTTGCGCCCTGGCGTTCTGGGCGGCGGGCATGGATCTCTTCGACGCGGTAGGCCACAGTTTCGCCGTGCTCGCCACCGCCGGGTTTTCCAATCACGACGCGAGTTTCGCCTACTTCGACAGTCCGCTTATCGATGTGGTCGCCTGTGTCTTCATGCTGCTGGGCGCGATCAGTTTCAGTGCGCACTTCCTCGTCTGGCGCGGTTTGAATATGCG
Organism: Gammaproteobacteria bacterium; assembly: GCA_023266095.1. Lineage (GTDB taxonomy): Bacteria > Pseudomonadota > Gammaproteobacteria > DRLM01 > DRLM01 > CAKKSB01. The sequence continues at coordinate 40,032 of JAHFRV010000019.1, read as the reverse complement.
TTATTACTGGGAGGACCGCGAGCTGAGGGCCTTTCTGTGGGTCGCCTTCGCCTTGATAAGCGTGTTTACGGTGATGCTAGCTTGGACCTCGCAGTATCCCGATTTTTGGCAGGCATTGCGCTACGCGGCGTTTAACGTCATCTCCACTCTGACCACCACTGGTTTCGTCACCGCCAATTTCTCGGAATGGCCTTCGTTCCTGCCGGTGCTGTTGATGTTGATCGCCTTCATCGGCGGCTGCGCCGGTTCCACCGCCGGCGGCTTGAAGATGATGCGGGTAATGCTGCTCTACAAACAGGGTATACGTGAAATCTGGCGTCTGGCCCATCCCCGCGGTATTTTTCCGATCAAGGTCGGTGGCAAGTCGCTGCCCAATAACGTGGTGGATGCTATCTGGGGTTTTTTTTCGTTCTATATGATCAGCGCCCTGGTGCTCACCCTGGTGATGATGGGCACCGGCCTGGACGCGGTCACCGCCTTCTCCGCCGTGTCGGCTTCCATCAACAATATGGGCGCCGGTTTGAATGAACTCGGTTCGACCTTCGCGTCGGTGACGACTTTTGGCAAATGGGTCTTGATCTTCGCCATGCTGCTGGGACGGTTGGAGATCTTCGCCCTGCTGGTATTGTTCACTCCCGCCTTCTGGCGGCGTTGAACCTAAACGAGGTAAACATCGATGATCGATCAAGCCACGCAAGAGAGATGGGACCGCCGTTATCGCGACATGGGTCTGCCCGGCGCGCCGGCTACGGTGCTGCTGGAGAACAGTCATCTTCTACCGAAACACGGCACTGCGCTGGACTTGGCCTGCGGCCTCGGCGCCAATAGTCTGTTCCTGGCCGAGCGCGGCTTAGAAACCCGTGCTTGGGATATCTCGCCGGTGGCGGTGGAAAAATTGCAAGCCATTGCGGTGGAACGCAAGTTGCCGGTCCACGCCGAGGCCAAAGACCTGCTGCATGCACCCATCCCGCCGGCGCAGTTCGACGTGATCGTGGTTTCACATTATCTCGAACGCGTCCTGACCCAGCCGATCATTCACGGCCTCAAAGTGGGCGGCCTGCTGTTTTATCAAACTTTCACCCGCACCGCGGTGAGCGACGAAGGTCCGGAAAAACCGGAGTGGCGGCTCGCCGACGGTGAACTGCTGACCATGTTCGCGCCGCTGCGGCCCCTCGTCTATCGCGAGGAAGGCCGCGTCGGGGATATCACCCAAGGCTTCCGCAACAAGGCGCTGCTGGTGGCGATCAAGGAAATGACCCGTGCCGGTGACTGCATGAGGGCGATGGGCGATTGATATGCAAAAGCATGACGGTTGGGTTGGATGCGGCACGCCCGAACCGGCGCTGGCGGCGGCGTAGATTAATAGCCTGTCACGCTTGTTAAGGAGTTCGGATTGGACTTGCTCATACATTTCTTCGATATCCTGCTGCACCTCGACCGCCACCTCACCGAGCTGGTGGCCGATTACGGGCCGTGGGTGTACGGCATTTTGTTCCTGATCATCTTTTGCGAAACCGGTCTGGTGGTCACGCCCTTCCTGCCGGGCGATTCTCTGCTGTTCGTGGCGGGCATGCTGGCCGGCGCCGGCCTGCTCGATCCCGCCGTGCTGGTGCTGTTGCTCGCGACCGCCGCCATCCTCGGCGACAGCGTCAATTACGCGATCGGCCGCTGGACCGGTCCCAACGTATTCCGCGACGACCGCGCGCGGCTGTTCAAACCCGCCCATCTGCTGCGCACCCAGCGTTTCTATGAGAAACACGGCGGCAAAACCGTCGTCCTCGCCCGTTTCATTCCCATCATCCGCACCTTCGCGCCGTTCGTGGCCGGCATCGGCCGCATGGCCTATCCCCGCTTTCTCGCCTACAACATCGGCGGCGGCATTTTTTGGGTGACGTTTTTCGTGATGGGTGGTTATCTATTCGGCGACCTGCCGATGGTAAAAGAGAACCTCAGCCTGGTTATCCTCGGCATCATCATCCTGTCCATCATGCCGGGTGTTATCGAGTATTGGCGGCATCGGCGCGCGGGCGGGTAACCGTGTCCATAAGGCTGGTGTAAAAAATGGCGTATACCGGCAAGCGGAGCCAGACCCTGCGCCCGTCAATCTCTTACTCCGGCCGGGGGAACGGCGGGCCGCGCTATTCACTTGTGCTGAGGGGCTGGGTACCATGTCTTTGATTTATGATTTATGCAAGGTGCCGACGACGTGAGTCACATTGAAGAGTTACTGGCCATCATGGCCCGCTTGCGCGACCCGCGCGAGGGTTGTCCCTGGGACCGGGCCCAGGATTTCACCACGATCGCCCCCCACACCCTGGAAGAGGCCTACGAAGTCGCCGATGCCATCGCCCGGAAGGATATGACGGACCTCAAGGACGAATTGGGTGATCTGTTGTTCCAAGTGGTGTTTCATGCGCGCATGGCCGAAGAGGCCGGGCATTTTCGTTTCGAGGACGTGGTGCAGGCCATCGTCGACAAGCTTACCCGCCGTCATCCCCATGTATTCGGGGATGCCAAAATCGGCAGCGCCGCGGAACAAAGTCATGCCTGGGAAGAAAACAAAGCGGCCGAGCGTGCCGAGCAGGCTCAAGGCCGGCCGCCTGGCGCGCTCGACCATGTGCCAGTGACGCTGCCGGCCATGAGCCGCGCGGTGAAGATCCAGCGCCGCGTCGCCCGGGTCGGTTTCGATTGGAACGACCCGTACAAAGTGCTGGAGAAAATCGCCGAGGAGAGTGACGAGGTGCGCGAGGAACTCAGTGAGCGCGACCCCGGCCGCTTGCGCCACGAGATCGGCGACCTGCTGTTTGCCTGCGTCAACCTGGCGCGTCATGTGGACGTGGACCCGGAAACTGCCTTGCGCGAGACCAATCTGCGCTTCGAGCGGCGTTTCCGGCGCATTGAAGCCTTGCTCGCGGAAAAACAATTACACCCCCAACGCGTCAGCTTGGAAGAAATGGAGACGCTGTGGCGCCAAGCCAAGCGCGAGGAAAAGGCTTGAGTAGTGCGCGCGGGCGCTGGTTCGGCGTGGACCGGTCTGTCATGAGCAAACACAACGTCCTCACTCATGCGAAAAAAGCGCGCCTTTCTTTGCGTGCAGCCCCAGCGTTCGGCGCGCGCGAGTTTCGAGCAAGCGGTGAGGGCTTTTCACCGAGGATAATCACGGTTTTATCCGGCCGGTTCGCCAGGTCATTGCGCTGAAATACCTTGAGATAGAGGCGGCCTGCTTCACGTCTTGCAAGGGCGATTGTCGCGGGTGGCTTACCCCCGCATGGGCGGCTACCGGCACGGGCGAGGCATTGACTCCCCGCCACGGGCAAGGTATACAGCGCGCTGCCCAATATTGGAAGTCCGGCCATGATTAAGTTACGCACCTACGTTTTCATCGACTCGCTGCAACCGCAGTTGGCCGAATATTTGGGCACCGTCTCGCAGGGCTTTTTACCCATTCCCGGTGATGCCTGCCTGTGGCTGGAAGTCGCCCCGGGCATGGCCATCCACCGTCTCACCGACGCCGCGCTCAAAGCCACGCGCGTGCGGCTCGTGCAGCAAGTCGTCGAGCGCGCCTTCGGCTCCATGTTGATCCATCATCGCGATCAGAGCGATGTGCTCGAGGCGGGGCATATCGTGCTCAATCATCTCAAGACCAGTGAAGGTGCGCGGCAGAAGTGCCGTATCGCCTGGGCCGAAACGATTCGCTCCATCACGCCCGATCACGCCGTGGTTATCAACCGCCAGGACCGCCGCGGTTCGATGATCCTGCCCGGGCAAAGCATGTTCATCCTCGAAACCGAGCCCGCCGGTTATATCGTCTACGCCGCCAATGAAGCCGAGAAGGCCGCCAACATCACCCTGGTCGACGTCAAAGCCGTCGGCGCTTTCGGCCGCCTCACCCTGGCCGGCAAAGAGGCCGATATCGATGCCGCCGCTCATGCGGCCATTGATGCTCTGCACAGTCTCTCGGGCACCGACGTTTGATCTTGCTGTAGCGTGCCGCCGTATCCCGCGGCTGTTCTCCGCGGTCTTTCTCCAGTGATCCGCTTAACGAGCCAGCTGCCGTGGTTTCTCGCGACGCGTCAGCGTGCATGCGCGCCAATTCGTAATCAGCACGCTACCGGTGAACCTTGTCCGTTGGGTGGGTGACTGGAATTATTTTGGCGCCGTTTTGCGAATCCGCTGACCCGCGGCGGTTTTTGCGGGTGCTTTACTCAGGGGAAATCTCGCTTCCATATTGACGCGCCAATTTTCCAGAATGTGGGGGCTGTTCTCGAGGATGAAGTCGAGAAAAGTTTTCACCACCAGCGGCAATTTCTTGCTTTTCAGGTGTACTGCGTACCACCTGCGGTGGAGTGGTAGGCCGTCGACATCGAGCAGTGCAATCAGGCCAGCAGCCAATTCAAGCCGCATATTGTGCAGCGAGAGCACGGAGATGCCGAGATCGGCCATCACCGCTTGCTTGATGGCCTCGCTGCTACCCAATTCCATATAGGGTTCGAATGTGAGCTTGCGTTCGGCGAGCAGGCGATCAAACGCCATGCGTGTGCCGGAGCCGGCCTCACGCGTCAGGCGGCGTTCTTGTAGTAAGCGTTCCAGAGAAATATTTTTTTCCTTGGTGAGCGGGTGATCCGGGTGGGCGATACACACCAGCGGATTATCCAGGAAGGGTTCCGCTGCCACGTCGAATTGCTCGGGGACCTGCCCCATGATGAGGATGTCGTCCTCGTTGTTGGACAGGCGGTTGATGACGCGCGCGCGATTGGTCACGGTGAGGCGCGGTTGCACGGCGGGATAGAGGTGCAGAAATGCGCCGAGTAAATGCGGCATGAAGTATTTGCCCGAGGTCACCACGGCGATATTGAGCGGCCCGCGCACGCTGCCTTGCATCGCTGCGATTTCTTCGTCCAAGGCTTCCAAGCGCTTGAGTACATCATGGCAGGCATCGTACATCTCGCGTCCCGCCGGGGTGAGGTAGATGCGTTTGCCCACTAGCTCGAACAGCGGGATGCCGGCGCTGTCCTCCAGTCGTTTGACTTGGATGGAGACGGCCGGCTGGGTGAGAAACAGTTCTTCCGCGGCGCGGGTGAAGCTGCGATGCCGTGCCACAGCCTCGAACAATTTCATTTGTTGCAGGGTCAGGTGCATGGTGTCGTTCCATATACATAAGTAAATGTATAACCAAAAAACATTTAAGTGTTGTTTATCAAACGGCCTCTCTATAGTCAAGCACACCTGGCCACCAGTCCAAGACGGGGGCCGGCAAGATCGATCCCTAACGGATTCGTCATGGTCGTCCCGGCCCCCACGCCCGGACGTTGCGGAAGCTAGATTTCGAGAGGACTAAATCATGGCCAAGACTTACCAAGCGGGCGTGCAAGATTACCGGCAGATGTACTGGACGCCGGACTACGTGCCCTTAGATACCGATTTACTGGCGTGCTTCAAGATCACCCCCCAGGCCGGTGTACCCCGGGAAGAGGCCGCGGCCGCCGTGGCCGCCGAGTCGTCCACGGGTACCTGGACCACGGTGTGGACCGACCTGTTGACCGACATGGAGTTCTACAAAGGCCGCGCCTATCGCATTGAAGACGTGCCCGGCGACAAAGAGGCGTTCTATGCCTTCATCGCCTACCCCATCGACCTGTTCGAGGAAGGCTCCGTCGTCAACGTGCTGACCTCGCTGGTGGGTAACGTCTTCGGTTTTAAGGCGCTGCGTTATTTGCGCCTGGAAGACATCCGTTTCCCCATCGCCTACGTCAAGACCTGCTTGGGGCCGCCCAACGGCATTCAGGTCGAGCGCGACAAGCTCAACAAATACGGCCGTCCGCTGCTGGGCTGCACCATCAAGCCCAAGCTGGGCTTGAGCGCCAAGAACTACGGCCGTGCGGTGTACGAGTGTTTGCGCGGCGGTTTGGACTTGACCAAGGACGACGAGAACATCAACTCCCAGCCCTTCATGCGCTGGCAGAACCGTTTCGAGTTCGTCGCCGAGGGCGTGCTGAAGGCGCAGGCCGAGACCGGCGAGCGTAAGGGTCACTACCTCAACGTCACCGCGCCGGACCCGGAAGCGATGTACGAGCGCGCCCAATTCGCCAAAGACATCGGCATGCCCATCATCATGCACGACTTCCTCACCGGCGGCTTCACCGCCAACACCGGTCTGGCCAAGTGGTGTCGCAAGAACGGCATGTTGCTGCACATCCATCGCGCCATGCACGCCGTGCTCGACCGTCACCCCAAACACGGTATCCACTTCCGCGTCTTGGCCAAGTGCCTGCGTTTGTCGGGTGGTGATCACATTCACACCGGCACCGTGGTCGGCAAGCTCGAAGGCGACCGCGCCGCGACCTTGGGTTTCGTCGATTTGCTGCGTGAGTCCTTCATCCCTGAAGACCGTCGCCGTGGTGTTTTCTTCGATCAAGATTGGGGCTCCATGCCCGGTGTCTTCGCCGTCGCCTCCGGTGGTATCCATGTGTGGCACATGCCCGCCTTGGTCGCCATTTTCGGTGACGATTCCTGCCTGCAATTCGGTGGTGGCACGCAAGGTCATCCTTGGGGCAACGCCGCCGGCGCCGCCGCCAACCGTGTCGCGCTGGAAGCCTGCGTCAAGGCGCGTAATCAAGGCCGCGAGATCGAGAAGGAAGGCCGCGACATTCTGATGGAAGCGGGTAAGTCCGCGCCTGAGCTGGCCATCGCGCTCGAGACCTGGAAAGAGATCAAGTTTGAATTCGACACCGTGGACAAGTTGGACGTGGCCTAAGGCCGCGTCTCCCACGCAAAAAATCAACTAACGGAACCACGAGGTAAACATCATGAGAAACGACGCAAGCACCATGGGTGATTATCAAACCAAGCAGACCTTCGAGACCTTCTCGTTTCTGCCGCAGTTTTCGCAGCAGGACGTGTATGCCCAAGTGGAATACATCATCGCCCAAGGTTGGAATCCGGGTATCGAACACGAACATCCCAGCACGGCCTTTAGTCACTACTGGCCGATGTGGAAGCTACCCTTCTTCGGTGAGAAAGATCCCGCGCGGGTTTGGTCGGAGCTGGAAGCCTGCCGCCGCGCTTACCCCGATCACCTCATCCGCTTGATTGGCTATGACAACTACGCCCAATCGCAAGGCATGCAGCTGGTGGTGTTCCGCGGCCGCGGCTGAGTACGGCGCAGAGGGCGTGATGCCGGCATAGGGCCGACGTCCGCAACGGAGACGATGCTCCATTAACTAGGGCGGAGTTCATCATGGCAGAAATGACAAAACAGCAGAGCAGCAGCGGCCGTGCCGCTGCTTTGGTACGGCGCCGCGCGCTCTCCACGCAAGGCAAGGCCAGTCTGGGTGGCGCGGCCAGTGCGCAGCGAACGCGTGTTGAAACAAGCGTGGCGCCTGAAGCGACGCCGGTCGTTAGCAGCCGGGTTTCAAGTTCAGCGGTCATGTCGAAAGCAACCTCTGGCGGCCGCGCGGTCTCTTTGGCGCGTCGCGCCAGCCTATCAAGCAAAGGCAAGGCGGGCATCATGCCGGGTGAGCGTACCCGTGGTGAAGCCGATGTGCGCACGCCTGAAACCAAAGACAGCGGTGATTGTGGTTGCGGCTGCAAGGGTGAAAAAAAGGCGGACGCCGCCAGTCCTTGCGCGGGCCGTACTGAACCGAGTGAGAGCAATGCCCCGTTGCTGAACAACACACCGAGTAGCGGCGGCGTGGTAAATAAACGGTCTTCGATGAGTAACTCCCTAGGGAAAGGCCGCTTGCTCGCGCAAGCGCGGCGTCAGGCCCTGGCCAAGGGCGGTAAAACGGCGGAGACCGCATTGAAGAATGGCGGCGTGTCCGTGGCGCAACTGGCGCGTCAAGCCCAGCCCGACGTCAGCGGGCGCGATCTGTCGCGCAGCGTGCGTGAAGAACGCAGCCGCAATGGGGCTCGCGGTCAACGTAACAGCGCGCCGGTCGGCCGCACGCGTCCGGCGCCGGGCGCGGCGCAAGACGCGCCGTGGAAAGTCGGCGTCAGTGAAACCGCCGCGGGGCAGACCGTGACCGGCAGCATAGTGGGTCGCAGCCATAGCGTGACGGGTGACGAACCGAGTACCTGCCGCACCATCACCGGCACCGAGTACATGGGCGCGGACATCTTTCGCGCCTTCTGCAAGGCCGAAGCGCTCAAGCCGCCTTTCAAGGTGGGTATGAGTCCGACTTCGCAAGGCTTGACCGTGACCGGCACCATGGTGGGCCGCGGCGAGCGCGTGACTGGCGATGAGCCGGGGACTTGTAAGCGCGTCACCGGCACGGAATACGTCGGCGCCGATCAAGGCCAAGCGTATTGCGGCACGCAAATCGAGCCCGCGCCGCGCAAGATCGGCACGACCGAGACGCGCAAAGGTAAAGCGGTCACCGGTAATCTGGTGGGCCGTTCCGGCAAAGTCACGGGTGACGAGGCGGGCGCCGGACGCCAGACCACCGGCACGCAGTACATGCAGCCGGGCGACGGCAGCGTGCCGCCCAAGGTGGGGGTGACGAATACCCTGCGCGGCGGCGCGGTGACCGGCACCATGGTGGGTCGCGGCCAGCGCATGACCGGCGACGAACCCGGCAGTTGCCGCAACATCACCGGCGATGAGTACCTCGGCCAAGAGCAGTTCAAGACCTTTTGTGAAAAAGTCCCGGCGCCGCAAGACACCAAGGTGGGTTTTTCGCGCACCTTCAAGGGCGAGACAGTCACCGGCACCCTGACCGGCCGCGCCAGCAAGGTGACCGGCGATGAGCCGGGAACGTGCAAGACCGTGACCGGCACGCCGTATGCGGGTGTCGAGCAGTACGAAGCTTATTGCGATACCGACGCACAGACGCAGGTGCAGTCCCGCACCCGCGCACAACGTATGACGCCCGGCTCGGTGATGACCGGCTTGCAGCCGGGTATCAAGGGCAAGATGAGCGGTGATGCGCGCGGAGCCTGCGAGCCCATCAGCGGCACGCCCTATGTGGGTGCCGATCAATACGCCCAAGCCTGCGGCGGCAGCGCGGCGGCCATGCCCGGCAGTCCCGATTTTCCACAGGCGATTAGCGGTGGCGCATCGTGGACGGCCTTCAGCGTCAGCACCCCGGCGCGCGAAGCGCATATCAGCAAACGCCAACCGGGCGCGGTCACGGGCACCAGCTACGAGCAGGGCAATATCACCGGTCCGTTCGGCATGGGCACGGGCAAAGTGACCGGCACTGAGCAATTCCGCTTCGGCGCTGGAATGAACGCACCGGGCGCGGCCGCGCTAGCGGCGCAAGCACCGATGAAAGTCGATGCGGCTGAGCCGCGATCGCGTGTGACCGGCGAGGGTATGTCGGGCGGCTCCAAAATCACCGGCGATGATTGGGATCGTGGTGATCGCGTGACGGGTACGGAAGGCCGCTCCGCGACGGGACGCAACCCCACTCGGCGTAGCGCGGTGAATAACGCCATGCCCGGCACGCAAGGGGTCGGTCGTAGAGAGAAAGAAAACGTGGAGCCGCAAGTGAGCAAAGTGACCGGTTCGGCCGGCAGCTATGAGCGCGGCGCCATGATCACGGTCTCGGGCGGCGCCCGGGGCTAAATGTAGTTAAGGTGGATTGACGAAGGTGTCGGGCATGCAGAACTTACGCCGCAAAAACACTCGCAACATCTGCTGGTCGGCAGGTCCGCTGAGTGCGCGTGCGACGGTGACTTCACCGGTGGCCGCACCTTCGTCTTTTCTTGCCGCCCCGAATTCTTATCAAGCGACGCATCCCTTGACACGTCACGCGGAGAACGAGCGCCTTCATGCTTACGAACGTGGCGTGAAGAGTGTCTTCGACGACATCGTGCCGACACTCAAAGAAATATCAGCCCTGCAACACGAGGTGGATTTCGAGCAGCGTGCGCAGCACATCGCCCGAGAACGTTTCGGCTGTGAATTTCCGCCGGAATTATTGCAGAGCGCCTGGGTGAAGGGCTTGGATATGCGCGCCTTGTACGCCTACATCGTCTTCGAGTCCGCGCAAGCGATGGCGGAAGATTTTTTCACCAATGATCCCTTGGCGGGTGCGCGCAGCGAGGCCTTCGATAAATTCCTGCAGGCCTGCGGCTTTCACGCCCTCTCCGTCACGCCTTGTGCGGACGGGCGTTTGGCGCACGTCATCAGTTACGTATTACGTCTGCCCTATGGCGCGGTGCGACGTAAATCTTCCGCTGGCGCGATATTTGATGTCGAAGAGGCCACGGAAAAATGGGTGCACACCGAATTCAGCCGTTACCGCGAGGCCAATCCCAATAGTTCCGATGCCTCGACGCGCTATTTAAAGATGGTGGTTTATCACTACAGCGGCAGCGACCCTTTACATGAAGGTTGCGCCGCGCACGGCAGCGACACGCGCAAGGCCGCGCAAGCCGGTTTGGATCGCCTGTTGGCGTTCCGCACGGCGATAGAAAACAGTTTTTGCTGCGGCGCATCGATCGACTTGCTCTTGGTCGGCTTGGATACCGATAACGACGAGATCCGTATTCACATCCCTGATGCCGCCGGCAATCTGGGGTTGGAGCGCACTATCGACGCGCGTGAGGTGTACGAGGCCACGCGCGCAATGAGCGCCACCGAGGCGGAAATCGAGATCGAGCGTCGGGTGCGCGAGCGAAGCATGGGCGGCATCGGCGAGACCGTGCCTGGCATGCGGCGCTTCATTACCCGCCTGCTCATCAACAACATCGCCCAACTTGATTACGTGCGCGCCTATCACGGCGGTTGTTATCAAGACATCGGCCACTATGAGCGTTTCATCGGCGTGGGCAAGGGTTTCGAGGAAGTGCAGCTGCGTAACCTCACTTACTTCGCTTACCTCAACACCGTGGAAGAAGGGGCCAAGGATTTGGACGTGGGCGTGAAGATCTTCACGGGTTTAAATGTCGCCCGCGGCCTACCCATCCCGGTGGTGGTGCGTTTCGATTACGACGGAAAGGTGCCGGGTGCACGTGAACGCGCAATGGCGCACTGTCAGCAAATCCGCGCCGCCGCGTATACGCGTTATGCGAAATTGGTGGAAGAAGGTTGGTTGCATTGCTTGCTGATGGTGCGTGACCGTGCCGCGCCGCAAGGTTTGGAAGTCGTCGCTTGCTCGGTCACCGACAAGTACCGCAAACAGGAGACGCATTGATGAGAATCTGCCAGGTTGAAAAACCGCTAGTGTCCACCAATCGCATCGCGGGTTTGGAGCACAAGCTCTTGCAAGTGGTGAACGATGGTAAGAGCAAATACGTGGCGGTGGATCCGGTGGGTTGCAAGCCCGGTGATTGGGTCATTTGCGTCGGCAGCTCTGCCGCGCGCGAGGCCGCCGGCAGCAAGGAATATCCCAGCGATCTCACCATCGTCGGCATCATCGACTACTGGAACGAGGGAGCCTGAGATGGACATTCTGCAAGTCGTCAGTCCCTTGGTGTGTACCAGCCGAATCCCCGGACTGGATCGCGTGGGACTGCGGGTGCTCAAGGACCGCAATGGTCAGCTGCAAGTGGCCACCGATCCGGTGGGCTGTCATCCCGGCAACTGGGTGTTCACCGCGAGCGGGTCGGCAGCACGCTGGGCGATGGGCAATTACGCGGTACTCAGTGATCTGACCATCGTCGGCATCATCGATCAGTGGGACGACGGGCAGACGGATGCGAAAGAGTAACAAGATGTGAAGGTAATGATAACGCGGTGTGTCATGGGTGTGACTGAACTTTAACAGGAGTAATGAAAATGGCTAACGAAACATACGGTATTGCATTGGGCATGATCGAGACGCGCGGCTTGGTGCCGGCGATCGAAGCGGCGGACGCGATGACCAAGGCGGCGGAAGTGCGTCTGATCGCGCGCGAATTCGTCGGCGGCGGTTACGTCACCGTGCTGGTGCGCGGCGAGACCGGCGCGGTGAACGCGGCGGTGCGTGCCGGCGCGGACGCGTGTGAGCGCGTGGGCGACGGCCTGGTGGCCGCGCACATCATCGCCCGTCCGCATAATGAGGTCGAGGCGATGCTGACCCCGGCCGCCAACGTGAAATAAGGGTTTATTCAAATTACTGAGTGAGACTGGAGACGACCATGGCTAACGAAACATACGGTATTGCATTGGGCATGATCGAGACGCGCGGCTTGGTGCCGGCGATCGAAGCGGCGGACGCGATGACCAAGGCGGCGGAAGTGCGGCTGGTGGCGCGCGAATTCGTCGGCGGCGGTTACGTCACCGTGCTGGTACGCGGCGAAACCGGCGCGGTGAACGCGGCGGTCCGCGCCGGTGCGGATGCATGCGAGCGCGTGGGTGACGGCCTGGTGGCCGCGCACATCATCGCCCGCCCGCACAAAGAAGTGGAGCCGATGTTGGCACCGCCTGCCAGCGTGATCTAAGCGTTTATTCGAACTACTGAGTGAGATTGGAGACGACCATGGCTAACGAAACATACGGTATTGCATTGGGCATGATCGAGACGCGCGGCTTGGTGCCGGCGATCGAAGCGGCGGACGCGATGACCAAGGCGGCGGAAGTGCGGCTGGTGGCGCGCGAATTCGTCGGCGGCGGTTACGTCACCGTGCTGGTACGCGGCGAAACCGGCGCGGTGAACGCGGCGGTACGCGCCGGTGCGGATGCATGCGAGCGCGTGGGTGACGGCCTGGTGGCCGCGCACATCATCGCCCGCCCGCACAAAGAAGTGGAACCTATGCTACTACCACCCGCGGGTGGTGCGAGTGGTAATCGCCCGCAGCGCAGCTGATTCGTGTGAATGATGAGTTTGTGTGAAGACTTGAGTTTAATTGGGGGGGCGTGACAGCGATGATGAGCGCCAGTGTCAATCCGCGGGTATTGGGTTATCTGGGCCGTGCATTGAGCCATGAGTTGTCGGCGGTGCAGCAGTACCTCACGCAATCGAAATTGGTCGAGGCGTGGGGGTTGCTGGAAGCCGCCGGGCGCTTGCGCGATGAGGCGGCCGAAGAGATGGGGCATGCGGAACGCATCATCGCGCGGATGATCGCGCTCGGTGTGGCGCCGAGTGCCTCGCAGCTGCGTCCCGCGCAATTCGGCGCCAATCTCGCCGAGTGTTTGCAGAAGAATCATTGCGTTGAATTGGATGCCATTGCCCTTTATGAGGACGCGCTGCGTTATTGCCGGCGGATTCAAGATCGTGACAACGGGGCGTTTTTCGAAACGCTGTGGCAGGAGGAGCTCGCCCACGGCCGCGCGATGGCGCAGTGGTGCGCCACGGTGGGGTTGGCTACAGCCAGCGGCAGACGGGCATTTTTCTAACGAGGTGCGGTGATGAGCGAAGCATGGCAAGTGCGCAAACGGCCGGCGCGTTTGGAGCGGCGGATAGAGTTCGCGGACTATACCGCGACACGGGACTTCCTCGACCGGATGGCGGAGATGTCCGAACAGGAACAGAACTACCCCAGCCTCAGTTTTGGTAGAACCTACGTCAACATCACCCTCGATTCGCAAGAAGAAGCTGATGAGGTGAGTGAGGCGACCTGGCACGTTGCGCGACTCATCGACGCGCTCGCGGCGCGGACCGGAGGAGGGTAAGCGTCATGTCCGGTTCGGCAATGCTCATCGCCATGATGGGAAACAAAGGCGGAACCGGCAAGACCACGCTGGCGGTCAATATGGCGGTGGGGCTCATGCGGCAAGCGCCGACCGCATTGTTGGATTTGGATCCGCAACGTTCGGCCTGGCAATGGTCGCGTATCGCCGAACATCCCGCGCACGCGGCGCATGTCTACGAATGCCATGATGCTGTTAGCGAGGTCGTGGCAAACCTTAAAGAACGTTATCAGTACCTGGTGCTGGATTGCCCGCCTTCGGTGCATGCGCGGGAAACGCGCGATGCACTCGGTCTTTGCGATCACGTCTTAGTGCCGGTACAACCTTCGCCGCTGGATTTGTGGGCCAGTTTGAGCGTGGTGGAGGCAGTGAGTGCCGCGCGGCGCGAACATCCGCGCCTAAAGGCGCACATCGTACTCAATCAATTGGAGGCGCAAACCGTATTGTCGCGCGATATCCGCGAGGTGATCGACGAAGTGGGCCTGGCCGTGCTGCGCAGTGTCGTAAGACGGCGCGCGATTCATCGCAATGCCATGGCGGAAGGCAAGACTGTATTCGATATGGGCGGCCCCGGTCGCGAGGCGGCCGCGGAAATAGAACGTTTACTGACGGAGGTCATAGCATCATGAATAAGAGCGATAAGACCAGCCAGAAATTACTGGACTCCATACGCAAGACCAAGGCGTCGGCGGATGTAGTAGAAGATCTGACTGCACCCCACGAATCAAAGACGGAAGCGTCCCCGCAAACCGCCGCGCAGCTCGACGCGAAAGAGAATAATACCGAGGTGAGCGTGCGGCGAATCCTGAGCAGCCGGCGAGTATGGCCGGATTGATCTGAACTCGTTGAGCTGATGGCGGCTGAATGTGCCGGCAGTGATATGGCATAACATCGGCGGCCTGCGCTCGAGGTAAACAAACTTGAGGATGGATGGCTGTGCGATAGGGCGGCCGTTAGCGGGTGAATGATGCTCCGGGGGATGTATGGCTGAGGCGCCACAGAATGGCATAAAAGGTTTGAAGCACTGGCGCTATGATTTGTTGGCGGGAATGCAGGTGGCCTTGGTGTCTTTGCCGCTTTCTCTCGGCATCGCCATTGCCTCCGGTGCGCCGCCGGTCACCGGTTTAATTTCAGCGATCATAGCCGGTTTGATTTTCCCGTTCCTCGGTGGCGCCTATGTCACTATCAGCGGCCCAGCCGCCGGCTTGGCGCCCGCCTTGTTGTCGGGCATGTTGTTGTTGGGCGGCGGTGATTTGGCGGCGGGCTATCCGCTATTATTGGTTGCCATCTGTATCACGGGGCTCGTGCAAATCGTGCTGGCTTTTTTCAAGGCCGGGCGTTTCGCGATTTTTCTTCCCGTTACCGTGGTTGAAGCGATGCTCGCCGCCATCGGTCTCATCATCATCATCAAACAGATGCCGCCTTTAATGGGGGCGATTTTCCCGGCAGCCAAAAGCATGTTGGTCTCGATCGGTAATCTGCCGCGGGTCGTCACGCAGACGCAGTGGGAGGTTTTCTTCATCGGCGGGCTGAGTCTTTTCCTGATGTTCTATCTCAGTCGCGCGCGCCATGAGTGGCTGCGTAAATTGCCGCCACCTTTGATAGTGGCCGTGATCGGCATTGTATTGGGCTACATATTCGATCTCGACGCCAAATATCTCATCACCATGCCAGAGGATGTCCTGGAGAATGGTATAACCATGCCGGCATTCGGTGAGGTGTTGAATCGTCCTGAATTATGGTGGGGTGTGCTGGTGGTCGTCATTACGCTCACGCTCATCGACGGCGTTGAATCCTTGGCTACCATCAAGGCGGTGGACAAGATCGATCCCTTTCAGCGTAAATCGGATCCCAATGCCACCTTGCGCGCGATGGGTGTGTCCAACTCTCTGTCTAGCATTTTCGGCGGTCTGACGATCATTCCCGGCGGCATCAAGAGCCGCGCCAATATCGATGCCGGGGGGCGCACCTTGTGGGCCAACTTTTATAGTGCGACCTTCCTGTTGATATTTTTGTTCTTAGCCAAGGAGGTTATCGCGCGAGTACCGCTGTCGGCCATCGCCGCGATCCTGATTTTCGTCGGCTGGAAACTGTGTGAGTACAAAGTATTCACCAAGACCTACGCTATCGGACGTGACCAAATCGTAATTTTCGTCATTACGGTGCTGGCGATCCTCACTACCGATCTGCTGTCAGGCATATTGATCGGCGTCGCCGCCGAGGTGGTGATGCTGTTGTATCTGCTCATGCCCTCCTTTCGCTATATCTTGACCGGCCGTATGACCTTCAAGCAGTCGTTTCCATTGTTGTGGATCAATTTGCGCGGCTTGTTTACCACACCCGTAATAAAGGTCAAAGAGCAGACGCGCGACGGCCGGGCGCATTATGAGATTTCTTTGTCCTCCATCGTCTGTTTCAACCTGCTGCCGTTGGATAAATTCTTCGCCAGTCTGCCGGAATCGGTCGGCCTGACCTTAATCGTGACCGAATCGGGCCGCATTATCGATCACACCGCTATGGAATACCTTCACCAGTTGCAAGAAGAATGTGTGCGCGATGGGCGGACCTTTGAATTGCTGGGTCTGGAGAACTTTTTTCAATTCACCAGTCACTCGCTGTCGGCGCGGATGCAGGACGCTATTTTGATTAAAGAAAAGGCCAAGCATAGCGAGCGTGAAGAGCAGATGGAGAAGTTGGCTAAACGGCGTAATCTGGCTTTTAATCCCGCGAGCGTGAGTATTCTCAATAAACACAATTTCGTGTATTTGCGTAGAGGCGCGGATAAACAAGAATGCAATGTGATGTCGGGTGATTATCTTGGTTGCCAAGTGCGCTTGTTTGACTACAGTCACACCGCGGCGCCGGATTATTTCTCTAAACACTGGCATACCATCATTACCATGAGTTGCCCAGTTCTACCTAATGTATCGGTTCCTGATTTCGTAATTGCCCCCGGGCATTATCTGGAGCGGTATTTGGTGGAATTCAGGGAAATGCCTTTGCCTGGGCCGCGGAATTTTACCGAGAGTTATCGCCTCCACGGCCAAGTGGGGCATGACCCGTCACCTTATATTTCGCCCGAGTTGATTGCCTTTTTAGTGAGACACAAAGGGTTTTATTTAGAGGTGCGCAATGGTGTGCTCTTGGCTTTCAGGCAGGACCAGGAGTTGGCCAAGCCCGATGACGTGTCCCTGTTGTTCGTCTTGGCCGAGATATTCAACGCCGCTTGTTATGCGGCATCGAGCCAACGTGAAAATATCGCTGGGGCGTTGCCATCCAATATGGACGCATAAGTATATGTGTATGAACCCCGATATCGCGGGATGCTATGTCGTTCTGCCAAGTGGGAGGCTGTCATGTTGAGTAATTTGCTTATACCGGCCGTGTTGTTCTTCGCCTTGGGTTTTTTCGCGAAGCTCATCAAGTCGGATCTGCGCTTCCCCCCTGATCTGGCCAAGGCTTTGTCCATCTATTTGCTGGTGGCGATAGGCTTACACGGAGGTTATGAGTTGGGCAAGGCGGATTTGTTGACGGCGATGAACTCGGTGATGTGGGCCTTGTTCCTCGGTTTTGGTATGCCGTTGATAGGTTACGCCATCTTGGTTTTCTCGAAAAAAGTCGATCCGATGAATGCCGCCGCCATCGCCGCGCACTACGGATCGGTGAGCGCGGGCACCTTTCTGACCGCGGTGGCTTATCTCGATAGCCTGCAAATCGAATACGATTCTTATCCGGTCATCATGCTTGCGGTGATGGAGTCACCCGCCATCGTGGTAGGTTTGCTGCTCGCGGCTTGGTCGCGCCGTCGTTTGGCGCAGAAGCAAGGCGCGCCTCAGGCCGAAGCGGGGAATGGTGATGAACATGATAGAAATAAATTAACGCATATTCTGCGTGAAGCCTTCACCAACGGCAGTGTCGTATTGTTGCTCGGCTCCATGGTGATCGGCGCGGTGGCGGCGCCGCAAAGTATGGCCAAGATCAAGCCTTTCATCGAAGATATATTCATGGGCGTGTTATGCTTGTTTCTCTTGGAGATGGGCATGGAGGCGGCGCGGCGTATCGGTGAATTCCGCCGTGTCGGCGCGGTGTTGATTGTGTTTGGCGTAGCGATGCCGGTGCTCGGCGGCATGATTGGTACGCTAATTGGGCATGAGATGCTCGGTTTCGGCGTGGGCGGCACTCTGCTGGTGGCGGTGCTCGCGGCGTCGGCCTCGTATATCGCCGTGCCGCCTGCCATGCGCCTGGCCGTGCCGGAGGCGAGTCCGTCTTTATATTTAACGCTTTCGCTCGGCGTGACTTTTCCCTTCAATGTCGTGTTTGGGATTCCGCTCTATCATATGATGGTAGTCATGATGGTGGGCGCATGAACGAAACGCTGTGTGGAGGATGATATGCATAGGTTGTATCCAGAGAAATTGATTACCGTGATTACCTCCGATGTGTTGGAAGGTCGGCTGGTGCAGGTGGTTAAACAACGTGGGGCGAGTGGTTACACCATTTTCCGCGCTCAAGGCGCCGGTTCTTCCGGGGAGCAATCCGGCATGCTCGACATCGATACTAATATTGTTTTTCATGTGGTAGTGCCCTTGGCCAAAGTGAGCGCCATGCTCGATGCATTGGAGGATTTGGCGCGTAAGGGACATCATTTGAGGGTGCTGGTGTCCGATGTGAATGTCTTGTGGCCGGAAAAGTTCGAATAAACCCGCCGAGTCAGGAGAGAGTAATGCCATGGCTTTAGTGGATATGCGCGATATGTTGGGCCATGCCTATGAGCATGGTTATGCGGTAGCGGCGTTCGACGTGATAAACGTGGAGGTGCTCGCGGCCGCTTTGAGTGCTGCGGAGACTTGCCGTGCGCCGGTGTTATTGATGGTGGGAAACCAAGATGTGGGCAATGGTGATTTGGAAATGTTGATGCCGGCGATTGAGGCTGCTGCGCAGCGCTCGCCCGTGCCCGTATCTATTGAATGCGGTTCGGTGACATCGCTGGAAGCGCTGCGCCGCGCCATCGCTTTGGGTTGCAATGGCGTTGCGATGCCGCGTGTCCAAGGCGCGTTCCCGGCGGTGGTCAACAGGATGCGCGAGCTGGTGGAGTCGGCGCGCGATTGCGGTGTGCCGCTTGAAGGTGCTTGGTTGCGCTCGGCTGAAACCGTGGTGTCCGGCAGTGAGGGCGCGGATGACCCGGTTTGGCCGACACCGGCGGAAGCGGCGGCCTTGGCGCAACGCACCGGCTTGGCGGTTTTCTCTCTCGACGAGCCCGCTAGCACTACTAAAACCAAGATCGATTTTCCGCGGTTGAAGATTCTCAATTCCGTGTTGAAGATGCCCTTGGCCTTGTATGACGCCACCTCATTGAATGAAGATCAAATCCGGCGCGTGATATTCAAGGGCGTGGCCAAAATCCGCGTCAATGTGGCGATAAACGATATAGCCAAGGCGGTGCTAGCGCGTGTTACCGCGAATGACGGCGTGTCATTCTGGCGGGCTTTTCGCGATGAAGTCAGCGCAGTGGCCGAGCGAAATATGCGTCTATATGGCAGCGCTGGCCGCGCGGCGGAAGTGCTCTCGCGCTGCAAGCATTGGGCGGTAGTGCAGCAAGTGTGGGTATGCAACGATGAGCATTTGAGTGAGCAGGCGTTCACCGGCTTGCTGAGCGAATGCCAGGAATTGGCCGGGAACAGTCCGGGTGTACGTGGGGTTTTCGCGGGCCGAACCTTGACTGGACAGTATTGCGTAGTGCTGCGGCTTTCCCACCCGCAGGTATCAACGGATGCGCAGCCTACCCAAGCGGCCATGGCCATGCTGCGGTGTTCCTTCCATGAGCGTTGCCTCGCCGTGGGTGTGCAGGCCTTAGGTACCGTGGCATAAGAAATGCGGGTATAGCCATCCGGAATCTAGCGCAATTGGTGGATTGAATTATCATGCGCCACTATCACTCGTGGAGAGCTCGATATGCAGGGTTCCCAGGATCGTGCAAAAAGTAGCGGTACGGAAGATCAGTACTGAGGTTAGGGTATGTTCACTCTTTAATCCCCGCGGTCCCCGCGGCTTGGTCTCTCATCTACCAGCTGCGCTCTCCTCGCCTTACTCTCTCCGCAGGTGAGGTAGTTCAACCGCCGGGTCGATAAATCCGCCGGACCCGATCAGCCTACCCGCCGCCATGTTCCATCTTCCTGCACGACTTCATACTTGGCCCAGCGGGCGAACTCGGCGCGGGTGCAGGTGCCGGTGGCGCGCGCGTTGGGCCCGACGATGACGCGGTAAATGATTTTGTCTTTGGCGGGGGATGCGACCGCGCCCCCTTCATCGATGACCTTGCGCACCGACCCGTCGCCGCCCGGTCGGCCGTTGCTGTAGTAATGGCCGAGCAAGATTTGTGCGGGGGACATCCGCTCCGATTCGGCATGCTGGGCGGCCAGTTTGTAAATCTCACCCAGGTCACGTGTGCTGACGTCTACGAAAGACTCCATGTGCTGGAGCGCGTAGCGCAAATTTTCTTCACCGAGGTAGGGCGGCGGCATCTCGGACGCCAAGCCCGGCGATTCGGTTTTTTTGAGAGAGGAGAGCCCCAGCGGATAACGCCGCCAGGGGAATAGATAATTAAACACGACCGCGATAACGATGATCGCCAAGGTGTCCAGCATGACCGGCGCGATTACGTAGCCAAACCCGAGCTCGTGAATCGTCGCATCGCCGACCACGGCGCTGAGCGCGGTGGCGCCGCCCGGCGGATGCAGGCAGCGCAGATAGTACATGGCGACGAGCGCAAGGCTGACCGCCAGCGCGGTAGCGGCATGCAGGTTGGCGATGTAGTTCGCGCAGGTAACACCGATGAGGGCACTGATGAGTTGTCCTCCGAACAGCGGCCAGGGTTGGGTGAAGGGACTATGAGGCGTGGCGAACAGCAGCAGCGCGGAGGCGCCCAACGACGCAATGACCAGTGGGGTCCCCAGTTCGGGTATCAGTAGTGAATTGAGCGCGCCGACCAAAAAAATCGCGACGAGCGCGCCCAGGCCGGAGATTAGTTTTTCGACGTGATGGCCCGCGGGCGGTTCGGCGTGATCGCTGAAGAAGTAGCGGCGTAGTTTATCCATGGGGTATTTGGCGGGGTGTCGTGGCTATGGCTGCTGGCCTACCGTTAAAAAGATGTTTTTAACATACAACATTGAATGCCGTCTTAGCTAGAACGGATTTTGGGGCAATTACGCTGGTTTTATACGGATTTCTCACGTGCAGGAGATCAGATTTCGCATGGAGGCGTGAGCCCGACAGATTGGGGCGACAGGTCTTACATCACTTATAAAACGTCGATGAGTTTGCAGGGCCTGGCGAGGGTGATGATCAAAATAGAGTTGCTTGAGGACATCTCCCCTCCGTCTGGGAGAGGAGATGTCTCCCGAGCAATACTCTTCGCTAGCCGTTCTCGAGCAAGGAGCGCAGCATCCAGGCGTTCTTCTCGTGAATCTCCATGCGCTGGGTGAGCAGGTCGGCGGTGGGCTGGTCGTTGGCGGCGTCGGCGACGCGGAAGGCCTCGCGCGCGGTGCGCGCCACCGATTCCTGGCCCGCCACCAGCTGGCGGATCATGTCCTGCGCGGAGGGTACGCCGTTTTCTTCTTTGATGCTGGCGAGTTCGACGTAGCGCTGGTACGAACCCGGCGCCGGGAAACCCAGTGCGCGGATACGTTCGGCGATGAGGTCGAGCGCGTTCCACAACTCGGTGTATTGAGTCATGAACATGGTGTGCAGGGTCTGGAACATCGGCCCGGTGACATTCCAGTGGAAGTTGTGGGTCTTGAGATACAGGATGTAGCTGTCGGCCAGCATGCGCGATAGCGCGTTGGCGATCTCGTTGCGGTCCGTTTCGGCGATGCCGATGTCGATGGCCATGATGTCGTCCTCCGTTGCGTGGCGTTAATAGAAATACTGGGCGTTGACGCCAGTGTGATATCTAAAATCGTATCTTAAATCGTATCTTAAAATGAAACCGGTTTTGAGGCCGAGTGGCGCCGGCCGCTGATGACTATTGGATGAGTCTCGCGTATTAGCGCCTGCGAGACCAGGAAAATCATCGCCCGATGGCGTTTCTAAATCAACGTCGTTCCGTGTAAGGAAATCCGCCAGCCCTTCGGGAATGTTTTGCGGGTGGTGCTGCGGGTGAGATAGGCGGACAATGTCCACACTTTGCTGCATCGTGATCGCGCCTGACCAGGATTGCTGGCCCGCAGTATGCTCTCAATGCAAACGGACCGTTGATCGCGTGCCGGATCCGTCGCCCTCAATACAATTTCGTGTCCCCGGGTGGCCGGGTGCGAAAGCGTTTATAGCCCCATTGATATTGTTGCGGGGCGTGGCGTATCAACTGCTCCACCATCGCATTCATCACTTGCACGGAATTTTCGGTCGGCGCCCGATTGATCGCAGGCGGGGCGGGAAAGAAATGCAGATGATAACCGCGCCCGCCCGGCAGGCGTTCGGCGTAGCCGAAGATGACCGCCGCGCCGGTTTTGATGGCGAGCCGCGACAGTAGCACCATGGTGTTGGCCGGTACGCCGAACAGCGGCGCGAAGAGGCCGTTGCCGGCGCCGGGTTCCTGGTCGGGTAACATGCCCACCAATTCGCCGCGGCCCAGGGCTTGATAAAGCGCCCGCACGCCGCCGGCATCGGCCGGCACCAGCTTGGCGCCGAGCCGTTCGCGGCCATGGCGCACCAGCCTATCCATTTCCGCTAGGCGCGGCGGTCGGTACAGACTGGTCATGGGGTAGTGATGGGAGCAATACAGACCGATGATTTCCCAGGCGCCCAAGTGCGGCGCGGCGAGGATGGCGCCCTTGCCAGCGGCGAGGGCGGCGCGCAAATGTTCTTCGCCGCTCACCGCGCGCACCAGCCGCAGCGTGCGTTCACCGGACCACAACCACAAGGCGCCGGCTTCGCACATCGTCTTGCCTGCTTCGATGAGGCTGGCGCGGATCAGCCGCCGTTGTTGCGCGGCGTCCAGCTCCGGCCAGCATAGCGCCACGTTGATCGCGCTGACGCGGCGCAGTTGATTGGGCACGACCAGCAAACCGCCGCCGATGAGCACACCCGCGGCATGGGCGAGCGGTAGCGGGAGGGCGGCGAGGGCGCGCAGCAGCCAGCGGATCAGATGCGCGCGCATGGCTTAGCCGCCGCCGGGCAGATCGGCGGAGTAATCGGTGTCGAGGATGAGGCGAGCCTGCTCAAAGTGTTCCGCGTCCACTTGCAATTTGATCCAGCCCACCGCGATGTTGTACAGCCAATCGGTCTGGCCGAGATGTTCGTCCTTCAACCAGCAGGCGATGCCTTCGGTTTCCAGGCGGCCCTTGGCGATATGGGCGGCGGGCATAGTGTCGAAGGTGGCGACGGTAACCAGTTTCATGCGGAGAGTCCAGTCCGGGCGCTGTCTGCGCTAGGCCGCTATTCTAGCGTAGCGCTTCGCAATGGCTGGAATATTTGCTCCGCGATGAAAGACCAAACGGTTTCATCACTCCCCTCCTCAAACGAGGAGGGGTGGCGCGCTAGCGCCGGGGTGGTTGGGTGCAAAGGCGCAGTGAGCAGACTACTCGGGCACGGCGCATCATCCACCCCGCCCCTCCGGGGCACCCCTCCTTATACAAGGAGGGGAGATTTCTGTTCCTGAATATACGAAGCACTACACTAGCCGTTCCGGTCCCGACCCCAGTCGCGCCTAGCGGGCATGCCGGACCGGGGCGTGGGTGATAGAATAGCCCCCTTTTTGAATTGACGGCGGCCGCGCCGTCGCGCACGGGTGAATGAAACGATGGCGACTCTCGCAGACTTGTTGAAACAACGCATCCTGATACTCGATGGCGCCATGGGCACCATGATCCAGAGTTATCAGCTCACCGAGCAGGATTACCGCGGCGAGCGTTTCCAGGACCACCCCTGCGACCTCAAGGGCAATAACGATTTGCTGGCCATCACCCAGCCGAAAATCATCGGCGACATCCATCGCGCCTATCTCGCGGCGGGCGCCGACATCATCGAGACCAACACCTTCAACTCCACCTCCATCGCCATGGCGGATTATCAGATGGAGGACTTGGTGTACGAGTTGAACCTGGCCGGCGCGCGGGTCGCGCGTGGCGCGGCGGACGAATACAGCGCGCTGACTCCGGACCGGCCGCGGCTGGTGGCCGGGGTGCTGGGGCCGACCAACCGCACCGCCAGCATCTCGCCCGACGTCAACAATCCCGGTTTCCGCAACACCAACTTCGATGAATTGGTGGAGTCGTATCTCGAGGCGATCCGCGGTTTGGTCGACGGCGGCGCCGATGCGCTGCTGGTGGAGACGGTGTTCGACACCTTGAACGCCAAGGCCGCGCTGTTCGCCATCGACAGCTATTTCGAACAACACGCCGTGCGCCTGCCGGTGATGATTTCCGGCACCATCACCGACGCCTCGGGCCGCACCCTCTCGGGCCAGACCGTTGAAGCATTCTGGAATTCGCTGCGCCACGTGCGGCCGGTGAGCTTCGGCTTCAACTGCGCGCTGGGCGCCAAGGAACTGCGGCAACACATCGAGGAATTGTCCGGCATCGCCGACACCTGCGTCTCCGCCCATCCCAACGCCGGCCTGCCCAACGAGTTCGGCGGCTACGACGAATCGCCGGAGGCCATGGCCAAAGAGATCGAGGAGTGGGCGCAGAGCGGCTTTCTCAACATCGTCGGCGGCTGCTGCGGCACCACGCCCGCCCACATCAAGGCGCTGCGCGAGGCGGTGATGAAATATCCGCCGCGGCCCGTGCCCGAAATCGAAAAACAATGCCGCTTGAGCGGACTCGAGCCGTTCAATATCGGGCCGGATTCGCTGTTCGTCAACGTCGGCGAGCGCACCAACGTCACCGGTTCGGCGGCCTTCAAAAAACTGGTGCTCAACGGTTTATACGACAAGGCCCTCGATGTGGCGCGCCAGCAAGTGGAGAATGGCGCGCAAGTCATCGACATCAACATGGACGAGGCCATGCTCGACGGCGAGCAGGCGATGGTGACTTTTTTAAGCCTGATCGCTTCCGAGCCGGACATCGCGCGGGTGCCGATCATGATCGACTCCTCGAAGTGGAGCATCATCGAGGCCGGACTCAAATGCATCCAAGGCAAAGGCGTGGTGAATTCCATCAGCCTCAAGGAGGGCGAGGCGCAGTTCATCGCCCACGCGCGGCTGGCGCGTAAATACGGCGCGGCGGTGGTGGTGATGGCCTTCGACGAGACCGGCCAGGCCGACACCCAAAAACGCAAGCTGGAAATCTGCGCGCGCTCGTACCGGATACTCACCCAGCAAGTCGGCTTCCCCGCCGAGGACATCATCTTCGATCCCAATATCTTCGCCATCGCCACCGGCATCGAGGAACACAACAACTACGCGGTGGATTTCATCGAAGCCACCCGCCTGATCAAACAGACTTTGCCGCATGCCTTGATCTCCGGCGGCGTGAGCAACGTGTCCTTCTCATTCCGCGGCAACGACGCGGTGCGCGAGGCCATTCACTCGGTGTTCCTCTATCACGCCATCAAGGCGGGCATGGACATGGGCATCGTCAACGCCGGTCAGCTGGCGGTGTACGACACGTTACCCGCCGAGTTACGCGATTGCGTCGAAGACGTGGTGCTCAATCGCCGCGATGATGCCACCGAACGTCTGCTCGCCATCGCCGCTAAATACAAAGGCGACGGCGGCGAAGAGAAAAAAGAAGACTTGGCCTGGCGCCAATGGCCGGTGGCGCAACGGCTCGCCCATGCCTTGGTGAAAGGCATCGACGCCTATGTGGTCGAGGATACCGAAGAGGCGCGTCTGCACTTTCCCCGGCCCATCCACGTCATCGAAGGCCCGCTGATGGACGGCATGAACGTGGTGGGCGACTTGTTCGGCGAAGGCAAGATGTTTCTGCCGCAGGTGGTCAAGTCGGCGCGGGTGATGAAAAAGGCGGTGGCCTATCTGGTGCCGTACATCGAGGCGGAAAAGGCCGAGGACAGCCGCGCGGTGGGCAAGATTCTGATGGCGACGGTGAAGGGCGACGTGCACGACATCGGCAAGAACATCGTCGGCGTGGTCTTGCAGTGCAATAACTTCGAGGTGATCGACCTCGGCGTGATGGTGCCGGCGCAGACCATACTCGACACCGCCAAGCGCGAAGGCGTCGATATCATCGGCCTGTCCGGTCTCATCACGCCGTCCCTGGATGAGATGGCCCATGTCGCGAAGGAGATGCAGCGTCTGGGGTTTGACATTCCGCTGCTGATCGGCGGCGCCACCACCTCGCGCGCGCATACCGCGGTGAAGATCGAGCCCAATTACCACGGCCCGACGGTGTGGGTGAAGGACGCCTCGCGCGCGGTCGGCGTCGCGCAAAATCTCATCAGCGCCGCCAACAAGACCGACTTCGTCGCCAAGATGAAACTCGAATACGAAGAAGTTCGCGTCCAGCACGCCGGCCGCCGCGCTCACACTAAATGGCTGACGTTGGAACAAGCGCGCGCGAACAAGGCCAAGCTCGATTGGAAAAACTACACGCCGCCCGTGCCGCGCTTTTTAGGCTTGGAGATTTTTGATGATTATTCCCTGGCCGAAATCAGCGAATACATCGACTGGACGCCGTTCTTCCATTCCTGGGAGATGCACGGCAGTTATCCGAAAATTCTCGACGACGCCGAGAAGGGCGAAGAGGCGCGCAAGTTGTTCGCCGATGCGCAGGCGATGTTGCGCGACCTCATCGCCGGCCGCTGGCTCACCGCCAAGGCGGTGATCGGCTTCTTCCCGGCCAATAGCGTCAATGACGATGATATCGAGGTGTACGGCGACGAGACGCGCAGTCGGGTGCTCACCACGCTACACCATTTGAGGCAACAGGATGAAAAACCGCCGGGCCGGCCCAATCAATGTCTCAGCGATTTCGTCGCGCCCAAGGAAACCGGGCTCAAGGATTATATCGGCGGCTTCGCGGTCACTACCGGCATCGGGATCGATGAACATGTAAAACGTTTCGAGGCGGTCCACGACGATTACCGCGCCATCCTGCTCAAGGCCCTCGCCGACCGGCTGGCCGAGTCTTTCGCCGAGTTGATGCACGCGCGGGTGCGCAAGGAGTTTTGGAGTTACGTGCCCGACGAACGGCTCGATAACGAGGCGTTGATTAACGAACAGTATCGCGGCATCCGTCCCGCGCCGGGTTACCCCGCCTGCCCCGAGCACACCGAGAAGGGTTTGCTGTGGCAATTGCTCGATGCCGAAAAGAACGCCGGGATACAACTCACCGAGAGCTACGCGATGTGGCCCGCCTCCGCGGTCAGCGGCTGGTACTTCGCGCACCCCGAGTCGAAATATTTCGCGGTGGGCAAAATCGACAAAGACCAGTTGGCGGATTACGCGCGCCGCAAAGGCATGAGCATCGAAGAAGCGGAGCGGTGGTTGGCGCCGAATTTGGGTTAGGCGCGCAAGAAATGTTCGCGCAGAATTACAAGAAACTGGATGTTGCTATGAGAGAGCTAATCGCACTGGCATTGATGCTGCTCATCTCTGGTGTTTCGCATGCCAAGCAAGAGGAAATAAGGACGGGTCTCAGCGTTAACGAATATAACGACCTGGCTCAGAAGTACATGGAGCGACCAACCTTCGTAATGGTTAGAGGTAAGCCCGGTAAGCAGGAACTAGTGGTTACGTATACCCCGTATGGCGGGGTATCATTCACTGGCGATGACTATGCGACCTTCTAT
This sequence comes from Gammaproteobacteria bacterium, assembly GCA_023266095.1. Taxonomy (GTDB): domain Bacteria; phylum Pseudomonadota; class Gammaproteobacteria; order DRLM01; family DRLM01; genus CAKKSB01. Next base: position 12,731 of record JAHFRV010000019.1, on the reverse strand, counting down.
GTTAAGTACGCGGACGAGTATCTTCAGAGCATATCCAAGTATCTAGAGTGGGCCGAGCAGGCAACAGCTAATGGCGATGCCTTTGATAAGGAAATTGGCACCGTGCCGTCGATATTTGGAATGAAACTGAAGTTCGAGTTTCATAGCGGAAACGCCAGATCTCACTACCTTGCAATAACCTTGTGCGCCCTCGGAAGTTGTGCTGCGGGTAAACCGATGTACTTTGATATTGAGGGCGCAAGGGAATTGAGTGCGCTCATTACTAGGCTGAAGGCGGGCGAGTTGCCAGGTGCCGACGTTGGCGCCAGATATAATTGAGGCTTTAGCCGCGCGCGCCTAACCATTCGTTTGACGCTTCGTCATAAGAATCAACAAATGCGGCGTCTTCGTAAGATTCTACAAGTACAAGCAAGATGAGACTCAGTCCGCAATTGATCTGAAATCACGCCAAAACGACTCGCTCACCACAAAAGCGGACACCCCGCCATTACCGGCGAGGTGTCCGTTTCTCAAAAGACCTACTGAAAGTTTAGATCGGCAACGCGCTCACTCCCGTTGATTTAAAGCCTTGCTGACCCGGCTGGCGTAGTCCGCGTCCACTTTGGCGAATTGGGCGAGCATCCGTTCTTGCGCGGACTTGGAGGCGTGGATCAAGCCGTCGGCGACGTTGTTGACCAGCTGATTTTTTTGATCGTCGCTCATCAGCCGGTATAAATCGCCGGGCTGGCTGTAGTGGTCGGCCTCGCTGGTGTCGTAGGCCTGGACCCAGGCGTTTTCCAGCAGCGGCAGCGGCGGCGCCGCGGTTTCCGGCGCGGGGGCGGGCGCGCCTTGCGCGGTTTGGTCGTTGGGGAAGAAGTTCACGCTGCCGTCTTGGTTGTTGCCGCCGCCATGGGCCGGGCACATGCCCGCCATCGCGCCGTCGCGTTGGTAATGATTGACCGGACACTTGGGCGCGTTGACCGGAAGCTGATTGGCGTTGACGCCGATGCGGTAACGGTGGGCGTCCTGATAGGCCAGCAGGCGCGCCTGCAACATTTTGTCGGGCGAGGCGCCGATGCCCGGCACCAGATTGCTGGGCGCGAAGGCGGCCTGCTCGGTCTCCGCGAAATAGTTGGTGACGTTGCGGTTGAGTTCGAGCTGGCCGATCTCGATCAGCGGAAAATCGCCGTGCGGCCAAATCTTGGTCAGATCGAACGGATTGATGTGATAGGTCTTGGCCTGGGCCTCGCTCATGATTTGCAGCTTGACGGTCCAGCTCGGAAATTCGCCGCGGTCGATGGCGTCCACTAAATCCTTCTGCGCGCCGAAGGCGGGCATTTTGGCGGCTTCTTCATTGGTGAGGGTTTTGATGCCCTGATTGGTTTTGATGTGCCACTTGATCCAGTAACGCTCGCCTTTGCTGTTCCAGAAACTCAAGGTGTGCGAACTGAAACCGTGCATGTGGCGCAGCGAATAAGGGATGCCGCGATCCGACATCAGGATCATCATCTGATGCAGTGATTGCGGATGGTTGGCCCAGAATTCATACACGGCGTGAGGGTCGGGCAGGTTGGTCCGCGGATTTTTCTTCTGCGAGTGGATGAAGTCGGGGAATTTGCTTGGGTCGCTCAAGAAAAACACCGGCGTGTTGTTGCCGACCAGATCGAAATTGCCCTGGTCGGTATAAAACTTAATGGCGAAACCGCGTGGGTCGCGGGCATAGTCGCTGGAGTCTTGGCCGCCGCCGACGGTGGATAAGCGCACGAAGACTTCGGTCTTCTGGCCGGGCTGCTGGAGAAAGCGGGCGATGGTGTAGTCCTTGAGGCCCTTGTTCAAGGTGAAGGTGCCGTAAGCGCCGGTGCCGCGCGCATGCACCACCCGTTCAGGAATGCGTTCCCGGTTGAAGTGCGCCAGCTTTTCGAACAAATGATGATTGTCGAAAGTTAAAGGACCGCGTTCGCCGGCGCTGATGCTGTTGTTGTCGTCGGCGACCGGTGCCCCGCTGGATGTGGTTAATGTCCTGTTGCTCATGATTCCCTCCTGACTCTACTCAATTGACGGTTCTGTTGAACCGGGTGGTGTAGGGTGATGCTCGAAAAAATACTAGCGGGTGAAATGGCTTTAGGTAATTTGATTTTTACAATGGCGGCGATTGGCCGTCGCTATGGACGTAGAGGCGAGATTCTCTTCACCATGGCGACCGACAGGGGTGGAGGGATGCGTGCGACCGGCAAACCCGTCGGGATTAACTAGAGACTGAAAAATTTCTTAACCGCCAAGGCGCCAAGGACACCAAGAAAAAACTTTTTCGATGAAAAAGAGAAAACCTTTGGTGTCCTTGGCGCCTTGGCGGTGCAAGATGAATCAATCGGCAGTAGCTTAGTGTTTGTTCGCGATCTCTCCCCGCCACACCGGCAGAATCTCCGCGACGAAGGCATCAAAGCTGCGGGGTTCGTGTTTTAATATTTTACGCTGTGCCGCGAAATCCGCGGGACTGGCGATCATGCCGTGTTGCTGAAAATGCTGGTACATGGCACGGAGATCTTTGACCATCCACTCCGGCATCATGTGCTGCGACTGCTTCGCCCATTCGTCCAAGTCATTGCCTGCGTAGCGGATGGGGCGTCCCAGATGTTTGCTGAATACCGCGGCCACCGCTTCGCCGGTGAGTGCGTCCGGTCCATGCAAGGGATATTCAGCACCTGCGTGGCCGGGTTCGATGAAGGCGTTGGCGGCGGCTTCGGCCACATCGCGGATATCCACCCGACTCAAACCCACCGAACCGATAGGCGGGGGATAGACGCCATAAGACATGATCGCGGCACGGCACCACAGAAAATCGTTCTGAAAAAAGTTATTGGGTCGTAACAGAGTGTAATCGAAGCCCGCCTGTTTAATGGCCTGCTCAATGGCGAGTTTGCTGCGGAAATGGGGGATGTTCTCCGAGCCCGGCGGCATGGGTACGGACAGATAGACCAGTTTGGTGATGCCGGCTGCCTTGGCTGCTTCCACCGCGACCAGGCCCAATTGCGTTTCGTTGCGGCTGAGAGGGGTGATCAGAAACACCCCATCGACGCCATCAAACGCCATGCCCAGCGAGCTGGGTTTTTCCAGATCACCTACCACACCTTCGATGCCGTCGGGCAGGGACTTGGCTTTATTGGCGTAGCGGGACATGCAGCGCACGCTGACGCCGCGTTGCCGCAGGCTATGTATCACCGCACCGCCCAGCGTACCGGTGCCACCAATGACCAACACTTTCATTTATGTTTCTCCCTCACTGATTCAGGTCGCAAAGGCGCAGATAAGAAAGCCCGGCTTTTTTTGCCGCGCCGCGTCAAGCCGCTACTTTCGCATTGATTGTGCGGCAAAACAAGTTGTATGAACCGGGTGTCGGGCAATGAATGCCGGGGCGCTTTAGTGCAGACTCGCCAAGCCACCCGGCGCCATCAGGGTGCGGAACATCACTTCGGGATGGATCAAGCTGGGAATGATCACCACCTGCATGCCGAGCGCATGGGCGAGCGTGCCGTGTGGGGATATCTCCAATTCTCCACGCAAAGTCTGGAACTGTTCCGTATTCAAATAGACCAGATTGGGTGCGTGGCCATGTTCGCGTTCGAACCGAAAGGTGAGGGCAAGAATAAAGCTCAGCATCAAGTTTCTCCCGCCGCCGTGTGAGTGCTGATCTGCGGCATCACATCGCGGATTGTCGATTTATCTTTAATTCGGACGAAAGGCTGGGTTCTTTAGCGGAGGCGGAAGTAAAGCGATGCGTTGATCCGCAAACCTTATCCGGCCAACGGAAGCGTTTTGATCGGGTAACCACAAAAAATGGCCGGGACGGTTCTTGCCCGGGAGGCGTGGGGGGAGATGAAGCAGAGGAGCGGCGGTCGCCACTCCTCTTTAAAATTATTTTGGTTTAGAAACGCTGCCGATCTTGACGTGGCGCACGCTCGCGCTCGCGCGCTTCATTGATGCGCAAAGGACGGCCGTTAATTTCTTTGCCGTTCAGCGCTGAAATTGCGTTGCCTGCGGCGGAGTCGTCCATTTCCACGAAGGCGAAACCACGCGGCCTGCCGGTTTCCCGATCTGAAACCATTTTGACGGAGTGCACGGAGCCGTATTGGCTGAACATGTTACGCACTTCGTCTTCGGTGGAGGTAAATGGCAGATTGCCGACATAAATAGACTTCATAATCACGAATCACTCTCTAAGAAGCGGTTCCTAACGTTTGACGTAGTATCGTCAAGACAGCGAACCTACACTGACAAACGCAGATGCTGCGTCCCTCTCGCATCTTGACCTGATGATGGATTAGCGGCGACGATGGAGGTGCTGCAACATGCTGCAACCGGCCCAGGCTATCGCGCGAATCCACAGGCAACCAATAAATCTTATTGATCCAACCGAGAAGAAACGCGTTATAGTCTTTTCGGCCAAAGCCGAGCTTACGCCTAATTACACGGCCGGACAATCCGTTTCTTTAGGCCATCGCCGAAAGTTCAGGTTCTTTATTTGAGAAAGCCTAGCCATAATTTGGAGGTTTAGAGAAGTGTCGAGAAAGCGCGGTCGAGTGCCGCCACGGGAGGAATGGCTATCATGCGTCACGTCGATACGCAGCCGGATTGGGATAAGATCGCGGAAAAATTCGATCTGTGGCTGCCGTACCTTGCCCCGGTAGGCGAGGCGTTGCTTGACGCTTTAGAAGCCCGTCGTGGCGAAGTGATTTTAGATGTGGCTGCGGGTACTGGCGAGCCGGCGTTAAGCCTGGTACGGCGTCTGCGCGGCAACCTTGTGGTGGAGGGCGTGGATGCGGCCAATGGCATGGTGAAGGTTGCTCAAGCCAAGGCCAAGCAAGAAGGCTGGACCAATCTCCGTTTCAGTTGCATGCCGGCCGAGCGGCTCGATTTTCCCGCGCATCACTTCGATCGCGCCATGTGCCGTTTCGGTGTCATGTTGTTCGACCATCCACAAAAAGGTTTGGAGGAGATTTTGCGGGTGCTGAAACCCGGCGGCCGCTTGGTGTCGGCGGTGTGGGGGCCGCCGGCCAGTATGACGACTTTATATTGGGCCCATCTTGCCTTCCGGGACCGTCTGCCGGAAGACAAACAACCGCCCCTCGTTAAGGCCACTTCGTTGGGTGCGCCGGGCATATTGCAGGGCTTGCTGGAAACGGCCGGTTTCACTCGCTGCATCGTTCAATACTTTGATTTTCATTACCGTTTTTCATCGTTCGCGGAGTATTGGCGGCTGGTCGAGACGTCGGGCATCATGAAAATGCAATTTGATGCGCTTACTCCTGCTTTACTCACGGTGGTAAGAGAGGAAATCGCGGGTTACGCGCAAGCCCATATGCACGAGGAGCAGCTCATCATTCCTCATCAGGCTGTTTTGGCGACCGCCTACAAACCTGTTTGAAGAAACTGAATAATTCCATTCTGGAATTCTCAGAGCGCGGCATGCCATGTGCCGCAGGAACCGCTGAATAAATCACAGGTTCTTTAAGGAGCTTAAAGAATCGACACTCTTCGGCCGTAAACAAGGCTATAGCAATCGTCACCCCATCAATCGGCTTTGGAGCATGCAGCATGTCCGGTCAGCTAGATCCGCGGGATTATGTTTCCGCCTCCATTCACCGCGACTTTTATTACAACAACGCTCTGGGTACCCCCACGCTCATTAAAGAATACGCCAATGTGGAAAAATTGTTGGTCGAGGCGCAATACTTGGCCTGCATCACCATCCAGGTGCCGCAATTGCATCACATCGAATACAATTACGGCAGCCAGCTCTACGGCAAGCTGCTGACCGAGGTGACCGCGCTGATCCGCGAGGTAAAAGAACAGGCGTTTCGCGGCACGGACATCTTCGTGGTCGATCTACTCGACATCGACACTTTCGTCATTTTTCTCTCACCGCCGCGTGACAGCAATACCACCCTGCTCGATCATCTGGAAGCGATCTGCGAGCGTACCCGGCTCACTCTCACGCAGCGGGTGTTTGACATGTTCTACCCGTACACCCATGAATATTTGCGGCCGGCGGCGGGTTACGCCATGACTATCAACAATCCGATGATCAACAATACCAGATTGATCACCCAGCTGGTGACGCACTCCAAACGCATGGGCGAATTTCTCTCCACCCGCCACGGTTACATAAGCAAGTACGCGCTGCAAAAACTCATTATCCAGCGCAATATCCAAACCGTCTTTCAACCGGTGGTGGACCTTAACACTCTCGATCCCATCGGATATGAGGCCTTGACGCGGGGCCCCAAAGACTCTGAATTCGCCAGCCCGCTCTTGTTGTTCCTCCTCGCGGGTGAATTCGGCTTGTCATTCGAGCTGGATTCCTTATGCCGGCAAGAAGCATTTCGCCGTGCGCGCGACCTGACCAAGGACACCAAGATTTTCGTCAATACTCTCACCATGACCATCCACGATCCCGAGTTTCGCGGTAAATATCTCGAAGATCTGCTGAAGGATCTGGAGATCAAGCCTGAGAATGTCATCTTCGAAATCAATGAAAAGTTAGCCATTGATAACTACGAAGTGTTCCGGCGCGCCATGCAGGATTACTCCGATATCGGCATCGTGCATGCCAGTGACGACATTGGCAATGGTTACTCCGATCTGGAGCGCATCATGGAGCTCAATCCCGGTTACATGAAGATCGATATCAGTCTGGTGCGCGGTATCAATAATAGTTACATCAAGCGCGAGATCATCAAATCCATGGTCAGCCTGTCACAGGGTATCGGTTCGCAGATTATTGCCGAAGGTATCGAGACCAAAGAGGAATACCATACCCTTCGCAAGCTCGGTGTGCCGTATGGCCAAGGCTATCTCTTCGGCAGGCCCTCACCGACCCTCGATCCCATCGATAAAACTTTGCTGGCCGCTGAATAGCGGCGGGCATGCCCAGCCTTCCCTAATCTTAAGGAACCTCTGAGTTATATGACCCCCGGCAACTCGGGGTCCGTATGGTCGGTTAGCTTTTTGGCAGGACTTCGCCGGCCCTGGGCCCTATCGACAAAGCTTTGCTGGTGAGAAATGAGGAATAGAGCCCGTAGCCGCCTCCTGTTTTGTAAAGGAAGTTCTGATTTATCCGGCGGCTCCTGCGACACAAGGATGGGCCGCCATTTCCCATGGCGGCAGGGGCTTGAAAACGAAGGAAAGTGAAAATCACATTTTTCGCTCCCCTTACTCTGAAAATTCCCGGATGGAATTATTCAGAGCTTCCTTAAAGTATTTTGTGCTCAAAACGCTATATTTCGGTGACCGCCGAAAATATCGCGGGTACACGGTATTGGATCAAGCCAGGAGGCAAGGCCTAATAGCAAACTAAATCCCTCATACAGAAGAGAGGGGGATGAGTCATGCGAGGCTATTGCCGTGCTTGTTAATAAGGGGTAGATCATGCAGCTAAAAATTGGCGCCAAGATGGGGCTTTCCATTGGTACGGTGTGGGCGCTGCTCATACTTTGCGGCATCGTAGGTTATGCCGGGGCGGGCAAACTGGCCGATGAATTGTCATTCATCACCACCAAGGCGTGGGACGCGGCCGATGGTTCCATGGAGGGCACCATAGGCATCCAGCGGCAAATGCTTGAAGTAGACCGTATCCTGGCTCCCGGTTTGACGCCAGGACAAATTCAGCACCATCATGATGAGCTGGCGAAAGCGATCAGCTTCGCTGACGAAGCATTAGGCCGCATGCGGGATTCCGGGCTCATCGATGGCCGGCACCTGGCCGACTTGGATAGATTGCTTGCCGACGAAACCCAGGTGCGTGACGAGTTGCTCAGTCAATCCAAAAAATTCTTCGCAAGCTCTCAAAGCGGGGATGATGCGCCTGAGGCCGTCTCGCTAAAAAGTGCGAAAGACCGCTATTTCGAAAAAACCGCGGAGTTGCTCGACTTTGTCGGCCAGCTTGAGGAACTCGGCGACAGCCAGGTGGAAAATAAAACCCATGAGATCGCGGAGATCACCTCGGGTGTTAAAATCACCATCGCCGTTACCCTGTTAATCGGCATCATAATAGGCGTTGGCATTATATTATTCAGCACTCGCATGGTGGTGTATCCGATCACCAAGGTGACTAAAAGGATGCGCGACATCGCCGAAGGGGCAGGTGATCTCACCGCACGCTTGGACGTTAAGGGGCATGATGAGCTTGCCGAGCTGAGCATGGCGTTTAACGCCTACACCGCCAAGATCCATGCGATGGTCCTCAAGGTCGCGGACGCCACTTCCCAGCTCGCTGCTTCATCGGAAGAAACCGCGCAGATCACCACCGCCGCCGGCAAGGAAGTGGACCGCCAGAAACAAGAATCGGAGCTGGTCGCTACCGCTGTCACCGAAATGGCGCAAGCGGCGCACGACGTGGCGCGTAGCGCCGAGGGCGCCGCCATGGCGGTGCATCGCGCCGATGAAAAAACTCAGTTAGGCAATAAAATTGTTATCAATACCATGAACGCCATTCATTCCTTGGCGAGCGAAGTGGGCATGGCAAGTGACGTGATTAGCGACCTCGCCGAGGAAAGCGAAAAAATCGGCAAGATACTGGATGTGATTCGCAACGTCACGGAACAAACCAATCTGCTGGCGCTCAACGCCGCCATCGAGGCCGCTCGCGCCGGCGAGCAGGGCCGCGGTTTCGCGGTGGTGGCGGACGAAGTGCGCACCCTCGCGCAGCGTACCCAGTCCTCCACCCTGGAAATCCAGAGCATCATCCAACGTTTGCAAGAAGGCACCAGCAAGGCCGTGGTGGCCATTGATAAGGGCCGCCAGCAGGCGCAGCACAGCGTCACGCAATTTGAAGCCGCCAACGAGGCCTTCCGCACCATCGCGGAGGCGGTGCGCACCGCCACCGATATGACGACCCAGATCGCGGCGGCGGCGGAACAGCAAAATGCCGTGACTGAGGAGGTGGGCCACAATGTCGACAACATTCGGGATGCGGCGGAGCAAAGTGCCAAAGCTACCCGGCAGGTGATGGATGCCAATCTGGGTGTGGCCGAACTGGCGACACAGCTGCAAGGTTTGGTGGGGTCATTTAAAATTTGATAGCCCGTCTCTTTTCCGCTCCCTAATCCGCCGCACCAGTCAGGCTACGGCGAAATAACTTCCCCCTGGGGTTTAAAGCGCTATTATTAGCCACAGGTCTATCTCTAAGGAGGGAGCTTATGCCCGCGCTCATGGACTCCGTCACGGGGCTCGACTTCACCCCGCGTTCACCCTTGCACGCCTCGCCACCTGACTGGCGGGACCAATTCGTTTATTTCCTGCTGGTGGACCGTTTCGATAACAATGACCCCGCCACGCCCGCCTTCATGAGTGGCGCGGCGAGCGCGTCTCCGCCGCCCGGCGCGGGTCATCGATTCCAAGGCGGCAATCTCAAGGGCATCACCCGCCGGCTCGATTACATCCAGGGTTTGGGTTGTACGGCGATCTGGTTGAGCCCCATCCTCAAAAACCGGGTGGACAAGGCGGACAGTTATCACGGCTACGGCATCCAGGATTTTCTCCAAGTCGATCCGCGCTTCGGCAGTCTCGCCGACCTGCAAGCGCTGACCCGCGCGGCCCACGGGCGCGGCATGTACGTGATCCTCGACGTGGTGCTCAACCACACGGGCGACGTCTGGGCCTATCCGGGCGACTTTGATTATTACTATTATCAAAACCAGCGTTTCCCCTTTGGCTTTTGGCGTGAGGTGGACCCGGCCGGCGGTCTGCAATTCGATGACGGTGTTTGGCCGCGGGAACTGCAAACGCCCGAGGCCTTCAAGCGGCGCGGTCAGATCCGTGATTGGAACGCTACTGAGGAAAGCCGCAACGGCGATTTCCTCAGCCTCAAGGAACTGGACCTGCCCAACCCGCCGGTGCTCGACGCCCTGATCAAGGCCTACAAATATTGGATCGTCGCCGCGGACCTCGACGGCTTCCGCATCGACACCGTCAAACACATGGAGGATTCGGCCACCGCGATTTTTTGCAACGCCGTTCGCGAATACGCGCAACGGATCGGCAAGCACAATTTCTTTCTGTTCGGCGAGATCGTCGCCGACGATGACTTCATCCAGCGTTACATCGGCCGCAACGCCCGTATCGAAGGCACTGAGGAGCGCTTTCCCGCCTTGGACGCGGCCCTCGACTTTCCGCTGTACTTCATGCTCGAAGAGGTCATCAAAGGCTTTGTGAATCCCGCGGTGCTTCGTTTTCGTTACGACGCCTTCCGCGAACGCTATGCGGACCACGGCGCGGCGGGCAGCTATTTCGTCACTTTCGTCGATAACCATGATCAAATGAGCCGGCCCTACCGCCGTTTTCTGCACAACAACCCGCACTGGCGGCAAGCGGCGCTGGCGATCGCCTATCTGCTCACCAGCCACGGCGTGCCGTGCATCTATTACGGCACCGAACAAGGTTTCGACGGCGGCGGTCCCCATGACAGTTATGTCCGCGAATGCATGTTCGGCGGCCAATGGGGGCCTTTCGGCACCACCGGCCAGCACTTCTTCAACGAGAACCATGCGCTTTATCAGGCCATCCGCGCCGTCGCGCAGGTCCGGCAACAGGAGGCGGCCTTGCGTTACGGTCGGCTTTATTTCAGGGAGATCTCCGGCAACGGTGTCGACTTCGGGTATCCCTTCAACGGCCGTTGCACCTTGGCCTATTCGCGGATACTCGACAGCGAGGAGGTCCTGGTCCTGCTCAATCTCGACGATCAAGCGCGCGCGGATTTCATCACTGTCGATTACCACTTGAGCGGTCCCGGACAGCTGATGGCGGATTTATTGCCGGGCGGCCGGCAGAGTGTGGTGCAAGAACGCGGCGGGCGGGCCTGCGTGCAAGTGGCGTTGGCGGGACATGCCATCGCCATTTTGAAGTGCGGCGGCGTGCCGCTGTGAGCGGTGAATCGCCGCGGCCGCGGCGCTGACTAGCGGCGCCCGTCAATCGGCTATCGTGAACGATAGAGGATAAAACTGAGATCGTCCGGATGGGACGGCGCACCCGGCCGGGGATGGCGCATCCGTTCATGGCAGCGCGTCGCCAGTTCGCGGCCCACCCGGCGCAACGGTCCGGCCCGTATGCAGTCCACCAGTTCACTGATGTAAAGATTGTCAGGCGCGCCGTCGCTGGCCAGCATCAACGTGTCGCGCGGCGCCAGGGCGAAGGTCGGGCCGATATCGATACGCATCGTCGGTGAACCGATGACGTTGGACACGATATTGCGTTCGGCGTGATGAATCGCCTCGCTCTCGTCCAGCATGCCGGATTCCAGCGCGTAGCCCACCGGCGAATGGGGCAGGGTTTGGTATTTTAGTTTGCCGCGCTGGCCGGCGACCAAGATCAGCGAATCACCGACGTGGTAGGAACGCATCAGCCGGCCCTGCAATTCCACCACCGCGAGGGTGGTGGCAGAGCCGCTGCCGAGGGCGATGATCTCTTGATTGGCCTGTTCGATGCCGTTGAGGATGGCGTCGCGCAGCGCCACATTGTCTTGATGTGCGGCCCTCACCGCCTCGGCCAGACGTTGCACGGCCAGCCGGGCGGCCGTCTCGCCGGCCGGCAAACCGCCCAAGCCGTCCGCCACCACCAATACCCCGGCATGGGGACCGGCGGGGATCAAGGCCAACGCGTCCTCGTTCACCGTATCCTTGAATGGCGAGCGCCGAGTGAACGCCGCCGCCGTGCCGCCGGCAAATAGATAGGTCTCGACGCGGTTCAGATCGATTTGCGAATGAATCAGTGTGTCGGTCAGGATGGGCGGCGGGGAGGTCAAGCATCAACTCCACTGCAGGGTTTCGAGATAGTGGCGCAACTGGCCCGCGGTTTTGAATTTGCGCAAGATCAACGAACGTTTGAGCCCGCAGCAAATGTCCTTCACCTCCGGTGGCTGCCGGGCGTAAAGCTTGGGGCCACCCACTGCGTCGTAAAAGAGGCGGATGAGATTGATGACGTCGTCGTGAATGTGCTGGGGGCTGGACGCGCCCCAGTGAAACATATCCAGCAGCTTCAATTCGAATCCGAGGCCGTAACGCTGCACGATCACGTTGTCGGCATGCAGGTCACCGTGATATTCACCCAACTGGTGTATCGCCTCCATGCCCATGGCCAGGGCGTGCAGGAGGTGCACCGCTTGAAAGGGGCTGAGGCGTTTGCGTGGTTGCCGCGCCAGAAAGCCGCTGAGCAGTTCCCCCTCCACGAACTCGGAAACCAGAAAGGTGATCGGCACGCCGCGATGGAGAATGCTGTCCTGGGTGTAATACTGAATTACGATCGGACACTGACGCAACTTGTGTAATTTCTTGGCGTAAAACACAGCGGCCTTGTCGCGCTGGTTGCGGTGGGGGAAGAAAAACTTGGCGGTGCGTTCGATGCCGGTGACGCGTTCGCGGATCAGATACACTTCGCCCTCCCAGCCGGCGCCGAGGTGGTGAACGACTTCATAACGCCCGCGCAACAGTTTGCCCGGCGGGAAATCGAAGGCGTCGATGCGAGGGTGATGCTGTTGCTTGCTCATTTTCATCCGCGCCGCCAGTGTCGCCAGCTCATGTACTCCCGTCTGTCCCGCCTTCTGCGCAGAGGACGGGACAAGGGGAAGTGACGCCTTATTAACTGACTAGGGCCTGTTGACGTTTCGTTTTAAGGTATTGAAATAAAAAAGCAAACTCGTATTCTTGGATTCGCCAAAAAACAAAAAAAGAGTTTGCTAGATGCCCCGATTATTGCTCAGTGAC
>JAHFRV010000101.1 GCA_023266095.1 Gammaproteobacteria bacterium | reverse complement strand
GGGAGTTCGGTTTACGGCGCGACGTTGACACCGGGCACGGTAAGCCTCAAGGGTGTTGTTGCGAACGACATTGTCAGCGCTGGCGTGGTCAAGGTGAACACGACAGGCCACATCAGCAGCAGCGGCAACCTGAACGCCGGCAGCTATACGGGAATTCAGTCGCTCAGCGCGCTTGGCGGAGCGGATGCCGGGAACTATAGCTTTGCGGGTATCACGGGCGACTATACGGTCACCGCGAAAGCCGTGACGCTGACCGCCCCGGTGGTAAGCAAGATCTATGATGGCGGCGTTTCGTATACCGCCACGGCGTCCGACCTGACGGCGCTCGCCGCCCCGCTGGTCGCGGGTGATAGCGTCACGGCGGCTACCATCGTATATGCCGACAAGAACGCGGGGGTGGGCAACAAGACGGTGAACCTGAGCGCGGCCACGATCAATGACGGCAACAACGGAAACAACTATAGCGTCACCTATGCGGGGAATTCCATCAGCACCATCAATCCCCTGTCCGTCACCGTGGTCGCCCTCACCGGCAAGAAGGTTTACGACGGCACCACCACCTTTGCCACGGGGCAGCTCGGCATCAGCGATGTTGTCAAAGGCGACACGGTAAGCCTGTCTGCCGGAAGCGCCGACACCGCCGATAAAAATGTCGGTGCCGACAAGCCCTTTGTTTCTTTCACCGGGCTGGCGTTGACGGGGGCGTCGGCGGGCAATTACACCTTAAAGGGTGTCGCGGGTTCCGGCACGATCACCGTTCGCCCGCTTTCCACCTGGAGCGGACAGGGAGGGGACACCCTGTGGAGCAACGCAAAGAACTGGGATGCGCTGCCCGACGGCAACAACGTGCAGGCCGTCAGCATCCCCGCCGGTAGCAGCGTGACCTTCGATGGTGCGGTAGGTAAAACGGTTCTGCCTGTCCTGAACAGCGGGGGCGACCTGGTGCTGGACGCCGGCAATCTCAGCATAGCCAGCTACACCCAGAGCGGCGGCAGCCTGAGCGGCGGCGGCAACCTGACCGTGACGCAAAACTTCAGTCAGAGTGGCGGCACGATTGCCCTGACCGGCACCGCCATCGCGGACCTCACCCAGGCCAGCGGCAATCTCAATGTCGCCAATCTCGGCGCGCCCAAGGTTAACCTGACCGCCAGCGCGGGGGCTATCACCCAGACAGGGCCGATTATCACCGCCGCGCTTAACACGACTTCCGCGACGGGGACGACGCTCACCGACGCCGGCAACCGGATCGGCAGCTTCGGGGCGAGCAATAGCCTGAGCGGCAATATTTTACTGGTCAACACGAGCAGCCCGCAAAAGTTGACCATCACTGGAATCAACAATAGCGTCGGCGACATTATTGTGGAAAACATCGGCGGAACGATCACGGCAGGGGCGGTAACCGCGAAAATTGGAGGAGTAAAACTGATTACCCACAGCCCGCTGACCATCGGCAGCGGAGGCGTGAGCGCGGGCGGCAACATCGTGTTGACGGCGGGGACGACGGCGGGGACAGGCGACGACCTGACGATTACCGGGGCGGTCAACTCGACGGGCAGCGGCGCCAGCATCAACCTGGCAGCAGGCAGCAACCTGATACAAAACGCCAATGTCAGCAGCAATGGCGGCAGCATTTCCGCGAAAGCTGAAAAAGGCGGCATCACCATGGCGCCGGGAACCAGCACCAGCGGAGGCGCCATAGGCTACTCGGCCCCTGCGGGCGACATCGTTCTCGCCAAGCTCGATGCGGGCAGCGCCCCGATTTCTTTGGGGGCGGGCGGAAACGTATCATCGGCCCCCGGCAGCACGGGCGCGAATATAACCGGCGGCACGGCGACCATCAACGTCGGCGGCAAGGCCAGTTTCAATACTGCGGTGCAAAAGCTGGATGCGACGGTCAACGGAAGCTTCACCATCACCGACACGAGCGGCACCGTGTTTTCGAATACGGCGACTTCGGCCCCCGTAGTGCAGCAACTGATCACTACGGCGACGGCCTCGTCCACCAACTTGACGGGCAGTTTGACCGGCAACTCGTCCGGCAACTCGACCGACACTCCGGGCAGCAGCGCCCCCCGCTCCCCGATCATCCCCAATGCGGTGACGAGCAGCGTTACGGGAGCAACGGGCGGCGGCACACCGAACCCGTTCGGGGGGGCTTCCGACAACATAGGAGGCAAAGCCGGCACGTTCGGCGGAGCGGAAATCGGCACCAATGCCACGGGGAGCGGGGCGAGCAAGAACGGTGTATCAAGCAACGGCACGTCTAACGCCGGAGCGGCAGGCGGCGGCACGGGCGATAAGTCGCTCGGCGGGCAGTACAATAATGGGGCCGAAACGGCCGGTTCAGGCGATAAAGAGAATGTGAAAAAAGGCGATAAGAACAAAGAAGATGCCGCCAAAGACGACACCGCCAACGGCAAGGATGATGCCGCCAACGGAAGCGGCAAGGATCACAAAGACAACAAGGATAATAAGCAAAATGCGAAACTTACGAAATGCTAGTTTTTTTCCTGATAGGCTTGCTCTTTCCCGTTTTTCGGAAATAAATGGAAGGCGATACGCTTAGAGGCGCTTGAATAGACAAACCCCGCACGAGGCGGGGTTTGTCAGGTACAAACAGCAACGGGCGCTGAAATTACATCATGCCGCCCATACCGCCCATGCCACCCATACCGCCCATGTCGCCACCACCCATGCCACCGGCTGGCTTGTCTTCAGGCATTTCCGCAACCATGCATGCGGTGGTCAGCATCAAACCGGCGATGGAGGCCGCATTTTGCAATGCGACGCGTGTCACCTTGGTCGGATCAACCACGCCCATCGCCAGCATGTCGCCATATTCGCTGGTCGCGGCGTTGTAGCCGAAGCTGCCTTTGCCTTCGTTTACTTTGTTGACCACGACGGATGGTTCGTCACCCGCGTTAGCCACGATGGCGCGCAACGGAGATTCCATGGCGCGCAATACGATGGTGATGCCTGCATCTTGGTCATGGTTGTCGCCTTTCAGCCCAGACACTGCCGATTTGGCGCGCAGCAGTGCTACGCCGCCGCCAGGAACAATGCCTTCTTCCCAAGCCGCACGGGTAGCGTGCAGTGCATCTTCGATGCGGGCTTTCTTTTCTTTCATTTCCACTTCGGTTGCAGCGCCGACCTTGATCACCGCTACGCCGCCAGCCAGCTTGGCTTTGCGTTCTTGCAGTTTTTCCTTGTCGTAGTCGCTGCTGGACTCTTCAATTTGTTTGTTGATCTGGCTAATACGGCCCTTGATCGCGTCTTCCTTGCCTGCACCATCGATGATGATGG
>JAHFRV010000018.1 GCA_023266095.1 Gammaproteobacteria bacterium | reverse complement strand
AGCCAAGAGCCATAAAACGAAGGCCAAAAGCCTATCCATTACTGATGAAACCTCGCGACGAAGCAAGAGCTGAGGTGATGAAAAATGGTCACCCAAAGAAGCTTAAGTAAGCGCCATTCAACCTAGACCCCTTTCTTGCCGCAAGTGTGATACCCAGCTTGGGAGACCGGGTCACCATCTGGAAGAAAGGAAGCAACTCGATACACCGCAAGAGATTTACCACGGACTGGGCCGAAAAATGGTTAATGTGTTCGTGCATATTAACCAGAGAACCACCCAGTTGCGCGTGCTGATGCCAAGCCTTAGCTATCGGTCCTTGATATTCGATGGGTATATCGATAAATAAAACCCCATTCTCGTCCATCAGGTCGTAAATCCGGGCCAGCTCATCTCGGGGCGCACTCAAGTGCTCGAACACTTGCGATGCAAAAATGAGGTCATAAGGTCCATCCCTGGCGGTTTTTCCGGCTGAGAGATCGTCATACTCGACTATCGCGCCAGGAAGCAGTTTTTTCGGAAGACTGCCGTCGCCACCAAAATCGAGAACACGCCTGACCAAGAAAAGTTCAGGATAAAAACTTAATGCCCTTAAGTAATCATCCACCCGCGTCTGATAATATCCACTGGACGGATCATCGAATATGGGTATGAAAGAGGCATAACTCGGTTCCACCCTCACTCGCATCCGGTTATATTCATCTTGACGGTAATTGGCATACAAGCGCCGCGCCTCCAGGGCCGTCAATCGGCGCTCAAAGAAAACGAAGGCGCATTCGGCGCAATAACGGCTTTTGGTAGCCCCCGTATCGAAGCCGCACCGTTCTATTAGAAAAGGGACAATATTGGCGTGTTGCGCGCTCGTTTCCCCTTCGCATATCAGGCAGCTTTCCTGGATCACGGCGCACCTAGCTGGATAAGCCGTGGACACCGCGCCCGAAACCGGGACCGATCCATTCCTGTGGCGAGCCGCATTTCCACCTAACCCTCTTCAGGCAAGTAACGCATCACCTGCCTCGCCAGTTCCATATCCAATGGCGGAGACATGCGGTGCAGAGGATTCGATTCCATTGAGCCTGACGCCGTGACTCGACTCATGATCTTCGGGAAATAGGTCTGCTCAGGATCAACCTTGACCAGGAAACCGGCAGGACCCTCACTTTCAAAAGACTTGATAAATGCCTCGTCCTGCTCGAAGCCAGGGCGTAAATCCATTATCGGGATGTCATAAGCAGCAAACAGCTTGGTCCAGTTTGGTAAACCGAGCCCTGTGGAAACGTCGCAGCCAACATAACGCCCACCGAAATAATTGCGCTGGGTCATGCGTATGGATGCGTAACCATTGTCATCGAACAGGAAAATCTTCAAATTGAGCTTATTGACGGCGACTGTACCTAGTTCTTGAAGATTCTGAGCGAAACCGCCATCTCCCTCCACCAGCACGACTCGCCTGTCGATATGGGCGAACGCCGCCCCGATCGCACCACTTAGACCATAACCCATGGAGGCTAGTCCCTTGTTGGTAACGATCAGCTGTCCCGTCTTCTGGCTGAAGGTTTGCATCATCACAGTGAAGGCGCTGCCGCTGCTGCATGGGATGATTATATCATTCGTCCGGCATGCGCTAGATAAGTATTCGACCAAGCCATAGGGTGATAGATAATCAGGATCCGTTTTATTACAGGTCTCGACCAGCGGCAAGGCCCGTTTAACGTCCGCACAATACCTTGTCCATGCAGAATGTTCGCCTAGGGACTGGGCGAGCAGTTTTTGCAACACCTCATTTGCATCGCCGCAAATGGCCTTGTACAAGCGGGGGTGTTCCTTATTAAGTTCGCTTGTGTCGCAGTCGACCTGCACTACTCGTCCAACCGAAGCGAATTCCTGCCAATTGAAACCTGTTTGCTGCAAGCCCAATCTGGTACCAAGCGCGATGATCAAATCAGCTTGCTGCAACAACAAATTACTATAGCGCTGACCCCAGGTGTTCGGGCGTCCGAAATAATAAGGATGTTCAGCTCCAATTCTGTCAGCGGCGTTCCAGGTGGTCATCACAGCGACGCCGCTTTCCGCCAGCCATGTTCGAACCGATTCAGCCGTTTGCCTCGATATCCCGCCGCCCAGCAACAGCACCGGCCTACTGGCCGTACGGATATCTTCTACGAGATCAACAATCACATCTTGCCCAGGGACTATCATGGCACAAACATGCATATTACTAACCGTAGACAGGGACGTTGGATCTTCGATCTTGCGGCCTTGCACATCCAAAGGCAGTTCGATGAAAACAGGCCCCTTACGGCCAGTCGAGCCGGCCAAGACCAACTCCGCAAACTCGGCTTGGTTGATAACCTGCTCCACCAACTGGGACCGCACTGCTATCGGCCCGGCGATATCCACCCCAGCGATCTCCTGGATGCCCCGCTGCCTTAGTTTGCCATGACTCAGATCAGCGGTTTTCACCTGTCCGCCAAGCACAAGCAACTCTCGGCTTTCCAAATAAGCCCCAGCCATCGCAGTAATGATATTCGTCAGACCCGGGCCGGCGGTGACCAGCGCGAAGGCTTTACCCTGCTTGCTGACCTCATTAAAATATTCCGTAGCAATACCGGCCGCGACCTCGTGGACAACGGGGATGCAATGCATCTTCTCACTAACGCTGGCCAGTAGGTGCATGATGTTGCCACCCGCCACGTAAAAACAGTGGGTATACCCTAAGGATTTGAGCCAGTCAGCAAGCAAATCACTGTATTTCATTGGAAACAATCCTTGAATGAACTATTTATTCTCTTTAGGATCATTGAGCGTACACCCGACGATCCTGCCATGCTCAAGATGTATTATCACATTGCAGACCTTGTGGATCAGACCCACATCATGCGATGCCAACACCAAAATGGACGTTCTTTTTATCATGGCATCTAACCTGGCGGACGCCAATTTATTAAACTCCGCGTCACCCACGCTGAGCCACTCATCCATCAACAATATATCGGCGTCGATCGACGTCGAAACGGAAAAGGCCAGGCGTAACAACATGCCAGTGGAATAGGTCCGTAGGGGAAGATTCAAATAATCGCCCAAGCCGGAGAATTCCGCGATTTCAGAGATCTTCGGCCTTAATTCCTGCGGGTCAACCCCCAGCATAATGCCGCGCAGCAGGATGTTTTCATAACCGGTCGCGTCATGATCAAAACCCATCATGATATCGAGCAAGGGGACAACGCGGCCAGTCACCTCTAATTCACCGGCGATGGGCTCATAGACACCGCAAAGCACGCGTAGCAGCGTCGTTTTACCCGAGCCGTTATGTCCGATCAAACCGACGCGATCGCCGTCTTTGAATTCGAAACTGACATTATCCAACGACCTGACTGTGACTCGGTTCCTGCCATTCTGCCCGAGCCGGCCACCCGTTGCGGTTTGTATAAGTGTTTTTCTTACCGATCTGTGCCTAGGATCATAGATCGGAAACTCCACCACAAGATTTTGTGCTTTGATCATAAATATCCGACTTGTTACCACCGTGTCCAATCGGCCACGCGCGAGGCTCCACACATGAATTCAACATGAATCTGCTTAATTAGAGCCAGTAGGCGACCCTCGCGCGGAACCTAGAAAAAAATGCCATGGAAAGGATCGCCGTTGCCAGCGAGATGAGAATCGCAACGCTCCATATATGGAGGGAGGGCATTTGCCCCAGTATAGGGGCGCGCACCAGCTCAATTATGTAATAAAAAGGATTAAATTCGAGCAACCATCTTCTGCTTTCTAGAATATCCGGCTTCCATATAATGGGGGTCAGAAAAAACGCCATCTGCATCACGTTGATTACGATTTGCGGAACATCCCTGAACCTGGCACTCAGCACCCCGAGTAACATGCCTACACAGAGGCAATTCACGGTGACTATTACCAGGCCTGCGAGCGCCCATAGGGTTTCAAATTTCACAGGCACATCGTAATAGAGCATGATCGCTACGATGATGACGAGATTATGCGCGAATATAATCAAATTTCTCCAAACCATTCTCAGGACATGAGAGGCCAAGGGAATCCTCACATTTTTGATGACGCCTTCCGCACTTATAAACACCATACAGCTATCGGTTACGCTGGTCAGGACCAGATTCCAAACCACCAGACCAACGGCCAGGAATGGCATATAATTATGAATGCTCTGCTTAAAAATGCTGGCATATAGTACTCCCAGCGCCACCACAAGCACGCCCGTGCTGAGCGTTATCCAGAATGGGCCGAGCAGCGACCGTCGATAACGTTGCTTGACATCATGCCAGCCCAGATAGAACCAGAATTGGTAATTCCTGGCCGCAAGCACTAAATCATCCACGGCCAAACGCAGGTATTCCGAGTGCCCTTCATTGGGTGACCTTTTATATATATGGTCTGGTGAGACCGCCACCACAGAATAATTTGGATTATTACCCTCGTTCAGCACAGATCCACTCCATAAACATCATGATATGACTCCAAGTGCACGCCCCTAGAAAGTGCCAACCGGAGCAGTATTGCTCTTAGCGCTAGTTTTAAAAAACGCCTCGAGGCAGTGCGCTGTGTAATCGAGCATCTCCATAGATAATCCAGGGTATATTCCCATCCAGAATGTTTTGTTCATTATGCGATCGGTATTATCCAAGCTTCCCGATATCCGGTAGTTGTGCTTAGCCATATAGGGCTGACGAAGCAGATTGCCTGCAAAGAGCAAACGTGTGCCCACCTTGTGCTGATCGAGGTACCTGAGCAGCTCCACTCTCTCGAACCGTACATCATCACGCAATGTGACAGGGAATCCGAACCAAGAAGGATCGGATTGAGGCGTCGCCTCCGGCAATACCAGGAACTCCTCTACCACCTTCAGTTTATCTTTCAAATAGGAAAAATTCTGTTTACGCGATGCAATGAAATCATCAACCCGCTCAAGCTGTGCCAAGCCACAGGCGGCTTGCATGTCGGTAATTTTGAGATTGTAACCGAGGTGGGAGTAAATATATTTGTGGTCATATCCAAACGGCAGCTCACCTAATTGCCATTCAAATCTCTTTGAACAAGTGTTATCTTTACCCGGCGCGCAATAGCAATCCCTGCCCCAGTCGCGGATGGATTCCAAGATCACCTTGAGGACAGGCTTGTTGGTGAAGACAGCTCCACCTTCACCCATCGTAATGTGATGTGCGGGGTAAAAACTCAGGGTGCCAATATCACCGAAGGTTCCCACCTTTCTGTCCTGGTAGGTCGATCCTAATGCGTCACAACAGTCCTCAATCAACCATAAGTTATGCCGCTTCGCCAACGCCGACACAATTTCAAGATTGAACGGATTACCTAAGGTGTGGGCAAGCATGATCGCCTTGGTCTTACTGGTGATCGCCCGCTCGATCTTTTCAGGATCAATGTTATAGGTGGGGATGTGGACATCCACAAAGACGGGAACCATTCCATACAACAGCATTGGATTCACGGTGGTGGGGAACCCAGCCGCCACGGTAATTATCTCGTCACCTGGCAGCAGCGCCCTGTCACCTAGCCGGGGAGAGGTAAGACTCGCGAATGCGAGCAGATTAGCCGACGATCCGGAATTGGTGGTCAACGCAGCTCGCACACCGATGTATCTGCTCAGGCGCTGTTCGAAGGCGTCGTTGAAGCGGCCCGTGGTGAGCCAGCCGTCCAGCGCTGCCTCCACCATATTCGCGAGCTCTTTTTCACCTAGCACCTTGCCGGAAGGCGGCACGATGGATGTGCCAGGTATAAATTGCCGCGGCACGAACGACTCTTGCGCGTACTCCTGCACAAGCACCAGAATTTTCTTTCTCAATTCATCTAAAACCACGTCTAACCCTCACAATCATATTCACGATAAGAAACAGTAGCCATGAAGTCATCCAGTTGCGCGAGGCTGATTTGCAATACATCTCGCTGATCCTGGTATGCCTTGTACCATTCCACGATACGATCCAGCGCCTGCGTCAAGCTCCAACGCGGCCGCCAGTCAAGAGATGTGCGTGCCTTAGAGCAATCCAGCTTAAGATAATGGGCCTCATGCGGTTGCGGTCCTTGCTCCAGCTCCCACGCCGCGCCATCACCCCAGCTTGCCATGAGACGTTCAACTATCCATTGCACCGGTCTAGCATCATTTTCATCAGGCCCAAAATTCCAACCACCACCGAAGGTCGGTCCTTCAACGTACAGTCGTTGCGCCAGTGTCAGATAGGCAGAGACCGGCTCCAGAACATGTTGCCACGGCCTGACGGCATGAGGATGCCGTATCCTTACAGGACGGCCGTCCGAAACTGCCCTTATGATATCTGGAATCAAACGATCCGCAGCCCAATCTCCGCCACCAATGACATTGCCTGCGCGAACCGAGGCCACAGCGACACCGTGGTGGCGATATTCGTCGGGATGGAAATATGATCGGGTATAAGCTGATGTGACTAATTCTGCGCAACCTTTACTGTTACTGTAGGGATCGTAGCCACCCATGGCCTCGTTTTCGCGATAGCCCCAGACCCATTCCTTGTTCTCATAGCATTTATCGCTGGTGACCACGATCACAGCGCGCACACCCTGAGAGCGTCTGACCGCCTCTAAAACATTCACGGTACCCATCACGTTAGTACGGTATGTGTCTACGGGATGCAGATAGGCATAACGCACAAGAGATTGTGCAGCCATGTGCAAGACGATCTGCGGCGAAAATCGCCTGAATGCGGAATCAAGCCGGTCAAGGTCGGCCACGTCGCTCGTTTCACCACTTACTAGCTTGCCTATCCCGGCCGCCTCATAAAAACTTGGCTTTGAAGGCGCTTCTAATGAGTACCCATATACCTCGGCCCCTAGGCGCTTCAATAAAAGACAGAGCCAGCCGCCTTTAAAACCGGTGTGGCCGGTAACGAAAACCCGTTTTCCACGCCAGAATTTTTCTGCATCTACCAGAGTTTCCATGGCGCTTTTCCCTGTATCCATAAATTTTCCAAATGTTGCTTATCACGCAAGGTGTCCATAGGCTGCCAGAATCCACGATGAAAGTACGAGTGTAATTCACCTGCCACGCACAACCGCTCCAGGGGTTCCTTCTCCCAGATCGTCAGATCACCATCGATATAATCAATCACCTTGGGTGATAGAACGAAAAAGCCGCCATTGATCCAGGCACCGTCCCCTTGTGGCTTCTCTTTAAAACTCAGTACCTGGCTGCCACGCAGCTCCAATGTGCCAAAGCGCCCTGGTGGCTGCATCGCAGTTACCGTAGCCAACGCCCCATGTGAACGATGAAAGCTTCGCAGCGCATCGATATTGACGTCGCCGACACCGTCACCGTAGGTCATGCAAAAATCATCATCATCAAGGTAAGGCCTTACGCGGCGCAAACGCCCACCAGTGAGTGTCTCGTCCCCTGTCTCGACCAGGGTGACGCGCCAAGGCTCGGCATTATTTTGATGTACGTGCATCCTGTTTTCCGCCATGTCAAATGTCACATCCGACATATGGAGAAAATAATTCGCGAAGTATTCCTTTATCACATAACCCTTGTATCCCAGACATATCAGGAAATCATTCAACCCATAATGTGAATACGTTTTCATGATATGCCAGAGAATGGGGCGCCCGCCGATCTCCACCATCGGTTTAGGCCGCACCGATGTCTCCTCGCTGAGCCGCGTTCCGAATCCACCGGCAAGAATCACCACCTTCATTCCACCTTCCCCCTATTGACATAAAGCCACATCCGCGCCCAAAAGGAACGCAAAGGCGAAAACACGAGCTTCCAAACTAGCCGAACTGGAAAGGTGGCTTGACGAAGGAGCTCCGCCTTTTGCTGTTCTACCGCAGACCTTGTTTGCGCCAACTGCACAAAATGTCCCAGCGCCTCACGTATACCCCGAACGTTGGCATCCAGCCCTCGCCATTTTTGTGGCATAATGTTTTCCATGTCATCCTGCATTCCTCGCGCCATGTAGTCGCTTATGCGCGCCTCCAAGGCAGCTCTCGAATCCGCGACAAACACATCGGGCGGAACATCAACGGGGTCCACCCAAGACAGAATTTCATCTTTGACCAGGCCAGGCGCGCCCTCGATTATACCAAGCCAACCTGTGGCGAACCTGAAGACTTCAAACCCATGATACAAGCCCTTGCAACGCGCCCTCCTAAAACCCAGCTCGGCATGTTTATTGAAAACGCGTAAAAACTCATTTTTACAACGTTTGAGCTCGAGGCGTCTGCTCACCCCTCCCTTGTCAGATGCACCGACCTCGAGTATGGCCTCTAGCCGTGCCAAGCTATCGTAGGCAAATAGGTCAACCGAGTACAAAAAGGTCTTATAGTCCTCGAAATCCGCCTTACTCACTTTATTGCGGGAATCGTCAGATGCCGCACCCAAACTTAATTGCTCATATAGCTTGTGTATGATTTCATCGAGTAGCCGATAACGCGTGCCGTCCCTTCTTACCTCACTGATCGAAGCAACCGTTTCCGGCTCCAGCACCTTCTGCGTCACGAGATACCTGAGTAACTTCAGGAGGCCAAAGCTCCAGAAGTAGTAATCCCCGAGTTCGCGGCGCTTGGCCTCCTTCACGAAATGCCTGAATTGATCGGCGGCAGGAGTATTACGGTAATAAACTAAGGGATAATTGACCAACCTTGCCCTCTTGTCGGCGAAACAGAAAAGCAGCCAGGCGACATGAGAATATATCCGCTCTATATCGATGATTCTGCAGGCTTCGGCGACATCCGCATGAGCCCTGCGGAAAATGACATTGGATATGCCCGCCAGTCCGAAAACGAACCCTGCGGCAAGCACGACATCCCTGCCCTGAAGATCGACCCGGTTATTTTTAAGCTTCATCAAACGATTGCTCAGCAGACCACCGTCCGCATCAATCACCATTGAGTTGAATACGAACATATCCGCATCGCCATTCCGCATCGCTGGCATTATTGCAGAGAGGGTGTCCGTGATAGGCAAATCATCGTCACCGAGAAACCAAATATATTCCCCATGACAATATTGAACGGAGTGCACCATATTCTCTTCCGCCGTCGGCAGGAATTCCGTCCTATTGATCAAACGCAGATTGCCGCCCTCATAAGGCGCCAGCAAGCTTCCGGTTTCATCCGTGGAGCAGTTGTTGACAACCAGGAGCTCTATTTCATGACCGTACTTCGGCAAGACATTTTCACGGAGAAAGATGACCAGGGAGCGCACGCGCTCGCCGCGATTGTAGCTTGGTATGCAAATAGTCAAGACAGGATTGGACATCATCATGGCAAGATTCTTACGCTTTTGCGGCGAACGCGATTCACCATAATCTTCATGCCGTTCACCCAACCTTTCTCGGAGATTATGGACCGAATTATTTCTAGATTAGCCGCCAGCAGAAGAAAAACATTCGGCCGCGCGAGATAGGTGATCTCCATGGGCCGTTCATAGGTGACTTCGGAGGCGATCTGTTGCGTCTCGGTGACAAACCGAGACAGCTGTTCACGGAATCTCGTATATAGGCTGAGGTACGTCATTCTTGCATGGCCAACGGTCCTTTTGGCACGCTCGATCTCATCAGCATCGGTACCCCATGCCATACCGTCCCAACCGTGCTCATACTGTCCGATTACTTTGGTAAAAAATCGATTGGGAATAAAAACCACCGGACAACCGCAGAGCACCGCCTCAATAGCTAGCGCGGAGTTTTCGTAGCAGTAAAACAGCTCAGAACGGCGAAAAAGATCCGCGAGCTGCTGAGGCGTTTGCGAATTCGGCTGCTCACGGGTGATTTCCAGGCTATCCTGCGTCACTGGCGACAGCTCGCCCTGATGAAAGTATTTATATTTACCGGCATAAAAACATGTGCCCATGCGCTGCTGAGTTTCATCTGGGTAAAATACCGTCGGATCCGACGCGGGCACAAAAACTGTAAGCGACTTGCGTGGCAACTCCTCAGCCAAGGCGTTCGAATACGCCAACAGATACTCATCATCATCGTATACGGAATCGCCACCCAGCAATCCCGGAAAATTCATGATGTAGCGTGTCACGAAGGGCGCCCTCAAAGGGTTGCCTTTTATGGTCTCGGGGTAAATGACTATTGGCGCCAGCCCTCGCTCAAAATCATGTCGCAGAATCGTTGTCGTCACCAATGGGGTCTGCAACGCGGGATTCACCGCATATACCGGGAGATAATATGGCTGGGTGATTAAATAGGCGCGCTCACCCGCTCTGTTCAGTGAATGGCAGAATAGATGCAATGATTTTATCCCCGCAGATGTCCCAATATAGCGGGGCGCCACAATGTAGTAAGGATGGCGCCGAGACGGCAATAGCCAGGTGACGGCCAGCTCATCTCCCGGAATATCGGTGGCGGAGTCCATCTGAATGAAGTCGGCCATCAACCCTCGGCGCCCTTTGTCGCCAGACAGGTATTGATATAGCGTACCGTATATTCAATCTGCTGTCGCAATGGCAGCAGATTATAATTTTCACGCGAAAGAATGTCAGCCCATGGCTGTGGGCTGCCCAAATAGTTATCAGCCTTACTGTCCGACACCGGTGGGCGGTCTATCGCAAAGTCAGGCCTGGCAAGCACCCGGCAGATGATTCGCGCAAGATCGCCAATTTCAACAATGTCGGAGCCGCGAGTATCATAAATTACCGGCTTGGCTGAATCACTCGCCAGTAGCTGGCGGACCGCGAGTTCAATGACATCACCGACATAAACATATGATCGATATACAGCGTGAGCGGCGGTCAATTTCACGGCTTTGCCGGTAAGAACATCCACTATGATGGATGACAGGGCATAGCTAGTAAACTTATTGATGAATGGCCCACTGAGATTGAAGATTCTCGGGATAATGAGCGGCACACCACGCCTATGGCAGAAGTCAGCGAAGATTTCTTCATCCTGAAATTTAAGCTGGCCATATATACCCGCATCGGCCTCACGCGCCTTATGGCCAATATGATCATACACTGCGCCAGAAGACGCGAGCACCATGCCAGCCAGGTTCATTGTTGACGCCAAGCGTAGGGTGTGTTCGCGTATCTCCAAGTTGCCCTTGCTGTATGCATGGACATCCCCCAGCTGCACCACTTTATCCTTCGTCAGGAATGCATAATGAAACAAAATCGTTGGCTTGCTAGGCCGGGGCGCCGGCGTTGCCAATGGCAGTATCTCGATAACTGGACCGGCGGTCAGCTTGAGCACACCGCCCCGGCCACCATATGCCTGGACCTTAACGCTGAACCGCTCACCCAAAGCCAGCGCCAGCATCTCCAGGGTGGCGCATCCTATCCATCCCGTGGCGCCAGTGACCACGTATGTATAGTCACCTTGCCTGAGAACTTCCTCTAGTCGAGGCGAGAAAGCTAATGACTGACTCATTCCAGCCTCAACAATGCGGACTCGAAGGAACGCCTCAGCGCACGTCTATTATTAGTATCCTTGCCAATCTGATATCGCTCAAGCTCACCGCGGCTATTCACAGAGATGATAGTGTATGCGGCAGCTTCATGCTTCTTGTCAGAATCAAAATGCGCCAGCAGCTCGTCGAAGTTCAGCTTATTAGCCGTAGCACTCAAACCCTCCACCTGGCACAGCAGGTGACTAATATGCTCCTGAAGTGCAACAACATGGGCCGCATGCTTTGTTATTCCAAGCGCATATTGCGCAAAATCGAGCGCGGCGAGCATACCCAGGCCCACGGCCACGCCATGCGCAATGGAAAATCTGCCCGCGCCTTCGATTGCATGGCCGAATGTGTGCCCGAAGTTCAGCAATAAACGTTCTCGTTTGTCGAACTCATCGATTTCTATGAACCATTTTTTCGACCGCAGGCTCAATTCTAGCAATCGAACCAGTGCGCCCTCATCCATATCAACCCGCGGTGACAGCGCGAGATATTGATAAAATGCATCCTGACCGTGCGCGAAGGTGATCTTCGCGGCCTCGCACAATCCTGCCACGCGCTGTTCGACCGCTAGACTTCCCGCCAAAGCGGGATCAATGATGACCTCCTGGGGAGGATAGAAATTGCCCACAAGATTCTTATATTGACCAACGTTTATCGCCGATTTACCGCCTATGCATGAATCTACCATGCCCAATAAGGTACTGGGCATATAGCGCCATACGACGCCTCGCATGTAGATTGAGCAGCAAAACGTTGCCACATCCTGCACACAACCGCCACCGACCGCAATCACCTCCGAATTGCGCGTCATAGCCAGCTTGCGCATCTCAAGGATGACGCCGGACATACTCTCCAGGCTCTTTGACTCTTCACTCGCAGGTATCGCGACAATCGGCAAGCCTTTCGAGAGCAGGACAGGAGAAAAGAAGTCATCGCACAAAATGACTGTTTTTTTATCAGAGGTGAATAATTTTCCAAAACTATTGTTCTCGATCGTCACCTTGTACGGTTTGCTGGAGGATGCAATTTCAAATGAGGCGTACACGGCTAAATCCCAAATCGGCGGCAATAAACTGGCCAGTGATCCCTGTGTTGTCATCCGAACAAAGAAAATACGCCAGACGCGCAACATCTTCCAACTGTGATAACCGATTGAACTTTGTGGCTGCGATAATTCTCTCGAGCTGATCGGGTTTTAGATTTTCTCTCGTCATTGGGGTGTCCAATGGGCCTGGAAGTATCGCATTCACCAGATGCTCATCCTTAGCTAAATCCGTTGCGGCAGACAACACGAATCCTTGCAATGCTGATTTCGTCATGCAATATGAAAGCTTATCCTGACGCGCCAGGTTCTGCCATATGGAGCTCACCACACATAAACGCGACCCCCGCACCAACAGATGCTCCGCAAGAAGCCACTTAAGGCTTAAAACCGGAAAAAGGCAGTTGGCGCGATACAGCTCCAGATGCCGTTCCTGATCCACTGTATATATGTTGTCGCTTGCATTCGCGCCTTGCGCCCAGCACACTGCATCGTAAGGCCCACTCGCATGCACGGACTCAACATCTATCTGGCCAAATGGATCGAACTGAATCAAACCACTAGCAGCGCCACCCTTGCCCTCAAGCTTACGCGTCGTTGCCGCCACATCCCAACGTCGCTCCACAAATAACCCTCCGACGGCGCCCCCGATAGCGCCGCGAGCACCAAAAATCAACAGCTTTTTATTCTTTGCAGTCGACATACCACCTTTTCCAATAAATTATATTTCACTTATTCTCGGTTCAATACATGCCAACGGCTCTCCAGCATCGCGATGCGCGCTTCGTCTTCCTTTTGAATCAAACCGTAATAATCCCTCTTATTCAATAGCCACAGCAATTCAAAATGCACCGCATCAAGCAATCCTTGCTCGACGTTCGGCAGTGCCAGCGAACCACCGTCGAATATCACTTTGCGGGTTTCAAAGCGGGTGAGATGGACTCCGGCAACCCGCCGTAGCGCCGGCAATGCATCTTTCGATACACCACCACCCACAACTAACTCCTGACCTAACCGCTTGCATACCTCTGCCGTTTCGACGCAGTATTGCGTAAGTTCATCTGCGTTGATGGCCTCTCTTCCCAAGCCTTTAGACAATGAAAAATCCACCCGGCCAAACACCACGCCTTGCACTCCGCCTGACTCGCGGGCAAGAGCCCCGAGATTGTCCAACTGACTGAACGCGGTGGTCGTTTCGAGATTAAAGAGAAATGTAACGTCTTGCTGCTCGTCAGCCGAATATATTTTATTTTTCGCGTCAATGAACTTCGAAAGCGCATAACTGCTCTCGATCATCGGCGCGATGATATAGTCGACCCCGATCTGTTTGCTTTCGATCAAATCACGCATCGCCTCGCAGCCGCCGATCTTCAGCCCGATTTTGACGTCGGCCCTGCGCGCTATATCGATCAACCGCAGCATCTCTTCGGTCCGCGTGCCCTCAGCCTCGAATTCAGCCTTTACTCCTATATATCCATATTCGTTGCGACCACGTTTAAGAATATCTAGCATCTTTCGTTCGCGATAATTCATTTATAAATCCTTGTATCGATTTTTACTGAATCAGATGAAGCCACTAACTACACTTATGATTGGCGTATCTCGTCGCAATAAGCGACTCGACATGCGGATCGAGCATCTGGAAATCTTGCTAGTCGTTGGAAGAAGGCGTTATCTCGCCATCAAGTATATGCGCCCCTTTTTTTCTTTCTTCCACTTCTCGCATCAGCTGTTCAATTTCCCGCCTCAGATCCTCATGCTCGGATACTTTTCTCTTGAGAAATCTTGCGGTGACCTGCACCTTTTCCTCGACACCTTTAGGGGTGAGGTAATAGGCATAAGCGCGCTTATTAGAGTTATTATTAAAATTCAGGATCTTGACCCAGCCACGCGCCATGACAGCGCGCAAGCAATAATTCACCTTCCCCAGGCTCACCCCCATCTCATTGGCCAATTCGCGCTGACTGAGCTCGGGTTTACTTTCGAGCAGCTTCAGGAGGCGGTAGCGAGTTTCGTCGTCGAGTGGCGGTGGCATGGGCTCATGTTCAATGGATGAACGGCGGTATTTAAGCGGTTTGAGCGGTGAGAGTCAATAGTTTTTTGAACGCACCCTCTCCCCTACCCCTCTCCCGTTCAGGGAGAGGGGAAATGCCGGTGCTTCTTGATGTGTTGCTAATGACAAAAATGATTTCAGTCGGTCATTCGGGCGCAGTTTGGTGTGTGATTTCCTGAACCACTTCTTGAAGAGCGTCACCCCACAGGCGCGGCGCAATGGCAAAAGCAGCCTGCATCTTGGCACAATCCAGCACGGAATTGGCGGGCCGTTTGGCGGGGGTGGGGTAGTCTGTCGTGGCGATGGGGCGCACTGGCACTTTTCGTCCACCATACGGCTCTGCTGCGACAAGTATGGCTTCGGCGAAACCATGCCAGGTGATTGGGCCGTCGCCACAGTAGTGATAGGTGCCCCACTCTACTGCTTGGTTAGTAATGTAGCGAGCGAGGATAGACAATATCACCTCGGCGATATCGCCCGCCGCCGTGGGACAACCCCATTGGTCGGCAACCACGCGCAACTCGTCGCGTTCTTTCGCCAGCCGAAGCATAGTTTTGACAAAGTTGTGGCCATGCACCCCATACACCCAGGCGGTTCTGAGGATAATATGTCGTGCCAGCCGTTCGCGGACTGCGCGTTCACCGGCCTCCTTGCTGGCACCGTAGACACTGACCGGACACACGGGATCGTCCTCGGTGTAAGCACCTTTTTTGCTCCCGTCGAATACGTAGTCGGTGGAGATGTGGATGAGCGGTATATCCGCTTCTGCGCAGGCCTGGGCAAGATTATCCGGGCCATCGCGATTCACTGCATAGGCTTTTTCAGGCTCGGACTCCGCTTTGTCGACGGCGGTGTAGGCGGCGGCGTTGACGACGACGTCAAAGGCACCTTTTTGCACTTGCGCGGCCACGGCCTGCGCGTCGGTGATATCCAGCTCGGTGGACGTCATGCCGATGGCGGTCACGCCGAATTTATCGGCGCGACGCATCAGTTCCCAGCCCACTTGGCCGTTGGCGCCGGTCATCAATATCTTGGGTTGAGAATTAGGCATATTTATTAACACGCAAATCGGGCCACACGGGCATCGGCATCATTTTAGTCAAGAGATTAACCACCCCGTCCGCTTCGCGGCCACCCCTCCTTGATAAGGAGGGGAGATTTATATTTTCATATACTCTCATATTTCTAACTACTCCCTATTTCCATGTACTCCCTATTTCCATGTACTCCTAGATTTGCAGGCGCTTCTATATTTCCATGCGCTTCGAGGAAGCACACACTAATAAAGTGACACGCACGAATAGGGTGATGTGAGGAGGAGTTAATACCTATCGCCCTGTCCATATGGGTCTCCGGAGCAATCATAAACCGGCGCGATAATCCGGCAAGCGCTCGACGGCGATCTCCGCTAAACGCAAACCAGCGGAATCTTTGGCGGATAACTGCGGCTGTTCATTTAAGGGCCATTGGATGCCTATGTCTGGGTCGTTCCAAACAATGCTGACTTCAGCCTGCGGGTTGTAGTAATCCGTGCATTTATAGCTAAACAAGGCGGTCTCGCTGGTCACCACGAAACCATGGGCGAAACCCGCCGGGACATACATTTGCCGTTTGTTCCCGGCCGATAAAAATGCACTGGTCCATTTTCCGAAATGGGGCGAACCCAGCCGGACATCCACCGCCACATCGAACACCTCGCCCTGCAACACTTGCACCAGTTTGCCTTGCGGATTCTCATATTGATAATGCAACCCGCGCAAGATACCTTGCCGGGAAAACGACAGATTGTCCTGCACGAACGGCCCGGCAATACCGGCCTCGGCATAACGCTGGGCCTGGTAGCTCTCCAAAAAATAACCGCGCTCATCACCGAAGACTTTGGGCTCGATGATCAGCACGCCGGGTAATTCAGTCTCGATGATCTTCATGAGGGTGTACCGTATTCGAGCAGATTGCGCAGATAGTCGCCATACGCATTTTTGTTATATTGCGTGGCCAATTGTTCCAATTGCGCACTGTCGATCCAGCCGCTGTTGAAGGCGATTTCTTCCGGACAAGCGACTTTCAAACCCTGGCGCGCCTCGATGGTTTCGATAAAATTCGACGCCTGCATCAGCGACTCATGGGTGCCGGTATCCAGCCACGCCACGCCACGCCCGAGTTTCTCCAACTTCAATTGGCCTTTTGCCAAATAGTGATTATTGATGTCGGTAATTTCCAGCTCGCCACGCGGCGAGGGCGTGAGGGTGGGCGCGATATCCACCACTTGGTTGTCATAAAAATAAATACCGGTCACCGCATAATTGGAACGGGGTTGCTTGGGCTTTTCCTCGATGGCGGTCACCCGCCCCGTGCCGTCAAACTCCGCCACGCCGTAACGCTGCGGATCTTTCACCCAGTAACCAAACACCGTGGCGCCCTCGCGGCACTGCGCGGCGGACAACAAAAGCTCGGTCATGCCGTGACCGTAAAAAATATTATCGCCTAATATCAGGCAGCAGGCCTGATCGCCGATAAACTGCCGGCCGATGATAAATGCCTCCGCCAACCCCCCAGGCGCTGCTTGCGCCGCATATTGGAGGTGAATACCCCACTGGCGGCCGTCACCCAACAGTTGCTGAAACAAGGTTTGATCGTGCGGCGTGGTGATCACCAAAATATCGCGTATGCCGGCCAGCATCAGTGTGGACAAGGGGTAGTACACCATCGGTTTATCGTACACCGGCAACAACTGTTTGCTGATCACTTGAGTCAACGGATACAAACGGGTACCGGATCCGCCCGCGAGAATGATGCCTTTCATGCTTTATTCCTTCACTCTTGTTTTTCAAGAGGGTGATGAAACGGACTAAGCCCGTCCGATGAATCAACGGCTTTATCCAAGTCACCCCCCGCTCGCCGGGACATTCCGATGAATGCCATCGTAATTGAGCTGTTGGCACACTACCCGCGCTCATAAGTGGGAAAAGATGATCTAATTCCCCTCTCCTTCCCTCTCCCACAAAAGGCGAGGGTGAATGAACACTACCCGGCCACGCACGATGGATTATACCCCCTCGCCGCCCGCCGCCCCTAGCCGCTCGCCGCGATAGCTACCGTCCAGCACCCGCTGCCACCAGCCGCGGTTGTCCAAATACCACTGCACGGTCTTGCGCAACCCGGACTCGAAACTTTCCCGCGGGCGCCAGCCCAGTTCGCGCTCGATCTTACCGGCGTCGATGGCGTAGCGCTGGTCGTGGCCGGGACGGTCGGTGACGAAGCTAATCAGTTTGGCGTGCGGCGCATGTGGCGAACCCGGCACCAATTCATCCAGCAAGCCGCAGATGCCTTGCACCACTTGCAGATTGGTGCGCTCGTTGTGCCCGCCGATGTTATAGGTCTCGCCCAACCGACCCTTTTCCAACACCAGGCGCAGGGCGCGGGCGTGATCGTCCACATACAGCCAGTCGCGGATATTATCGCCCTTGCCGTACACCGGCAGCGGTTCACCGCGCAGCGCTTTGATGATGACCAAAGGAATCAACTTTTCGGGGAAGTGATAGGGCCCGTAATTATTCGAACAATTGGTGGTGACCACCGGCAGACCGTAGGTGTGATGCCAGGCGCGCACCAGATGATCGGAGGACGCTTTGCTGGCGGAATAAGGCGAATTGGGTTGATAAGGCGTCTCTTCGGTGAAGAAACCTTCCGCACCCAGCGAACCGTAGACCTCGTCGGTGGAAATGTGATGAAAACGGAAAGCCTGCTTCCGGTCGCCCGGCAACCCCGCCCAATACGCGCGCGCAGCTTCCAGCAAGGTATACGTGCCGATGATGTTGGTCTCGACGAATTGCGCCGGCCCGTCAATGGAACGATCGACATGGGACTCGGCGGCGAGATGCATCACCGCATCCGGCTGATACTGGGTGAACAGCCGCCGCAGCGCTGGCACGTCACAAATATCCACTTGCTCGAAATGATAACGCGGACTCGTCGCCGCCTCCGCCACCGATTCGAGATTGCCGGCGTAAGTGAGCTTGTCCACGTTAATCACCGTGGCCTCGCTCTCGTTGATAAACTGCCGAACGACCGCGGAACCGATGAACCCCGCGCCGCCTGTAATCAGTATTTTCACAAATCCATCTCTTTATTTCGGTTCATGCCTGCGCTCCGCTTTGCCTCAAACCGTTTTCATCCAAATCACTCTTTCCGGCATTCGGGTGATTTCTGGGAAAGTTAAACCACGCCGTTCATCAAGGCCGAACCACCCCGGCGCTGCGCGCCACCCCTCCTTGGGAAGGAGGGGAGTAGTTTGTGGTTGCATTGTCTCATCAATGCTAAACCTGCTTATGTCGTTCCGGCCGCGGTTACTCGTCTCCCGTTGATTTCTCTCATATCGGCACTTTCCGTACCGGATCGCCTTCCCGGCCTGGAAAGGCTCAACCACCCCGGCGCTGCGCGCCACCCCTCCTTGGGAAGGAGGGGAGTAGTTTGTGATTGCATTGCCTCTGTCGTTCCGACCGCGGTTGCTCGTCTCTCGTCTATGTACTTATCGTTCACACCACAGCTTCTCATTCATCGTTTATTCTTTTATGGCTCTCATGTCCATTCCTTCCGCAGCCACGTTTGTCGCGATGGTGTTTTTTGTAGTGGATATTCCTCCCCTCCTCTACGAGGAGGGGTGCCCCGTGAGGGGCGGGGTGGTGCGCTACGAAGTAAAGTGCCCGCGAATCACCACCAATACACCTTCCAGATTTTCCATGACCTCGCGATTCTCAAACCGGATCACCCGCAGCCCCTCTGCCATTAAATAATTTGTCCGCGCGTCATCTCGCTGCCAAGCCACATCGCCATCATGCGCCGCACCGTCCAGCTCGATCACCATACGCTCACCAGGACAGTAAAAATCCACGATATAGGGTCCGACGCTGTGTTGGCGGCGAAATTTTCTACCTGCAATCCGTCCACCTTGTAATTGCTTCCACAATCGCGCCTCGGCTGGTGTGAGCTGGGCTCGCAAAAATCGACGAACCGTCTTTAAGCTCTGTCGATTGTGAATCTTCATTTCATTCTCAAGTCTTCGGGTTACCCTGTAACTCGGTAAAAAAGCAGAATCATTCCGCTCCACCCTCTCATCTTCTTGAAAAGGTCTGAACCCGCGGTACTCATTGTTGGAAAATATCAAACCACCCGGCGCTGCGCGCCACCCCTCCTTGGAAAGGAGGGGTGAGTTAATCGTATTTGACTGCTCGGAATTCTCTCTCATCTCCCTCCTATATCACACTCATCTTGTCTTGCAGCGTGGCGCCTACTCGGGCAAAGTGAAGCCGCTTTCCGATATGTCAGCGGCCCTCAGGAAACAATTCGCACCTCCGTGTGCGAATTGACCTCGATCTCGCGACGTTGATTCCTTTTGCCCCGGACGTCCTGCGTCCGCCCCGACGCGCTACTCCGCAGCACCTCAGGGCTATCACCATGACTGACGCCGCTTCGCGCCTACCGCGGGCTTCTCGCCCTCGCTTCGCCCTCCTTGGCTCGTCGACCGCCGTGGCCTATCGCATTCATCCCATCTTGGACGCAATATACAGCCGCCCTCTTTTACTCCCTCTCTCATGAGGAAGCCGTACAATCCTATCGTGGCCATGGGCAGGATTCCGCCACCTTCTTTAGTATCCCCTCCTCTCATGAGGAGGGGTGCCCCCGTAGGGGGCGGGGTGGTATTGCTTGCTGTATGCACCCACCACCCAGGCACATCGAATATCCAGAAAACAAACAGCCTAGCCTTACCAAACCATATTGTTTTCCTTTGCCTAGGCCCGCTAAAACCCTTTCGTTTCCCCTTGCGCAGTACGTCAAAACCTACTGACACTCTCGCATTGCCCGCTAACCTACTTGTTCTCACCCCGCCCATACACGTCCTCAAAGCGCACGATGTCGTCCTCGCCGAGATAGGCGCCCGACTGCACTTCGATGATCTCCAACGGCAAGCTGCCGGGGTTTTCCAAACGGTGTTGCACGCCCAGGGGAATATAAGTCGATTGATTCTCCGAGATCAGAAACACCTCGTCGCCGCGGGTCACCCGCGCCGTGCCGCGCACCACGATCCAATGCTCGGCGCGGTGATGGTGCATTTGCAAAGACAGCGCGGCGCCGGGCTTTACTATGATCCGCTTCACTTGAAAGCGCTCACCGGCATCGATGCCTTCATAACTGCCCCAGGGCCGGTAGACGCGCCGGTGCATCAAGCGTTCGCTGCGGTTCTCGGCCTTGAGTTGGTCGACGATTTTCTTGACGTCTTGCGCCTGGCTCTTGTGCGCCACCATCACCGCGTCGGCGGTCTCCACCACCACCATGTCTTCCAGACCCACCCCGGCTATCATCCGGTATTCGGCAATCAGCAGGCTGTTGCGGGTGGCGTGGGTATACACATCGCCTTTGGTCACATTGCCGTCGGTATCGGGCGTGCCCACCTCCCATACCGCCGCCCAGGCCCCCACATCGGACCAGCCGGCGGATAGCGGCACCACCGCGGCCCATAAACCGTCCACCGGCTGAGTAGTCAATTTTTCCATCACCGCATAATCGATGGAATCACTGGAACACGCGCTGAAAGCTTTTTTGTCCACCCGATAAAAATCCCGGTCCTGCACACCGCCTTCGTAGGCACGTCGGCACGCCGCCAGGATATCGGGCCGGTATTGCGCCATGGCCCGCAGCCACACGGCGGGTTTCATCACGAACATGCCGCTGTTCCACAGGTACTTGCCGCTGTCCACATAAGCCTGGGCCGTCGCCCTGTCCGGTTTCTCGACAAAAGCCGCCAGCACGCGGGGAGCGGTCGCCGACGAACCGTCCTGCGCGTCGCGCAGGACATCGCCCACCCGAATATACCCATAACCGGTCTCCGGCCCGGTCGGCACAATGCCGAAGGTTACCAATGCACCGTCCTCGGCCAAGGCCACCGCCTCGGCCACCGCCGCACCGAACACCGCGGGATCGCGGATCACGTGATCGGCCGGCATCACCAACATCACCGCGCCATCGCCATCGGTCTCCAGTGTCAAAGCGGCCAGGGTCAATGCCGGGGCGGTGTTGCGGCCCACTGGTTCGAGAATGAGGGTGGCGCCGGACACGCCCAGTTCGCGGACCTGCTCGGCCACCATAAAACGGTGTTCTTCGTTACACACCAGCAGCGGCCGCTCCATCGCCAGCGGCGGAACCGCGGCGCGACCGAGGCCGTCCATCCGCAAAACCGTCTCCTGCAACAGGGAACGGCCGCCAAGAAAGGCCAGCAGTTGCTTGGGGTAGTGTTCGCGGGACAAGGGCCAGAGGCGGGTACCGGCGCCTCCGGATAGAATGATAGGTTGCAGCTTCATAGTGTTTCCGATGCGTAACCAGGCCAGCGGAGCTGAGCCCGCAAGGGGTCAGCGCGAAGCGCAACTATATCAAAACCGGGCAAAAGCCGCACAGCCTCAAAATTGGAAGAGTAATCCAACCCACGCTGTCGCGTCTTTTCTGACTCCGCGGCGAGCGGTGGCGGGCGGATAAAAATCCGGCCTATCGCGCCGCACCGTTCCTAAGCTTCACGCGCGGATCAAAACTTGCTAAATCACCCGACAATGCCGTAGCGCCATCTCATCGACTTAATGCGCCGCAATGTCGTCGGCGAGGGTCCGCAACATACGGCTCGGATCGGCGGCCTGGGTAATGGGCCGGCCGATCACCAGATAATCCGCGCCGGCGCGCAGGGCGTCGGCCGGGGTCATGCTGCGTTTTTGATCATTCAAATCCGCGCCGCCGGGGCGTATGCCCGGCGTCACCAATTGAAAGCGCGGACCGAAACGCGCACGCAGGGAACGCGCCTCCCACGCCGAACAGACCACGCCGTCCAAACCGCATTGCTGGGCCAAACCGGCCAAACGGCTGACATTGTCTTCCACCGAGCCGATGAGCCCCACTTCGCGCAGCTCCACTTCGTCGAGACTGGTGAGCACCGTCACCGCGATCAGCAGCGGAGGCTTCGGCAGTTCATCGAGCGCCGCGCGCGCCGCTTGCAACATCTTGCGGCCGCCCAAGGCGTGCACGTTCACCATCCACACCCCGAGTTCCGCCGCGGCCTTTACCGCTTGTGCCACGGTGTTGGGGATGTCGTGAAATTTGAGATCGAGAAAGACGTCGAAACCGCTCGCCACCACATGCCGCACCAGGTCGGGGCCGCCGCGGGTAAATAATTCCTTGCCGATTTTTAAACGGCATTGCCGTGGATCCAGCCGGCCGACCAGGGTCAAGGCCTCGGTCGGGTCGGCGTAATCCAGCGCCACGACGATGCGTGGCTCCCGCGTTGCGTTGAACATAACTACTCTCCCTCGATACCGGTGATCGGTTTGACCGTGTTCCAATATTTACAACCCGGACAACGCCAGTGCAAGGCTTTCCCCGCGAAACCACAACGCACGCATTGGTACACCGGCTTTTCTTCCAGCAGTTGCAGCAAGGTCGTGTGAGCGATCGCAAGTTTTTCAGCGGCGGCCGTCTCGTTACCCGGCGCCATGTCCATGATACGCGCCAGGCCGCGCAACGACGGACGGTGGGTCAATTGCGCAGCGAGAAATGCCAAGGCCGCCGCGTCGCCTTGTTCGCGCCCCACCAAATCAGTGAGACACAACAGCGCCGTCGCACCGCCATGGCGGGACCATAGACCTTCCAAATAAGCGAACAATTCCCGGTTATCGCCGTGGTCGCGATAACAATTCATCAAGGGCGCGATGATTTCCGGCAAATAAGCCGGATCCTGCAGTTCCACTTGCTGATAGGCACGGATCGCCCCTTTGCAATCACCGGCCGCCGCCGCCATTTCACCGCGAATCATGCTGGCGCGCACGCAATGCTCATCGCTCGCCAAGGCCTTTTTGAGCAGGCGCGCGGCCCGTTCCGCGTCGCCTTGGTCACGCGCGTGTTCGGCCTGTTCACAATAAAACTGGGCGATCATGGGCTCCATCGCCTGGCCCGTCACCGCTTGTAAACGGCGGGCGGCCTCGATGGCCTGCTCCCATTCTTTCTCCTGTTGATAGATATCGCTCAGCATGGCCAGCGCGCGTGGCAGATGCATATCCATCTCAATCAACTCGCGGCACAAACCCTCGGCGCGATCGAGCAGACCGGCGCGCATGTAATCCTGGGCCAATTCCAACAAGGCTTGCGCGCGTTGGCTGCCATTGAGAGTGGGACGTGCGATGAGGTTCTGATGAATGCGAATGGCGCGATCGACTTCGCCGCGCTGGCGAAACAGATTACCCAGCGCAAGATGAATCTCCACCGTGTCGTTGTCGACCTCCAACATGCGGACGAAACATTCGATGGCTTTATCGGGCTGTTCATTGAGCAGATAATTGAGGCCGGTGAAATAATCGCGCGAGAGCGACGGCGCCGCCGCGTTGCGTTGGGCGTCGCGTTTAGCCAGCAGCCAACCCGAGGCGGCCGCTACCGGCAATAACAGCCACAGGATCTCGTTCATATCTCAAGCCCGACCGCCACTAGGGTTGGTCTTTGTACGGAATCGCGCGCAGGTTGGCGAGTTCTCTTTCCGCCAAATTGACATTCTTGCGCAAACCGGCCGCCTCGCGCTTGGCCTTCACCACCATGGCCAAGCTGGCCGCGATCCCCAACAAGGCGCCGCAACCCACCGCCATGGCCACGATGAACGCCAAGGGTATTTCACGACTGCCGAAGTAATAATTGAAAGGCACGGCCTGAGCATTGAGCAAGGCGAACACCAGGCCCGCCAATCCCACAATGAAATAAACCGCAAATCGAAACAGACGCAACATAGTGCCTCCACTGGACCCGTGCACAAGGAAATATATCTTGCCACGGAACAGCGGTGAACGCGAAAAATTAGCCGGGCATGGACCTTTAATCGTGGCCCGCGAATCTGGGGCTCACAAACAAGCGCGGTGCGGAACATGATCCCGTCAAACTACAATGCCTCACAAAATTGGAACTGGGCCTGCAAGCCGATTATCGGCTTATCACCGCATCAATTTTTCACAGGCAATACTAGCTCGCCATGGGCGAGGAGCGTACACGCCGAATATTCTCGATATCGATGTTGAGATAGGTTCCAAGAAAGAGATGGTCAAGGTCTCACGGCGAGTACCGCATCCATCCACTTTGTGTGGGCGGCCGCTGCTTGCTTCCTCTCTTCACCGCCGGAGTAACAGCGGGTTTTTCGCGAAACGATTAATTGTTTTCGTTAACGCGTTCACGCAGTTCTTTGCCCGGCTTGAAATGGGGTACGTACTTGCCCGCCAACGCCACCGCGTCGCCGGTCTTGGGATTACGCCCGATACGCGGCGGCCGGAAATGCAGGCAAAAACTGCCGAAGCCGCGGATCTCGATACGCCCGCCCCCTGAGAGGGTCTGGGCCATTTGTTCTGTGAGGGTCTTGACTGCAAACTCCACGTCCTTGGAGGTGAGCTGACTCTGCTTTTGCGAGAGTATTTCGATCAGTTCCGATTTCGTCATGATTCCTCCCCTGGTTCGCACTCAAGTTCAAACCTATTTCGTATTTCCTTCGCTCGGGAAAACGATCCGGGCCTCTTTGCGAAGCCCGGATCCTGGCCTACCACTAGCCGTTATTATTGGTTCCCATCTGTTCTTTGAGCAAGTCACCCAAATTGGTACCGCTGCCAATGGTGGACCGGCTGTAACCTTCCAGCACCTCGGCCTCTTCATCACTGTCCTTGGACTTGATGGAGAGGATGATGCTGCGGTTCTTGCGATCGACGCCCATGAACTTGGCTTCCACTTTGTCACCAACGTTCAGGATCGAACGGGCATCTTCGACGCGGTCACGCGACAACTCGGAGGCGCGCAATGTGCCTTCCACGCTGTCGGCGAGCTCCACGATCGCACCCTTGGCATCCACTTCTTTCACCACACCGTTGACGATGCTGCCCTTGGGATGCTCGGCCACGTAGTTGGACCAGGGATCCTGTTCCAGCTGCTTGACGCCCAGCGAGATGCGCTCGCGTTCGGAGTCGATAGCCAATACAACGGCTTCCACTTCATCACCCTTCTTGTAGTTGCGCACGGCCTCTTCACCGGGGACGTTCCAAGACAAGTCGGACAGATGCAACAGCCCGTCGATGCCACCATCCAAGCCAACGAAGATGCCGAAGTCGGTGATGGATTTAATGTTGCCCACCACGCGGTCGCCTTTCTTGTGGGTGACGGCGAACTCATCCCAGGGATTGGCTTTGCATTGCTTCATGCCGAGCGAGATGCGGCGACGCTCTTCGTCGATGTCCAACACCACCACTTCCACTTCGTCGCCCAGATGCACGACTTTGGAGGGGTGAATGTTCTTGTTGGTCCAGTCCATTTCCGAGACGTGTACCAAACCTTCCACGCCGTCTTCGATCTCGACGAAACAGCCGTAGTCGGCGATGTTGGTGACCTTACCGAACAGGCGGGTGGTGACCGGGTAACGGCGGGCGATATCGACCCACGGATCTTCGCCCAATTGTTTCAGACCCAAGGAGACGCGTTGACGCTCGCGATCGAACTTCAACACCTTCACGTCGATCTCGTCACCGACATTCACCACTTCGGAAGGCTGTTTGACGCGTTTCCACGCCATGTCGGTGATGTGCAGCAGGCCGTCGACGCCGCCCAGATCCACGAAGGCGCCGTAATCGGTGAGGTTCTTGACGATACCCTTGATGACTTGGCCTTCCTGGAGATTTTCCAGCAGATTTTCGCGCTCGGCGCCGCTCTCCTGCTCGACCACCGCGCGGCGGGACACCACCACGTTGTTGCGGCGGCGATCCAGTTTGACGACCTTGAATTCCAGTTCCTTGTTCTCGAGGTAGCTGGGGTCGCGTACCGGGCGCACATCCACCAAGGAACCGGGCAAGAAGGCGCGCACATCGTCGATCTCGACGGTGAAACCGCCTTTGACTTTGCCGGTGAGGATACCCTTGACGGTCTCGCCCGCTTCCAATGCCTTCTCGAGATAAATCCAGGTGCGGGCGCGACGCGCCTTTTCGCGGGACAGACGGGTTTCGCCAAAACCGTCTTCCATCATTTCCAAAGCGACTTCGATCTGATCGCCGACCGCCACTTTTTCCATTCCGTTATCATCGCGGAACTGCTCGATGGGAATGGCGCTCTCGGATTTCAAACCGGAGCTGACGATGATTACATCGGGGCGGATTTCCACGATAGTGGCGGTAACGATAGCGCCCGGCCGCATTCTTTGTGCCGCCAGACTCTGTTCAAATAGTTGTGCAAAGCTTTCGCTCATTGATGAATGACCCTTGGTCCGCCGAATGCCGGACCGGTTGTGCCGCGTGATTGCGGCTATGTTAAAACCCGATTGTCAGGAGACAGATCGGAGCCTGAGTACCCATGAATAAAAACCATGGAGTGTTTTCAAGTTTAGCTTGTTTTACGCGCCGCTTCCCGCCACAACGCCAATACCTGCATCACGACATCATCGATAGCGATGCCGGTGGTATCGACTATCACCGCATCGTTGGCGGGCCGCAATGGAGACGCGCTACGCTCGCTGTCGCGTGCATCACGCGTTTCCAAATCGCTCAAAATGCGCTGCAGATTAGCATCTATCCCTTTTTCGTTCAACTGGTTATAGCGGCGACGGGCACGTTCTTCCCGGCTCGCGGTGAGAAACAGCTTGAGATCAGCCTCAGGAAACACCACCGTGCCCATGTCCCGGCCGTCCGCCACTAGGCCCGGCGCCACGCGAAACGCCCTCTGCCGCTCCAACAAGGCCTGGCGTACCGTCGGCAGGGCCGCCACCACCGAGGCATCCCGCCCGCATTGCTCTGTACGGATGACATTATCCACATCCTCGCCTTCAAGCACGATGCGGCTGTCGACGCCGCCGTCCACCGCCTCGAATTCCACGTCCAAGTGGGCGGCAAGGGTCGTCAACGACACCTCGTCCTCCAGGGGTACGGCGTGATGCCGCGCCGCCAGCGCCACCAAACGGTAAAGCGCCCCGCTGTCGAGAAAATGCCAACCCAATTTACCCGCTACCAATCGGCTCAACGTCCCCTTACCGGAACCGCTGGGCCCGTCGATGGTGATCACCGGGATGGCCTGCTGTTCACGTCCTTGCTCCGTCACGTTTGTTAATCCATCCTGTTATAAATAATCGACATCTAATTGAATATATAGATTTATGTTTCAGAGATTTTAGTTTAACTCACCTGCTTAACCTGCAACCCGGCCGCCCTCGCCAAACTCAAGAAATCGGGG
The DNA here is from genome assembly GCA_023266095.1 of Gammaproteobacteria bacterium. GTDB lineage: Bacteria > Pseudomonadota > Gammaproteobacteria > DRLM01 > DRLM01 > CAKKSB01. Next base: position 27,740 of record JAHFRV010000018.1, on the reverse strand, counting down.
AAAGAGGTGCGGACATTGGCGCAATCCTCGATCATGACCGGTCCGCCGGCGCGTAAGGCCGCCATCGCAAAGGCCATGGCGATACGGTGATCGCCGTGACTGTTAATACGCCCGCCCTGTAAGGCGCCACCGTGTATCACCATGCCGTCGGGAGTGGGCTTGGCATCGATGCCCAAGGCCAGCAATCCATCGGCCATCACATGAATACGGTCGCTTTCCTTGACGCGCAATTCCTCGGCGCCGGTCAACACGGTCTCGCCTTCGGCACAGGCGGCGGCGATGAACAGGGCCGGAAACTCGTCGATGGCCAAAGGCACTTGGTCTTGGGGAATGCGGATGCCCCGCAACCGCGATGATGCCCGCACCCGGATGTCGGCCACCGGCTCGCCGCCCACCCGTCGTTCGTTGCCGAGCGTGATATCCGCACCCATGGCCTTGAGGATATTGACTACCCCAATGCGAGTGGGATTCACGCCCACGTGTTCGAGGGTCAAATCGGAACCCGGCGCAATGGCGGCTCCCACCATGAAAAACGCCGCCGAGGAAATGTCGGCCGGCACGTCGATGTTGGCCGCATGCAGGTGGCCGCCGCCCTCCACGCATACCGTACACCCTTCCCGTTCTACCGCGTAGCCGAAACCCGCCAGCATCCGCTCAGTATGATCGCGGGTCGGTGCCGGCTCGGTGACGCAGGTTTGCCCTTGGGCATATAAACCCGCCAGCAACAGGGAAGACTTTACTTGGGCGCTGGCCATCGGCATGGCATAGACTAGGCCTTGCAAATTCTGTTTGCCAGTAATCCGCAGCGGCGGTGTGCCGCTGGGACTGGTTTCGATCAACGCTCCCATTTTGCGCAAAGGATCCGCCACCCGCTTCATGGGCCGGCGGGTCAGCGAGGCATCGCCGGTCATCACCACATCGAAAGCCTGACCGGCCAGCAAACCCGCCAGCAGACGCATCGACGTACCCGAATTGCCCATGTACAGCGGCCCGCTCGGCTCGCGCAAACCATGCAGGCCCACGCCGTGCACCGTCACCCGTCCGTGGTCGGGACCGTCGATGCGCACCCCCATGGCGCGGAAGGCGCCGATGGTGGCGAGGCAATCCTCGCCTTCGAGAAAACCGCTCACCTCGGTCACGCCGTCGGCCAAGGCGCCGAACATGATGGAACGGTGGGAGATGGATTTATCACCGGGCACCCGGACCCGGCCGCGCAAAGTGCCGCCGGCCTCGGCGTAAAACACGATATTGTCGTCACTGCTCATGGCGCTCGATCATTCCTCAAGATAAACCGTCTCATAAAATTAAATTACCAGCGATCTCGATACAGCACCCCTACGCGGCTGCCCGTGGCAAGGAAGCCAGTGCATCACTCGACCCGTTCCTGACGGCAAAAGCGGTCGCGCGCGGTTTTAGCCCGGGTAAACACCTCGGCGATGGCCTCGCCATTCTGGCCGTCGATGGCGTCACGCAAGCCGGCGAGGTCGTCGCGGAAGTGATCGAGCATCGCCACCACGGCTACGCGATTGGCCAAGCAGATGTCGCGCCACATGGCGGGATCACTGGAAGCGATGCGGGTGAAGTCGCGAAAACCGCCGGCGGCGTAACGGAAAATCTCCGCCTTTTCCTGCATGCGCGCCAGGGTATCGACCAGCGCGAAGGCCAGCAGATGGGGCAAATGGCTGGTGGCGGCCAATACCTCGTCGTGATGTTCGACGGCCATGTCCACCACCTCGGCGCCTGTTTGTTCCCACATCCGGCGCACGATTTGATGCGCCTCGGCATCGGTGTCGGACAAGGGCGTCAAGATCACCCGCCGGCCTTGAAACAACTCGGCGAAAGATGCCTCCACTCCGCTCTTTTCCGTACCGGCGATGGGATGGCCCGGCACGAAGCGCGCAGGCACTCGGCCGAACACCGCTTGCGCCGCCGCCACCACACTGCCTTTGGCGCTGCCCACATCGGTGATCACCGCGTCGGCACTCAAGGCCGGCGCGATACGGCGCAACACGGATTCCATCATACCCAGCGGTACCGCCAGCACCACGAGGTCGGCGCCGTTCACCGCTAAGGCGGGATCGCTGCGATAACCATCGATTACCCCCAACTCCACCGCCCGCCGCAAGGCGCTTTCATCGCGGCCGCAACCCACCACCTCGGCGCACGCGCCTACGCGTTTCAGCGCTCGCGCCAAGGAGCCGCCAATCAGACCCACGCCGATGATGCAGAGTCGATTAATCATCAAGGGATCGCTCAAGAAAAAACATATTGGGCCGGGGCCGCCGAAATAATCAGCGCACCCCGTTCACCATTCAAACTCACCCGCCGCGCGCCCTGGGTCGGGCGGGTTGCGGCGGGGATGAAGGCGCGCAGTACGTGGCGGCTGGTCATGGCGTGGCAACTTGAGTAATAGTGATGTCTGGCTGATTACAAAGTCCGCCCCAGCGAAGCGGCGATGCCCTGCAATTCACCCATCAGCTTGGTCAACTCCGGCGGACTCAAGGCCTGATCGGCGTCACACCACGCCTCGGCCGGACAGGGATGCATCTCGATCAACAAGCCGTCGGCGCCCGCCGCCACCGCGGCGCGGGCCAGCGCCGGCACCATCCAGGCCTTGCCGCCGGCATGACTGGGATCGACGATTACCGGGAAATGGGTCTCGCGTTTCAACACCGGAATGGCGGTGACGTCGAGCATGTTCCGGTAATAGGTCTCGAAGCTGCGCACGCCGCGCTCGCAAAAGATGATGTTGTGATTGCCGCCGGCGGCGATGTATTCCGCCGCCATCAGCCACTCGGAAATGGTCGCCGACATGCCGCGTTTGAGAATGACCGGCTTCTGCACCTTGCCCACTTCCTTGAGCAAATCGAAGTTCTGCATATTACGGGTACCGATCTGAATCACATCCACGTCATGCTCGAGAAAGGTGTCGAGCATACGCACGTCCATCAGCTCGGTGACGATGGGCAAGTTATATTTATCCGCCGCCTTGCGGAACATATCCAAGCCTTCCACACCCACGCCTTGAAAGGTGTAGGGACTGGTGCGGGGTTTGAAGGCGCCGCCGCGCATCAAGCGGCAACCCGCCGCCGCCACCGAGGCCGCCGCGGAGTCCATTTGCGATTGGGTCTCCACCGAACACGGTCCGCCGATTACCTGGATTTGATTGCCGCCCAACTTGATGCCGCGGATATCGATCACCGAATCTTCCGGATGGGAGATACGCGAGACGATCTTGTACGGCTTCATCACCCGCACCACGTTCTCGACGCCGGGCAAGACTTCCAGCGCCTCGATATCGATCTGACGCTCGTCGCCGATGGCACCGACTATCGTGCGCTCGATACCCTTCGACACATGGGAACCCATGCCCATGGCCTTCAACTTGTCCGACACGGCATCGATCTGCGCATCGGTGCTGCCTGCATTCATAATGATGATCATGATCGCTTACCTATAAAATATTTAACTGCTCGGAGCGCAAGCAAAGAGAAAAGATTATTAACTCAGTCACTCTACAACTCTCGACCGCCCTTTCCCGCCTAATACGTCTCACTTTACCTAGGCTCCGCTTCACAAAATCGCCCGCGGATAAGAACCCAGCACCTTCAACATCGCCGCCATCCCGGCCAGCGCCTCTAAGGCCTGAGCGACCTTGGGGTCCGCACCATGGCCTTCGATGTCGACGAAAAACACATATTCCCACATTCCCCGCCGTGATGGACGCGACTCGATGCGGGTCATCGATATGCCGTGCTCAGCGAGTGGGGCCAGCAAATCAAACAAGGCGCCCGGACGGTTGGGTGCCGAAATCAGCAATGACGTCTTATCGCGGCCGGAAGGCGCCACCACCTCGCGGCCGATCACCAAGAAACGGGTGGTATTATCGGGTTCGTCTTCGATGTTGCCGGCCAACACCCGCAGCTGATAAATATCCGCGGCCTCGCGACTGGCGATGGCCGCCGCGTCCACCTCGCCGGCGACACGCCGTGCCGCTTCGGCGTTACTGCTCACCGCGACCCGCTCGACACCGGCCAGATGTTCGTCCAGCCATTCACGGCATTGCGCCAGGGCCTGCTGATGAGCGTAGACCCGCCGCACCGCGGCCATATCTTCGGCCTTGCCCAGAAGATTGTGATGAACACGCAGTTCCACTTCGCCGACGATTTTGAGCGGCGAGTTGAGAAATCTATCCAGGGTGTGACTGACCACGCCTTCCGTGGAATTTTCCACGGGCACCACGCCGTAATGGCAGGCCGCCGCCTCGACGTCGCGAAACACTTCATCGATGGCGGCATGGGCCACCGTCGCCACCGCGTGACCGAAATGCTTTAACGCAGCCGCCTGGGTAAAAGTACCCTCCGGCCCGAGATAAGCGACGCGCATCGGTTGTTCGAGGGCAAGACAGGCCGACATGATTTCGCGAAACAAGCGCGCCATTTCTTCGCCGCTGAGCGGCCCTTGGTTACGCGCGATCACCTTGCGCAACACTTCGGCTTCGCGCTCGGGACGGTAAAAACTCGCGGCGGGAATGCCGTTCTTGAGCTCCGCCACCTCTTTGGCGCAGAGTGCGCGCGCATTGATCAAGGCCTGGATTTGCTCGTCCAGGCCGTCGATGCGATCGCGTATCGCTTTAAGTTTGTCTTCGCCCATCATCCGTCCATCATGCGCCGCAGATTTGCTGCCCGCTATTTTTTACCTATTCCAAGTGTGAACCGACCAATCTTCATTTCCGTCTGCATGGGGTGAATAGCGGGAAAAATGAATCGGTATTTACCACCATGCTTACATCACCCGCACCGAGAGCACACCCGCGATACCCTTGATGCGCCGCAGCACCGTCTCGGTCACCGGGCGGTCCACATCGGTCAAGGTGTAAGCGATCTCGCCCTTGGATTTATTGAGCATGTCAAGAATGTTCAGCCCGGCCTCGGCCATGGCGGTGGAAATCTGCCCCACCATATTCGGCACATTGGCATTGGCGATGGCGATACGGTGACCGTCGCTGCGCGGCATCGCCACTTCGGGGAAATTCACCGAGTTGGTGATATTGCCGTTTTCTAGAAAATCGCGGACTTGATCCGCCACCATCACCGCGCAATTATCCTCCGCCTCGTTAGTCGACGCCCCGAGATGCGGCAGCGCTATCACCCGTGGATGATTCTTCGACAGTTGCGTGGGGAAATCACAGATATAAGCATGCGCCTTGCCGGCGTTCAGGGCATCGACCACCGCTGCTTCGTCGACGATACCTTCGCGCGCGAAATTGAGTATCGTCACGCCCTTCTTCATAAAGACCAGACGCTCACGGTTGATCATGTGACGAGTAGCATCCACCAGCGGCACGTGAAAAGTGACCATGTCCGATTGCGCCAACAAATCATCGAGACTGCGCGCCTGCTGCACGTCTGACGACAAACGCCAGGCGCTCTGCACTGTGATTTGCGGATCGTAACCCAGCACTTTCATGCCGAGTTTTTGCGCGGTATTCGCCACCATTACGCCGATGGCGCCGAGACCGACCACACCCAAAGTACGGCCGGGCAATTCGAAACCGACGTAATCTTTTTTACCGGCTTCGACTTGTTTGCTGAGCGAGGCATCGTCGCCTTCCAGCTTACGCCCATAATCCCAAGCCTGGCAGATGTTGCGCGCAGCGAGCAACATACCCGCGACCACCAGTTCTTTCACCGCATTGGCGTTGGCGCCGGGAGCGTTGAATACCGGGATGCCTAGCTTGCTCATCTCGTCGACCGGGATATTATTGACACCGGCACCGGCGCGTCCCACCGCTTTCACGCTGGTGGGAAGCGCCATGCCGTGCATCTTGAACGAGCGCAGCAGTATCGCGTCAGGATGCTGAATCTCGGAGGCAACCTCATAACGCTCGCGCGGCAGGCGCTCCAGACCGACCACCGAGATATTGTTGAGCGTGAGTATTTTGAACATGGCACTCCTTTCAAAAACCTTTAAGCGCAAAGGCGCAAAGCCGCAAAGTAAAATCCAAAAAATTTAAAACTACTATACCTTGTGCGTCTTTGCGCCTTCGCGTTGGGTGTTGTCCTCAACCATTACGCCGCGCGAAGTCGTTCATAAATTCGACCAGGGTATCGACACCCGCTTCCGGAATGGCGTTGTAAATGCTGGCGCGCATGCCGCCAACTGAACGATGACCTTCCAGACTCTTGAGCCCGACCTTGCCCGCCTCGGCGAGGAAAGTGTTGTCCAGCGCCGCGTCCTTGAGAGTGAACGGCACATTCATCCACGAACGTGCATCCTTGGCCACAGGGTTTTTATAAAAGCCCGAGGTATCGATGGCGTTATAGAGTTTATCGGCCTTGCGTTTATTGGTCTCGGCCATGACCCGCAGACCGCCCTTCTTTTTCAGCAACTGGAACACCAAGCCGGCAAGATACCAGCCGTAAGTAGGCGGCGTGTTGTACATCGAACCGTTGTCGGCGTGGGTTTTGTAATCGAACATCACCGGCGTGGCCGCCGTGGCGCCGCCGATCAGGTCGTCACGCACGATCACCACCACCAGACCGGCGGGGCCGATATTCTTCTGCGCGCCGGCGTAGATGATGCCGAATTTAGTGACGTCGATGGGACGCGACAACAGGGTCGACGACATGTCCGCCACCAGCGGCACATCACCGGTGTCCGGCACACTGTGGAATTCCACGCCGCCGATGGTTTCGTTCGGCGTGTAATGCACGTAGGCGGCAGCGCTGTCGAGTTTCCACTCGCTGCGCGCCGGTATTGAGGTGAATTTATCCGCCTCGCTGCTCGCGGCGACGTTCACCGTGCAAAAACGTTTGGCCTCGTCGATGGCTTTCTTCGACCACATGCCGGTGTTGAGGTAATCCGCTGTGGTTTTACCGCGCAACAAATTCAAGGGCACCATGGCGAATTGGCTGCTGGCGCCACCTTGCAGGAACAGCACTTTGTAATTGGCGGGGATGGCAAGCAGTTCGCGCAAATCGGCCTCGGCGCGCTCGGCGATGCTCATGAACTCCTTGCCGCGATGGCTCATTTCCATCACCGACATACCGGAACCGTTCCAGTCGAGCAGTTCGTCACGCGCCTGGCTCAACACCTCTTCCGGCAGCACCGCCGGACCCGCACTGAAATTGTATATCCGCGACATGAATCGACCCCTTGTTAATTACAAAATCTTCAACGCAAAGGCACAAAAACGCGAAGGAATGCACAAAGGTCTGCATAGGCCATGGTCACCGATAGCTAACGCCTCATCAGCAACCGACCTGTTTACCCGCATTTCAGTCATCATTCTTTAATTGGCGCCCCTTCGCGTGCTCGCGCCTTTGCGTTCATGCGTTCTCTGGCGGCTCTTCCATTTCTTCCACCAGCTCGCCACCCTCACCATCGCCGAGTTCCGGTTCGATGATGCGCTCGATACCCACCAGTTTCTCTTCGTCGCCGGTGGCGATGAGTTTCACACCCTGGGTATTGCGGCCGAGCACCGAAATGCCGGCAGTGGCGGTGCGGATCAAAGTGCCGGCGTTGGTGATCAGCATCACCTCATCCTCTTCGGTCACCAAAATCGCGCCGACCACGGCGCCGTTGCGCTCGCTGGTCTGGATCGATATAACACCCTGGCCGCCGCGGCCGTGCAACGGATATTCGCCGAGTTCGGTACGCTTGCCGTAGCCGTTCTCGGTGGCGGTGAGTACCGTATGGCCTGCTTCGGCGATGATCAGGGCGATGACTTTCTGCCCTTTACCTAAACTGATGCCGCGTACGCCGCGCGCGGTGCGGCCCATCTGCCGCACGTGCGACTCGTTGAAGCGCACGCACTTGCCGGCGCTGCTGAACAGCAAGACATCGCAGCCGCCGTTGGTGATCGCCACGCCGACCAGATGATCGTCGTCGCGCAGTTCGACGGCGATGATGCCGCTGGTGCGCGGCCGCGAGAAGTCAGGCAGCGGGGTCTTTTTCACCGTGCCGCTGGCGGTCGCCATGAAGATGAATTTGTCCGCCGCGTACTCGCGGATGGGCAGAATGGCGGTTATACGTTCGCCCTCCTCCAGCGGCAGAAGATTCACGATGGGTTTACCGCGCGAATTGCGGCTGGCCTGCGGCAGTTCGTAGACTTTTTTCCAGTACACCTTGCCGCGATTGGAAAAACATAAAATGGTGTCGTGGGTGCTGGCGATCAATAGCTTGTCGATAAAGTCCTCTTCCTTCACCGCCGTCGCCGATTTGCCGCGGCCGCCGCGCTTCTGGGTGCGGTATTCGTTCAAGGGCTGGGCTTTGGCGTAACCGCCATGCGACAGCGTCACCACCACGTCTTCTTCGGTGATGAGGTCTTCGAGGCTGAGATCCTGATGGGTGATCATGATTTCGGTGCGGCGCGCGTCGCCGTATTGCGCTTTGATCGCCAGCAATTCTTCACGGATGACTTGCATCAGGCGATCGGGATTACCCAGAATCTCCAGCAGCTCGCCGATATTGACCAGAATTTCCTTGTACTCGTTGACGATCTTTTCCTGCTCGAGACCGGTGAGGGTGTGCAGGCGCAGATCGAGAATGGCCTTGGCCTGAGCTTCGGACAAGCGATAACCGTCGTTGACGAGACCCAGCTCCGCCGCGAGATTGTCGGGGCGCGAAGCGGTGGCGCCAGCCCGCGAGAGCATCTCGATGACCAGGCCCGCCGCCCAGGCCCGCGCCATCAAACCTTCCTTGGCCACCGCCGGATTGGGCGCGGCCTTGATCAAGGCGATGATGGGGTCGATATTGGCCAGCGCCACCGCCAAACCTTCCAAAATGTGGGCGCGTTCGCGCGCCTTGCGTAATTCGAACACCGTGCGCCGCGTCACCACCTCGCGGCGGTGGCGGATGAAAGCTTCGAGTATCTGTTTGAGATTGAGCAGGCGCGGCTGGCCGTCCATCAGCGCAACCATATTGATGCCGAATACACTCTGCATCGAGGTGTGCTGGTAGAGATTATTCAGCACCACTTCGGGCATCTCGCCGCGGCGCAGCTCGATGAACATGCGCATGCCATCCTTGTCCGACTCGTCGCGCAGCTCGGTGATGCCTTCGATGCGTTTCTCTTTGACCAAGTCGGCGATTTTTTCCAGCAGCGTGGCTTTGTTTACCTGATACGGCAATTCAGTGACGATAATGGATTGCCGGCCTTTGCTGTCTTCCTCGATGTGGGTACGGGCTCGCACGTAGATACGACCGCGGCCGGTGTGGTAAGCCTCATGAATGCCGCGCGCGCCGTTGATGATGGCGGCGGTCGGGAAGTCCGGGCCGGGGATCAGTTTCATCAAGCCCAGAATGTCGATGGCCGGGTCGTCGATCACCGCGAGACAACCGTCGATCACCTCGTTGAGATTATGCGGCGGCACGTTGGTGGCGAGGCCGACGGCGATGCCCGCCGCGCCATTGATCAGCAGATTGGGGATCTTGGCGGGGAAGACGCTGGGTTCCCGTTCCGATTCGTCGTAGTTGAGCGTGAAATCGACGGTCTCTTTGTCGAGGTCGGCCAACAGCTCGTGGGCGATACGCGACATGCGCACCTCGGTGTAACGCATCGCCGCCGGGGCGTCGCCGTCCACCGAACCGAAGTTACCCTGGCCGTCGACCAGCATGTAGCGCAGCGAAAAGGGCTGGGCCATACGCACGATGGTGTCGTACACCGCCGAGTCACCGTGGGGATGGTATTTACCGATGACGTCACCGACCACGCGCGCCGACTTCTTGTAAGGCTTGTTCCAGTCGTTGCTCAATTCACTCATGGCGAATAGCACACGCCGGTGTACCGGCTTGAGCCCGTCGCGGACATCGGGCAAGGCCCGACCCACGATCACGCTCATGGCGTATTCCATATAGGAGGTCCGCATCTCGTCTTCGATATTGACGGACAGGACTTCTTTGGCGAATTCGGTCATGACTGCACAATTCCTTTCCGGACCCGGGGACACCGGCGCGATGCGCCGGAAAATCTTAGCTTATTGTCGAAACGGCGAATTCTAACACAGGCTGTGTCCTCGCCACAGCCTGCCTGGGGAGGGCGGCACCACCCCGTCTCGCGCTTTAAATACGCAAAGCTAAGGGCGAGGAACTGGAGAAGCAGGTCGGTGGTGAGCCTCGGGGGGGATACACAGAATATATTTTAAGGATGCAGACCAGTGACCGGCGGGAATGCCTACAGACGATACCTGTGCCCCTGTGCGGATCAGAATTGGGTTATTCGCACTCATCAAAAGTTGGCGGGCGGTTGTAATCCGCCGTGCCCTACTCTGAAATCTCCGGAAAGTGATAAACCGGCGATCCGGAATGTCAAGGGTGGCGCGGTGACGCGTGACCGCAGTATCATACGCCCCAGGATTCACTTCACCGCCCCCATCAAATCCAGCGACGTTATACCCCCATTCCATCATCGCCTCGCAGTAGCGAGGGCATAACGCTTAAGGCACCGCCATGAAACTGAAACCCACTGTTTATGAATCGGCCGCAATCATCTTGCAACCTTTTCTGGCCGCCGCACAACGGCCGGAGGACACCCTCAATTATCAGGAACTGCTGGGCTTTCTGTTCGGGGTGGCCTGTTCACCGGAAATGATCCAGCCCGTCGACTGGCTGCCGGAAGTTTTTAACGGCCAAGACGCGGCTTACGCCGACCTCGCCGAAGCCGGCCAAGTGATGCAAGCGATGATGACACTATATAATCAGATCAATCAGGAAATCCTGCGCGGTTATCCGCTCTTGCCCGCCGATTGCCAGCCGGCAGCGGACGCCATGGCTAATCTCGAGGCGGGGGCGCCGCTCAGCCTATGGTCGAGAGGATTTCTCGTGGCGCATGAATGGTTGACTGATGTGTGGGAGGCCAATACACCCGAAGACCTCGACGAAGAACTGGGTGCCTGTGTGTTGGCGCTGTCCTTCTTCGTCAGTCCCGAAATGGCCGAAGGGTATTGGCGGGAATTCGAACCTGAAGGCATGTCACTGGAAGAGATGGCGAGACAAATTCTGGAAGAAATACCGGCGGCGATGGTGGTCTATTCGGACATCGGCCGCAATCTGTTCGAAGAACCACCGGGCACGCGTCTGATTCATCCCACCCCAGTCTCCGTGAATTAATGAACCTCTGAATTATTCAGAGGTTCCTGCGCCACAAGGCCTCGCCTAACAGCTTGAGATACAGTGCGGCGCCATGATCGCCAAACGTCTCTTCGAGCCGCGCTCGCAGCGTGTTGGGGTCGGGCTCCAGCTTGTCGAGAATTTTGTACCATACCGGCGGATCGACCACCAGGCGGCCCAATTCATCGATATACATCACGGTACCGGCGTGGGCATAACCCATGGCCGCCAAGGGTGTCAGCGGCATCACATCGCGATTGTTGACGATGCGCACGAAACGCGGGCCGAACCGTGCATCCAACTCCCGGGCGAAATTCGCATCGCCGCAGCGCGGCTGCCCGCACGTATAAAGGCCGCCGATCCGCAAATCCGCGAGCGGGTGGCCGGCCGGCGCGGTCTGGGACTCCACCAGCAACCGGTAGCCGGCCAGTACCGCGAGCGCGCCGCCGAGGCTGTGACCGGTCAGCCATAGCGAGCGATTCCGATGGTGGTTTTCGATCAGCGCACGCAAAGGCGGCCATGCCGCGTTCAGCGCTTCATGGAATCCCGCATGGACTCGCGAAGCCGGCATCCAAGCGCAAGCTTCGAGTTCACACTGGAGATTGGTCAGGCTATCACCGGATTGGGAAAGCTCCGTGCCCCGGCAGCCTACGACGAGTAGCCGGTCCGTCCAGGCGGCGAAGATCTGAGTAGCGAGATTAGCGTGGATCACCGATATGAATTCAACCTGGAGTCCCCATGCCTGGCAACGTTGGGTGATTTCGTGATCCGTGCGATAGGCGAGCTCCGCGAAACGCGTCATCCAGAAAGCGTTGATGGGTTCGTAGCGGCTCGCCTCGGGATGGAAGCCGGCGAAATCGTCGAGATCGACGGCCGTGCTGGCACGCGCGGGTACGGGAAGCGCCGTATGGATGGCCGCGCCCGGCGGCACGGGTCCATCGTCGGCCAGTGCCTCCTCCGCTGTAGCCGGCCGCAGCGAACCGCGCACCCTCATGAATTTCTGCAACATGTCGAACCAGAACGGCGCACCCAACGAAAGCGTGATAGCCGTCAAGGCCCAACCTATCACCGCCCACAGCCAAGCCCAGCCTGCCGGTATGCCGTTTTGCCAACCCAAGAGCGGGGTGAGCTGCACAGCCTCACGTTTCGCGATGGTCAACCAAGCGCAATTAGTAGGCGTCGCCACTGGCGCATCAGTATTGCGCTGCGGGTCTCCCACCGCGGCGGGGACGCCGTTGCCTGACTCCGCCGCTGGCAGGTGATTTGTCGAGGGGGCCACGTCCTTCGACTCCTCGTCAGCGGCGAGGCAGCCGCGCAAGTTCTCGTCCGCTAACGCCCGCTCGACGCTTTCGACGTATTGCTGGCGACGCGCCGGGTCCGCGGTCAACACCGAGAAAATATGCAGTGTATCGGCGTTAGTGACCAGGGTGACCGCCAGACCCACAACCAGCAAACGCCAGGAGAGCTTGCGACGGAACCAGCCGACGGCGCGTTCCTGGGTATCGCTGAACCATTGAACGATGAGTTGCTGCAAGTGTTCGTTGTCGCCATTCGCTTCGAGAAGGAAACCGTTGAGAGTGGCGGTGACCGTAGTGGCGCCGTACTCCTCACCCGTGGCGGCGATAGCCGTCGTGACCTGGTACGGCGACTGCTGCAGCTCAGCGTAACGCCTGCCGGTCATGACATCGAGCAGCACCTCGGCGAACAATTCATCGCGGATATAAGAAGGATAGCGATCGTTTTTATTTTGCAGAGCCAGAATGTGCGGATGCGCGTAGAAGGCAGCAAGGAGACTAGCATTACAAAACATTCGGCCGAGGGCGTCGTGCAGAGTGCGCCCGCGCAAGCCATACCATTCGTTCCACACCTCCACCAGCGCGGTGACGATCAGGCTGAGCACGAGATAAACAAACATCAAACCGATCAGGGCATCCAGCATATCCAGCGGCGACATTCCCCGTCCCCTCATCCATTCGACTGCGCAGTGTTTTTAGGAGGCTCTGAATAATTCCATCCTGGAATTCTCAGAGCCCATCCTTGTGCCGCAGGAACCTCTGAATAAATCAAAGGTTCCTTTAATCGTTGGTCGAGCATGCCGCCGGACGGCCACCGCCCTCATGCCCGATCCCGCTTTTTTTGCTCTGGGTAAACAAGGCTAATGTAACTCAAGCAGTGACTTTTTCAATGGCATTTCACCGCCTGAAGGAATGCATGGCCGGCTTCGCCTTGCAATTCTTACCGACGGCCACGCTCTGACAGCGCAACTTTGGACGAGAAGTTCACGAAGCATGTCAACATCGCATCGGGCAACTGACGGGGCGCACGTGGGGCGTCAACCTCGACCAGCGCTACCGTGAACTACGCCTCTACGTGGTAGGCTGGATGAACTACTTGCGTTATCGGACTATTACCGGCCGGTCCCTGAACTGGACAAATGGCTGTGACGGCGCATGCGCTGTTGCTACTGGAAACAGCGGCGATGGCCGCGCACCAAAATTAGTCATCTCGTTAGTTTGGGTGTCAATCCGAAAGGAAGCGATCAAGACAGGGCTCAATTCAAAAGGGCCTTTCGCCATGTCGCGCACCCCGATTACGCAAATGGCATGTCCAACGAGCGGCTGAAGGCGCAGGGCTTGGTGTCGATCAAGGACCAGTGGATTCGCTTTCCTTACCCTGCTTCAACTGCTTGAGTAGCGGACCCGCATGCTATGTGGTGTGTGGGGGGTACCGGAGAAATGCCGGCGCTTACCCGATTGGGCGTTTGATTTCAAGTAGAAGTCTGATTTGTATAGAATCTTCTGAAGATCCTACACACCGCCAACGCAAGCCACAATTCAAGGATATCTCTATTTTTGCCCTTCGTAATCTTGAATTGCCAAAGCCCAGTCTCGGCCTCCAGAGTGAGGATCTTCATGCGGTTGCCGTGCGCGTAATCGCGCCAGCAAAAACGCACGGGTTTGCCGTCGAAAAGGCCACCGGTCTGTCGTTGGACACGGCTACCCGATGGGTGTAACGACCCAGATACTGCAACATACCCTTGGGGGCCGGCAAAGGGCGGCTTGGCGTAGACCACCCGGTCCTTGGCACGCCGTGCCTGTAGCCTCCGACGCCGCGGTTGGGTGTCGGCGAGTTCGGCGCGGCGGTCGGCCAGTTTCAGTTCGCCCTGTGCCAGGCCGCTTCCAGCCCCGCGAGGTGTTTGCCGCGAAACACCTGTCACAGGGCCTTCACGGGAAACAGGAAGCCACGCCGCGCCCGGATGAACTGTGCCCCGTCCGGGCTGAGGCCGTCGTCGCTGACCAACGCATACACGTGCAGATGCTGGGAGAGATTTTGGCCCCCTGTAGGCAGCACCCAGGGTGAACGCGAGTTATCCACCCAACCAGCGCGGATTGGCCTGGGCCAGGGCGTTCAGTTCATGCGGCAAATTGAATTCGCCTATCCCACAAGATGAACACCGCGGACAAGGCATAGGCACGGATAGGGAGACATACGAGGGTTGACCATCTACCTTAGACCGTGGGTCAATTTGTGGGTAAATCCAAAAAAATATCGTAACTTGCAGTTTTTAAATAATTAATGGCGGAGAGAGAGGGATTCGAACCCTCGATGGAGCTTTTGACCCCATACTCCCTTAGCAGGGGAGCGCCTTCGACCACTCGGCCATCTCTCCACGTTGACATCTGAACGGATGTTGTTTTATGGGCAGCACTGAACAAAAAATAAAAGAGCGAACCCTCATTAACCTACGCAATTAATTTCTACGCGTAGGGGGGATTCGCTCTCATGACAGCCGGGGGACTTCCCCCTTGATCCCCGCCAAATCTGAACCCGGCAAAAGGATACCTAATCAGCTCGATAATCGCAAAATGTATTTATGATTTGGCGTTCACGCTAGCCAGTGCTCGCTTTAATGCCTCCTGCACCCGGCTCCTCGTCATCATGCCCTGAATGACCCTGGGCTTCTTTTTCTTTCTGAATGCGCTCGTAGATCTCTTCGCGGTGAACAGAAACGTGTTTGGGTGCGTTCACACCAATACGGACTTGGTTGCCCTTCACGCCCAACACCGTCACTGTTATATCATCCCCGATGATCAGCGTCTCACCCACACGCCGGGTTAAAATCAGCATGATCTCGTCTCCTTGTTCGGTCAGTCACCATACTCGTTATTCCAGGTGGAAGTCTCAATACACAATACAATTGTTACATGGCTTACTATTTTTTTTATCGGCCCGCCATTTCGAAACTGTAATTCTTACTTTAAGATACTGTTTTTAATATCATAAACTCGGTAATCGACGGGGAACTAACAAGTTGGCATCACCTGGAAATCTAGCCCACCAAACTTTGGACGCGATATTGACCCAGAAGTTTGCTATTTCGGTGCTCGCTCAAGCTCGAAGGCATCGTGTAGCGCCCGCACGCCAAGTTCGAGGTATTTTTCGTCCACCACCACCGAAACCTTTATTTCCGAGGTCGAGATCATGCGGATATTGATCCCTTCCTTGGAGAGAGTCTGGAACATTTTGCTGGCGATACCGGCATGGGAACGCATGCCTACGCCGACGATGGATATCTTCACGATTTTATTATCGCCGGACAGTTCACGTGCGCCCATGCCGATGGCCACGTCGCGCAGAATATCGAGCGCCTGACTGTAATCACGGCGGTGGACAGTGAATGTGAAATCCGTGGTGGCGTCCGCCGCTACATTTTGGACGATCATATCCACTTCGATATTGGCGTTGGCGATGGGCCCTAAAATACCGTAGGCCACGCCCGGCTGGTCGGGCACGCCGACCACGGTGATCTTGGCTTCATCGCGATTGAACGCGATACCCGAAATGACAGGCTGTTCCATCTGGGATTCCTCAAAACTGATCAGGGTGCCCTCGCCCTCTTGAAAGCTGGACAAGACACGCAAGGGGACATTGTATTTTCCGGCGAACTCGACCGAGCGGATTTGCAGCACCTTGGAACCCAGGCTGGCCATTTCCAACATCTCCTCGAAGGTGATGCGAGCGAGACGGCGCGCCTGCGGCACGACGCGGGGATCGGTGGTATATACCCCGTCCACGTCGGTGTAAATTTGGCATTCATCGGCCTTCAAGGCCGCGGCCAACGCCACGGCGGTGGTATCGGAACCGCCGCGGCCCAAGGTGGTGATATTGCCGTCTTCATCCACGCCCTGAAACCCGGCCACCACCACCACCCGCCCGGCGCCGAGGTCTTTACGTACCGCCGTCTCGTCGATATCGCGGATACGCGCTTTGTTGAAGGCGTTGTCGGTGAGGATGCGCACTTGCGCACCGGTATACGAACGCGCCGCGCAACCGAGCTTCTGTAAAGCGATGCTCAATAATGCGATGGTCACCTGTTCGCCGGTGGACAACAATACATCCAGCTCACGGGGTTCGGGACGCGGATCGAGCTTGTGAGCCAAACCTACCAGGCGATCGGTTTCACCGCTCATCGCCGACACCACCACCACCACATCATCGCCCCGCTGGCGCGCGGCCATCACCTTTTCCGCGACATGCTGGATGCGTTCCGGGCTACCCACCGAGGTGCCCCCGTATTTTTGTACGATCAATGCCATCTTGAATTCCGGCTGCCCGCCGCCCGTTAATTAAAAAATAATACCTGACAAATCGCTCACGCCAGACGTTGGCCCACCCAGGCGGGCACACCCGCCAGCGCGGCGTCGAGACCGCGGGGATCGGTGCCGCCGGCCTGGGCCATGTCGGCTCGGCCGCCGCCCTTGCCGCCGACCTGCTGGGCCACGCTGTTCACCAGCTCGCCAGCCTTGACCTTATGCATGGCATCCGCCGTGACGCCGGCCACCAAGTTCACCTTATCACCGCTCACCGCCGCCAATACCACCACCGCCGAGCCCAATTTATTTTTCAATTGATCGACGGTATCGCGCAACGCCTTGGAATCGGCGCCGTCGAGGCGGGCGGCCAATACCTTCACGCCCGCCACCTCGGTGGCCTGCGACGCGAGATCGGAACCCTGGCTGCTGGCGAGTTTGCCTTTGAGCTGATCCAATTCTTTTTCCAGTTTGCGGCCGCGCTCGATGAGCTGCTGCACTTTATCCTCGACCTCGTCGCGGCCGCCTTTCACCAGACTGGCCACGCGTCCCAGCACTTCTTCCGCCGCCTCGACCGCGGCCACGGCCGTCGCGCCGGTCAGCGCTTCGACGCGACGCACTCCCGACGCGATGCCGGTTTCGTAAAGTATTTTAAACAGGCCGATGTCGCCGGCGCGGCCCGCATGCGTGCCGCCGCACAATTCCGTGGAGAAATCACCGATGCGCAACACTCGCACTTCGTCGCCGTATTTCTCGCCGAACAGCGCCATCGCGCCGGAGGCGCGTGCTTCGTCGAAAGCCATCAATCTAGTTTCCACCGGCGCGTTAGCGCGAATCTGCTCGTTGACCAGCCGTTCAATTTGCACCAGCTCATCACGGCTCAACGGCGCGAAATGCGCGAAGTCGAACCGCAGGCGCTCGGCATTGACCAACGAGCCCTTTTGCGCGACGTGATCGCCCAACACCTTGCGCAAGGCGGCGTGCAATAAATGCGTGGCCGAGTGATTGAGCGCCGTCGCTCGGCGCGCCGCTTCGTCCACTTCAGCCGACAAGGTATCGCCCACCCGCAGACTCCCGCGCGTCAGCACACCCACATGTCCATGCGCACCTTCGCCGACTTTTTGTGTATCGCGCACTTCGAACTCGCACTGTGTTCCTTGCAACACGCCGCGATCACCGGCCTGTCCGCCGGACTCGGCGTAAAACGGCGTGCGATCCAGCACCACCATGCCTTCCGCACCGGCGGTCAAATCGTTCACCGGCTCACCGTTGCGATACAAACCGGTCACCTGCGCTTGCTCCCGAATACCGTCGTAACCGGTAAATTGTGTATGGCCTTTCACCGCAGTGGAGGTACTGTAATCCGCGCCGAATTGACTGGCGGCGCGCGCTCGCTCGCGTTGCGCCTCCATGGCTTGCTCGAAACCCGCCATATCCACTTCCAAGCCGTGCGACTTGGCGAAATCGGCGGTGAGATCCACCGGAAAACCATAGGTGTCGTAGAGACGGAACGCAGTTTCACCGGGAATGACTTTGGTCCGCAACGACGCCATTTCATGCTGCAAAATCTTCATACCGTCGTCGAGAGTTTCGCGGAAACGTTCCTCTTCGCGTTGCAGGGCGCGCTCCACTTGCGCTTGCGCGCGCACCAACTCCGGATAGGCCGCACCCATTTCCTTTACCAGAGGCGCCACCAACTTGTAGAAGAATGGTTCCTTGAGGCCGAGGCCGTGGCCGTGACGCACGGCGCGGCGGATGATGCGCCGCAAGACATAGCCACGGCCTTCGTTGGAAGGCGTCACGCCGTCGGTGATTAAAAACGCGCAGGAGCGGATGTGATCGGCGATCACCCGCAGCGAATTGTTATTGGTGTCCCGCACGCCGGCCAAATCGGCGGCGGCGCGGATCAGATTACGGAACAGATCGATATCGTAATTGCTGTGCACACCCTGCATCACCGCGGCGAGGCGTTCCAAACCCATGCCGGTATCGACCGAGGGTTTGGGCAGCGGACTCAGCGTGCCGTCGGCGGCGCGGTTGTACTGCATGAACACCAGATTCCAAATCTCGATGTAACGGTCGCCGTCTTCATCGGGACTGCCCGGCGGGCCGCCGGCGATGTGAGGGCCGTGATCGTAAAAAACTTCGGTGCAGGGGCCGCAGGGACCGGTGTCGCCCATCTGCCAGAAATTGTCGGATCCGCCGCCCGGCTTGTCACCGATACGGGTGATGCGATCCAGCGGGATGCCGATTTCCTGGGTCCAAATGCGGTAGGCCTCGTCATCGGTTTCATAGACCGTGACCCATAATTTTTCACGGGGCAGTTTCAACACGTCGGTGAGAAATTGCCAGGCATAGGTGATAGCCTCGCGCTTGAAATAATCGCCGAAGCTGAAATTGCCGAGCATCTCGAAGAAAGTGTGATGACGGGCGGTGTAACCGACGTTTTCCAAATCGTTGTGTTTGCCGCCGGCGCGCACGCAACGCTGCGAACTCACCGCGCGCACGTAAGGCCGTTTCTCCACACCGAGAAACACGTCCTTGAACTGCACCATGCCCGCATTGGTGAACAGCAAGGTCGGATCGTCGACCGGTATCAAGCTGCTGCTCGGCACCACCTCATGGCCGTGACCGCGAAAAAACTCGAGAAATTGGCTGCGTAATTCTGCGCTACTGGTCATTGATTCTTGTCTCTTTGCCACTCATCTTTATTGGCGCGCAACCGGGTCACGCCCGGGTCTTGCCGCCCGCCAGCACTGCGCTGATCTGCTCCATGGTGAAGCCGCGCGCTTGAAAAAACCGCGTCTGCCGCGCCCGCTCGGTGAAATCGCCGGCCCGTCCGAAGCGCTTGGCGCGGATGCGTTCCAGTTGCGTCAACCACGCGTCCTGATAGGGCGCGAGGCTGGTGGCGATGATCGCGTCAGCCACGCCGCGCTCGCGCAACTCGGCGCGGATGCGCATGGGCCCGTAACCGCGTTCACTGCGCACGCGCACATAGACCTCGGCGAAACGCGCATCGCTAAGGTAACCGTCCTCTTCGAGGGACAACAACACCTGGCCTACCACAACGGTCGCGTACCCCTTCAATTCGAGCTTACGCGTCAGCTCCATCCGACTGTGCTCGCGGCGGGCCAGCAAACTCAGCGCCGCCGTTCGTACCAGCTTCGCGTCGGCGTCAGTGTCGGTATCAGCCAAGCTCAACCTCGGCGGCCTCCTCGCTCCTATCCTCGATGGTAGTGACCACCGCTAAGGCTTTGGCGCGAATTTGCGCTTCGATTTCGTGGGCCACCGCGGGATGCTCCTTCAAATAGCTGCGGACGTTGTCCTTGCCTTGGCCGATGCGGGTGCCGTTGTAGGAATACCAGGCACCGGATTTGTCGATGATGCCGGCCTGCGAGCCCAGATCGATGATCTCGCCTTCACGCGAGATACCCTCGCCGTAGAGGATTTCGAATTCCGCCTGCTTGAAAGGCGGCGCGACTTTGTTCTTCACCACCTTGACGCGGGTCTCGTTGCCGATCACTTCCTCGCCCTTTTTGATGGCGCCGATGCGGCGGATGTCGAGGCGCACCGAGGCGTAAAACTTCAGGGCGTTGCCGCCGGTGGTGGTCTCGGGGCTGCCGAACATCACGCCGATCTTCATGCGGATCTGGTTAATGAAGATCACCAGGGTGTTGGACCGTTTGATGTTGGCGGTGAGTTTGCGCAACGCCTGCGACATCAGCCGCGCCTGCAAGCCGACGTGCGAATCGCCCATCTCGCCGTCGATTTCCGCCTTGGGGGTCAGCGCCGCCACCGAGTCGATCACCACCACTTCCACCGCACCGGAGCGCACCAGCATGTCGGTGATTTCCAAGGCCTGTTCGCCGGTGTCGGGCTGGGAGACCAGCAGGTCATCGACATTCACGCCGAGTTTGCGCGCGTAGTTGGGATCGAGGGCGTGCTCGGCATCGACGAAGGCGGCGGTGCCGCCCAGCTTTTGTACTTCGGCGATCACCTGCAGGGTGAGGGTGGTTTTACCGGACGACTCCGGCCCGTAAATCTCAACCACCCGGCCCCGCGGCAAGCCGCCTATTCCCAAGGCGATATCCAATGAGAGCGAGCCGGTGGAAATGGCCTCGACGTCTTTCACCGCGCCGGCGTCGCCCATGCGCATCACCGAACCCTTGCCGAATTGACGCTCGATCTGGCTGAGCGCCGCGCTCAACGCCTTTGACTTATTCGCATCCATCGCCTATCCCCTATTCTGTATTTGGTTTCAACTCAGCCACCCGGGCGTCATAAGGGGGCAATTATTCCACAGAATGCGGTCCCGATGTACTGTCCACATCAACCCGCAGTGCCCAGGCGCGGCACGGTTCATAGCGCACACCGCCGGGTGCGGAGCGCGATTCCACTAAACTAAAATCCGCCGCCGCCCAGTAGAAGGGCAAGAACTTGGGAAGCTGGGGCGGCTGCCGCACTTTACGGCAAAGAGTGAGATGAGGTTGATAGGGGCGGTTGTCCACGCTCAAGCCACAGGCCGAGGCGGCCCGCTGCAACTGTTCAACCAGCCCGCGCAATTCCGGCGGCGTCACTCGGCTACCCGCCCACAGTACCTGCGGCTTGCGCCAATAACCGTAGTGGTCCAGGGTCAACACAAACGGCGACGCGGCGATCCGCGTCGCCG
The DNA here is from genome assembly GCA_023266095.1 of Gammaproteobacteria bacterium. GTDB lineage: Bacteria > Pseudomonadota > Gammaproteobacteria > DRLM01 > DRLM01 > CAKKSB01. Next base: position 6,368 of record JAHFRV010000018.1, on the reverse strand, counting down.
CGGCCTCCAAGGCTTGGCGTGTCTCGGCGGCAACGGCCCCGAGAAACAACAGGGTGATGTGTATATTGGCGGGCGCGACGTGTCGCCCCAGTCCCGCCGGCAGCGACTCGGTCATGGCCGTCAGGGCGGTCCGTTGCGCCTCATCGGGCCACAGGGCGAAAAAGAGGCGCGCGGACTCAGTCTTCATCAGCCAATAAATCCAGCACGCCCCGCAGGGCCGACTCGACCGCCTGGCGGCGGATGGCGTCGCGATCACCCGGGAAATGAGCCAACCGGGTCCGCGTGGACCGGCCCCGCCTGCTCCAGGCCAGCCACACGCTGCCCACCGGTTTCTCCGGACTGCCGCCGCCCGGACCGGCGATGCCGGTGATCGCCACCGTCATTTGGGCCCGGCTGCGAGCGAGGGCGCCCTCGGCCATTTCCCGCACCGTCGCCTCGCTGACCGCGCCGTATTGAGTGAGGGTGGCAGGTTGTACCCCCAGCATCTCTATTTTGGCGATATTGCTGTAAGTGACATAACCGCGGTCGAACCACCGCGAACTGCCCGCGACACCGGTCACCGCGTGAGCCAGGCCGCCGCCGGTGCACGACTCGGCCACGGCCAGCTGCAGGCCCCGCCGCGTTAAACCTTCGCCCACTTTTTCCGCCAGCACCTGCCAGTCCATTACCATTTCCCCCATCGTCACCACCATGGTATAGCCGCGTATCGTCATTTGAAACCGCTTTCCGCGCAGGCAAACCCAGCCGCCCGGACTGGCTCAAGTATGCACAGCGGCAATAGCATCGGCCTGTGCTTCATCTTACCGACACTAGGTAATCATGTTTTTCATCAACATGTCATCAGATAAGAAGTAAGCGGGTGTCCCCCATCCCGATTCTGCGTTAAGATGACCCGTTTTGTGCCGGCGATGAGTTAGCACCCGTCCGGTTCTTCGATAGCCATTACGCAGTGACGCATGAATAAAGCACCCTTATCGCCGCCGACCAGCGGCAGCCCCTCGCCTCAGCAGCGGGACAATCGCCTTGCGGCGCTGGATCAGTACCTCGCCCCCCACGGCCGGCTCACCCGTTTGATGTACCGCGCCACCCGGATACGTGCACCGTGGTTCAAACGCTGGCAGATCAATTGGTTCATCCGCCGCTATGGGGTGGACATGGGTATCGCCGCACAGCCCGATCTTGAGGCCTATCCCGACTTCAACACTTTTTTTACCCGTGCCCTGCGCCCGGATGCGCGGCCCTTGCCCGCCGATCCCGACGCCATAATCTGTCCAGTGGACGGCGCCGTCAGCCAGGCCGGCGCCATCACCCGCGACCGCCTCTATCAAGCCAAAGGACACGATTTCGCATTGCAAACCTTGCTGGGTGGTGGCGAACACGCCGCCTTATTCGAGAACGGCGTGTTCGCCACCCTCTATCTGTCACCCAAGGATTATCACCGCGTTCACATGCCCCTCGCCGGGCAATTGCGGGAGATGATCTACGTGCCCGGTCAGTTGTTCAGCGTCAGTCCGCGCACGGTGGAAACCATTCCCGGCCTGTTCGCGCGCAACGAACGGCTGGTGATGATCTTCGACAGCGCTTGCGGCCCCTTGGCATTGATCATGGTCGGGGCCATGTTCGTCGCGGGAATGGAAACAGTATGGTCTGGGCTGGTCAGCGTCGATCACCGCGACGCCCCCCGCCGCTGGGACTACAGCAAGCGGCTCGCTCCGCTCCGCTTCGCGCGCGGCGAGGAGATCGGCCGCTTCAACATGGGTTCGACAGTTATTTTACTGTTCCCCTCAGGCTACGTCGAACTGGCACCCACCTTTCTCCCCGGCGCACCGGTGCAGATGGGCCAGCACTTCGCCTCTCTCATCGCGGGCACGCGGCGCGCCACCCAGTGGTGATTAAGCTGCTATGCTAGATTTCAGCAATCTTTGACTTTATCTCTGAGAATCACTTCAAGGATTTTTCAGCGTTCACCTAAGCAGCGCTAATCAGCGGGAGACTCTATGACCAAACCTTCGGACAAACATGACGAGCCGGTATTGCAATGCGAAGTTTGTTTGAAAGAGATACCCCGTTCGGTGGCCAAAAGCCATGAGGGGGTGGAATACGTGCATTATTTCTGCGGCGCCGACTGTTACGCTCTATGGCAGATCAACGACAAGAAACTGGTTCGCGACTGATGAACGGCCTAGCTATGATGCGTCGAATCTCGGGCTAAGACGCCGGGTCTTCGCGGAAACGCACTATCTCTTGTAATGACCTGAAAGTGGAGGCATCAAAATCGCGGAACATCAAACCCGCTCCCGCATCGCCGACCCGCACCACCCGCGCCTTGACGCGATGCTTGGTGACCTCGCCGCGCTCGCCCACTCTAAAAATGAGCTCCACATGGGACTCCGCGAAGAGTTTCACGTTGGGTGGCACTTCAAGATATATACCGCCCAATCCCACATCGCGCGTCCGACACCCTTCCGTGTGTGTACCTGCCTGCAGCAATTCAACAGGTAAATTGACCCGCGTGCGGGTAGTCCATCGACGCTCCATAGCACTTTCCCGTCCCATGTTTAATGTGCTTGGCATGACAATATAGATAATCCCCGATGAGAACAACCGTCTCATTCATGACGGCGCAGCATAGTTATTATTTTGGCTTGCCTAATCGTCCGTCATGAACCCCGTCGATAATATAGCAAGCCTCATGCCGCAAATAAAATACTACTTGAACACAACATGTTAAACTCTCGCCCTGCGACCGCCTCACTGCTAATGAACTCTTCCGTAAATACATTCGACATAGTTATTATTTTAGAAAACGTCAAATTTAAACGGGAGTTCAACAATGATCGAACGGAAAGCTCAATACCCCGCCAATATCCGCTATGCCGGTGAGCAGCATCAGCAGACGGTCCACTCCCAACGCCACTCCACTGCAGTCGGGCAGACCATGGTCCAGCGCCGCCAGGAGATACTCATCGAGCGGCATGGACGGCAAGCCCGCAGCGCGGCGCTGCGCATTGTCTTGTTCGAAACGTCGACGTTGCTCGATACCATCCGCCAACTCGTGAAACCCGTTGGCCAGTTCGATGCCGTGTAGATAGAGCTCGAAACGCGCCGCCACGGCGGGCGGACCGGGCCGCAACCGGGCCAACATTGCGAGCGAGACCGGATAATCCACCACGAACACCGGCCGACCATCGCTGCCCAGCCGAGGCTCGACATCATGGCACCATAAAAAGTCCAGCCAGCCGTCGCGATCATCGTCCAAACCGAGGGGCGCCACGATGTCGAGTGTCGCCGCCGCGGCTTGCAGCGCGGCCAGATCGGCGCCGTGCGGCTCGATTCCCAAGTACTGTAAACACAAATCCCCGTAACTGACCCGAGCCGCCGCCGGTGTAGCCAAAACCTGCCGAATCAGCGCCTCGACCTCGTCCATCAGCGCAAGATGGTCCCAGCCCGGCCGGTACCATTCCAGCATGGTGAATTCCGGATTATGGCGGCGGCCCACCTCGCCATTGCGAAAGGATTTACTGATTTGATAAATCGGTCCGCTGCCCGCGGCCAGCAGCCGTTTCATGGCGAATTCGGGGGAGGTTTGCAGATACAGGGTGCGGCCCGACGGGGCGCCCGGCCCCCCATAATCGGCGCTGAAACTGGCGAGATGCGGATCGGTGGCGGCGGCGCCGTACAACACCGGCGTCTCCACTTCCATCACACCCCGCGCGGCGAAAAAGCCGCGCAGATCCGCCAGCAATTGCGCCCGCTGACGCAAAACCGTCAGATCGGCACTGGGCCGCCAGCCGCTCATGGCCGGAGAGGGATGCGCAGAATCGGGGACAAACCGATCAACTTAACGGTTGCATCCCGCCACCGGCGGGACTCAAGACTTCGCGCGCGAAACGTATTCACCGTTACGCGTATCTATCTTGAGTATCTCGCCCACATTGATGAACAACGGCACCCTCACCACCGCCCCGGTTTCCAAGGTGGCAGGTTTGCCGCCACCGCCCGAGGTGTCGCCGCGCAGACCGGGGTCGGTCTCAGCCACCGCCAACTCGACGAAATTAGGCGCGGCCACCGCCAAAGGCTGGCCGTTGTACAAAGTGACGATACACATCTCCTGGCCTTTGAGCCATTTCGCCGCATCGCCCATCACGGCAGGCATGGTGGCGAATTGTTCGAAGGTGTCCGGCACCATGAAATGAAAGAACTCGCCGTCGTTGTAGAGATACTGCATGTCCATGTCGACCACATCGGCACCTTCCAAGGTTTCACCGGATTTGAAGGTGCGCTCCAGCACCCGGCCCGTCTTCAGATTACGCAGCTTCACCCGGCTGAAAGCTTGGCCTTTGCCCGGTTTGACGAATTCATTTTCGATGATGGCGCACGGATCGCCATCCAGCATTACTTTTAAACCACCGCGAAATTCACTGGTACTGAACGTTGCCATACTATCCTCGTTTATAATGCCTGCCCACAACACCGGCCCGCGAGTTCCGGCAGCGGGTCTTCCGGGCGGCTTAACGCCACCCCATCTGTACAAAGGCGCCTATGTTACAGCGAAATCCCTTAACTTGGCAGCGCCCGCGCTGGCAACAAGACTTGGCGGAGGCGGTGCGCGATCCCGCCGAACTCTTGCAATTGCTCGAGCTCTCTCCGGACCTGCTGGCGCCCGCGTTGCGCGCCAGCCGCGATTTTCCCCTGCGAGTGCCGCGCAGCTACGTCGCCCGCATGCGCAAAGGCGATCCCGACGACCCTTTACTGCGCCAAGTGTTGCCCCTCGCCGCCGAAGAGGTCCATCGCCCTGAGTTCATGACCGATCCGGTGGGCGATCTGCGGGCCATGCCCCACCCCGGTCTGCTGCACAAATATCACGGCCGGGCCCTGCTCATCACCACCGGCGCCTGCGCGGTGCATTGCCGCTATTGTTTCCGCCGTCATTTCCCCTACGGCGAGGCCAACCCCGCCGCCGGACAGTGGCAGGCTGCTCTCGACCATATCGCCGGCGATCCCAGCCTCAGTGAAATCATCTTGAGCGGCGGGGATCCGCTCTCACTCAGCGATACCCGCCTCGCGGCCCTCGCGGAACAGCTGGCCGCCATTCCCCACGTGCGGCGCCTGCGCATCCACACCCGCCTGCCGATCGTGCTGCCCAGCCGGGTCAATCAGGAATTGACGGGCTGGTTGACCCAGGCGCCCTTGCAAAAAGTGCTGGTCGTGCATGCCAATCACGCCCGGGAAATCGACGCAGAAACCGTTAAGGCCTTGCGCGACCTTCAAAACTGTGGCGTCACACTACTCAACCAATCGGTATTGTTGCGCGGCATCAATGACCATGTGGAAGCCCTGATAGACCTCAGTGAAACCTTGTTTGCGGCTGGGGTTTTACCCTATTACCTTCACCTCTTGGACAAAGTGCAAGGCGCCGCACATTTCGACATACCCGAGACCGAAGCGCGTTTACTGCTGTCCAGGCTGCGCAACCGGCTGCCCGGCTACCTGGTCCCGCAGCTGGTACGGGAAATCGAAGGTGAAGCCAGCAAACGGGCAATTGTGTAAAATGGCCGCTCTTTGAACCAGCGGCGACCTAAGTTGTGATGCACACGCTCAGTTAACCAACCAGCGCGACCCAAGGCACCTAGCAAAGCAAGCCGCGCAGCCAAAGGGTACCGTAATGCAAACGACGACCAGTGGCGAAATGTTCGATTCCAGCGCCCATCGCGCGTTGGATATCCGCACTGACTCCGCGGAAGAGTGGGTAGCGGCCCTGCCCCTCGCCAATCTGGGCGAGACTTGCCGATTAATATTCGACTCCCTCACGCAAATGAATGGCACCGACGCCTCGGCAACCCAACGTTTCAAATCGTTGGAGCCGCTCCGGGCGCCGGTACACTATCTGCGGGATGCCTTGCGCCGCCGCTATACCGGGGTCGCTTTTCCCTTGCCGGAAAAGACCCATCGAATCGCGCAATTACTGCGGGAAATTCAGCTCGAAATTGCCGAAGGATACCAACGTGCCGCTACGCAAATCCTCGCCCAAAACGGCCTGCGGCAGGATTTGAACATTCTGATCACCGCCTTGCATCGCGCCCTGTATTATCACGGCCAAGCCTTGCTCACCTCCTACGAACTCTACGAAGACGTGGCAGGGCAACGCTGGCAGGAAATTTACACCCTCTACCTCGAAGCGGAACGTAAGGCCTTGCACCTCGGCGTGGTGAAAGATGCTTTCAAACAAGGTGACAGCCAGACCTCAGTCAGCGGCATGTTCAAACAGATACTGCTGCTGGCGCTGGCGTATCCGCATCGTCTCACCCAACACGAGATGGGCACGGTCTACACCCTGCTCGCAAAGTGGGCCGCTCAGTGTCAACTGT
>JAHFRV010000017.1:53263-55829 GCA_023266095.1 Gammaproteobacteria bacterium | reverse complement strand
GCTGGCTGATGTCGGCTCCACGCATGATTTTGCTCTTCAGTTCTTCGTTATTCGCAGTGTACTACGCCTTTCCAGGATGAGAGGATGGCTTGGGGGACTTTTTCAGCAGGCTGTTAAAGGACAAACTCCGAGGAAGTTGGGTCGCAGCGCCAAGCCGGCACTGTGTCGGGACAGGGATACCTTAGCCGGTGCAAGGTAATGACCGGGACTAGGCCTCGAGTTTACACCCGCCAACATGGAACACTGGGGTCAAAAAACATCGGGTAAATTATCCATCAGGCGGGTCTCCGGTTTCGAGAAACTGAATGAAACGCTTCGCGGTTGAATTCGCTTGCTCGGGGAACATAGGATCACTATTACATTATAGAAACCTATAACGGCGGATGCCAACCACACAGATCGCACTAGGATACGACGAGTCAGGCTGTTTCGGCATTGGGCGAGTTAATCTTTTGAGTGGCTTCGACAAGGACGCGAAGCCGGAGATTTACCTCTGTGAACTTCGCATCCTCTGTGGTCAGCTGCTTTGATTGCCGGATTACTCCCAGGCGCCATGGGGCTTAGAGTCACGCGACCGCCGCCGTTCTCGTCTGCCGCCGCCGGTGTATCCAGACCAACAACCCCAGCCCGGCGAGCATGTTCAATACGGCGTCCGGTTCGGGCATGGTATTGAGGGAGAACGCCGCCGACAACAGGTCACCGGCATCACCGGTGAAACTGCCGCTCAAGCTGGAGAGCGAGATGTCCAGCAACCCACTCACGCCCGCTGGCAAATAGAAGTTGCGTGTCAACGTCCGATCGCCGTCGGCGAGGCCGAACGTCCAGTCCTCGTTGAACAAGACATTGCCGGCGCCGACCAGCGCGAAACTGAGCAGCGCCTGCGTCAGGGTATCCGTCACGTTGGTGTCCGCGTCGTGAGTGATGTCGAGACGAAGCTGCATGGTTTTTCCGATGCCGAGGAAATCGCCGGAAAAACTCGCGGCCGCTGCCGCGGTGGCGAATTCGCCTGCACCCAGCGTGTTCGTTCCCACCAACAGCAGCCCGGTGTCGGCCGCCGCGAAGGCGGATGCCGTACTGCCGACGCCGGACATGATCGAGGCCGCATCGATCAGCGGCAACGGCGTGGCGGCACTGTCGCCGGTGAAGTCGTCATTGAGGGCATTGCCGGCCGCATTTCACGCCGCCCGCGAAAGTGTATTGCCCGTTCAGGTCGATGGGCAACGCCCATACCTGGCCGCCGCCGCTCAACAACAGTAAACCGGCGAAGATAAGTTTTTTCATGAAATTCTCCTGGTCTTTCATCATGAGCCGGCGTGACGAAATTTCGCCGTCACATGCACATGGCGCTCGTCGCTGATGAACCCAAGGGTGACGTGCGCTACGGGTACGGACGCGAATTCAATGGCCGGTCCAAAATCAAGCGTGTCGCGTGTTTCTTGCCGTGTCGTTTTCAGAAAATAATTTTTCAGAAAAACGAGCTCAGCGGCGGTCTGACACCCACGAAATCGGGGCTGTTATCGAACACCACGGCGGTGTTGTAAATCTTGACGCCTCGCTTGTCCGCCATGTTGGAAATGCCGGCGGCGAAGCTGCCGCTCACCGTGGTGGAAGCGATCACGCCCGCGGACATATTCTCGAAACCGATGCCGACACCAGGCGCGGGGATGTTGTCGACGCCGGCGCCGACACGAAATCCGGAACCCACGACCTGACTGTTGACGATGGTGGCTTTGACGGAGTCGGTGACGTGGATGCCGAAGTTCTTGTTGTGCTCGACGCGGCAGCCGTCGATGACGACACGCGCCGCGCCGCTCGCGAGTATTCCGTCCGTCCAGTTGCGGCTGACAATGTTGCGGATCGTGACGATGCGGTTGGCCGGGGCGTTGACGATAATCCCCGGCGCGGCCTGGCGCCGGGCGTTGCCCGCCGCATCGCCGGCGCGCACCGCCTCGATCTCCGCCTCCACGCCGGGCGCGGCCTGCAAGGTGACGTCGCCGTTGGCGGCAGTGATCGCCACTGTCTCGAGAAAGCGCCCCGAGGTGACGATGATGACATGACCGTTTTGATTCACGCCGCGATTGGCGGCGGCAAGCGCAGCATTGATAGTGCCGAAGATCTGATCATCCTGGCCGTCGTTGTCTTCCGCCACACCGAGCCGGCCGTCGCCGTCGAAGTCCCGCTCGCCCTCGACGAGCACCGGGTGATTGGCCAAGGCCCCTGCCGAATAGAGCAAGCAAGCAGCTGAAAAAAACCTTATCCAGCGAGACGAAGCACCGCCGGTTTTGTTTGCCGTCGATCGGTTTTGCGTCTTCATCGAGTATCTCCTTATTAAAAATCGATTGCGTATAAATTCATGCCGATGGATATCGGCATGAATTTATACGCAGGAGGTGAGAATCTGGATGCGACAGGTATCGCGGCAGCGTCGTTACTATACGCAATGAAATAAATCATAGCGCGCACAGCTCACGCTATATCTGTTCAACGATCATAACGACTGATTCGCCTTGCATGCCGTTGCTGGAAAACTTGATGGTGAGACATACTGCAACGACGTGAAACGAGC
>JAHFRV010000017.1:0-53253 GCA_023266095.1 Gammaproteobacteria bacterium | reverse complement strand
TGGGCGAGGGTTGTATTACCGGCGTAAGCAGCACAGATATACCAATATCTGCGTGTGATGTTTAAAAACGCCACGCCCGCAACTGTACCCGCTAAAGGCTACGGCAAGGTTGTGGTGCGATGAAAAAGACCGTCCGGGTTGGTTTGATTGGATTATGGGTTCTATTGCATCGTTTCGTTTTACGTGTTGATCGATCAATTATTCAGCGGGAATGATTCCCAACCCGCCGGAGCCGTTCCGGTTATGGAGCAGCGATGCCCGGGGTGCGCGCACCGAAAAACCGACATGGTCATACTCGTTGGACTCATCGTATCAATGCCGTCGCGTCTGCATTGATGTTATTTGGCCGGTTCTGGCGGCGTCGCATTAAGGCGCGCTAACAAAGCGTTTGATAATCTCCCTGGTTTTGACCGTGTGGCAGCGGCGGGAAAATTCAAGGCGACATTTTCATCGGTTGCGTTGTTGCCAACCGACATATGCAGCCCATCATCAAATGCCTGGATAATCCTGCAAATGGGAACGGATATGCACCAACACGCCGGTGCGGGTAGTCGAGACGGGGTGAATAACCCCTTTGCTGGCATGATGAAAGTCGCCGGCGCGCAAGGTGAGATCGCCCATGCTGAACTCGCCTTCCAGCACCAAACACTCTTCGTCGCCCTGATGGCCATGCCCCGGCATGCTCACCCCCGGTTCGGCGCGGATCAGAAAGGATTTGGTGTTGGCCAGTAGGTCGACGCACAACAACTTCACCTCGATGCCCGGCGCCAGGGTCTTCCAGCCCTCGGCGTGGCGGGTGGTCAACACACCTTCCTGCGCGCTCAAGCTTCGTATGCGATCCAGTATCTTGCTGCGCAAGTCGGGCGGTGGATCGATGGGGATGATGTTAAGCAGCAACTCGTCCATCACCGCCGCCGTGATGAGCTCTTTTTCCAGGCCGGAAGTACGCCGACTCATGAAACTTCCTCCGTGGTGGTGACTTCATGCCGGGAAAGTATCTCTTTCAACGTGAGCATGGCTTTACGTATCGCGCTTTTCACGCTGCCCAGCGGCAAGCCGGTGTAAGTGGCGATTTCCTGATGGCTGAGTCCGCGAAAGAAGGCCAGCGACAATACTTGCCGCTGACTCGAATTCAAGGTCAACAAGGCCGCGCGCACGGCGCTGTTACGTTCGAGGGCGAGGGTGATATCGAGCGGCGACGGGCACTCATCCGCTACGGCGCCGATGTCCATCACGCGCGCTTCGCTGCTGAGCAGCGGGGACTCTTCACGGCGCAAGTGATCCAAGGCACGGCTGCGGCACAAGGTCATCAGCCAGGCCATCACCTTGCCGCGCGCCGGATCGTAACGTTCGGCTTGATTCCACACCTGCCAATAGACGTCGGCGGCGACTTCCTCGGCGGCCTGCGGGGTACCAGTGATGCGCAAGGCCAAGGCATACACGCGGCCGGCGCTGGCGTCGTAAAACGCCGTCAAGGCGCGCTCATCTTTGCGGGCTATGTCCGCCAGCAGGGTCTGATAACTTGCTTCGTTGGAATCAGGCGGGTTGTCGGAAACGGTCACGCCGGTGTGCTCCTGTGGAGGCGCAACTATAAACGACTCGCCCGGCCTGCGGCAAGGGCGCGTAAACCCTTCGTCAACGCCGTGCAATGGAGCATACCCCAATGCAATATTCGCGGCTGATTCGGTGCGCCTCTCAAGCGATGGCTTGGAAAGCGGGTGTCCGTCTAAGGGCAAGAAAGTATCCATATCACTCTCTATTACGCAGCTGACAGCCGTTTGGATGTGACGGCAACGCTATTGCGGCGTCGGCCGGTGTTGTGAATCAAGACCGCGCCGCACTGGGGACAGTTGAGCCTGCCACAAATGATCGCCGCGTTAGTGCGCGCCGTCAAACATCCCGTCACCCGTGAGCTCATCGCGAGGTGCCGCGGATACGGCAAACCGCCGCGCGATAAAAAATCGCGCGCACCCTGCATCCGAAATCGACACCGCTGCGTATAGACAAAGGTAATTCACTTTCACCTTGTTTATCACTGGAGGGATACCATGAAACTACCCGCACTGACATTGGCCATGGCGACGGCCGCGACCCTGTTATCACCCATTCCCGCTTTCGCATCCAGCCATCGCGAGGCGCCGTTCATCACCGAAATGCCGAAAGTGGACGGCACGGATTTTTACATGTTCAAGAGTTACGAGCCGGGCCGCGCCGACTACGTGACGCTGATCGCCAACTACCTGCCGTTGCAAGATCCCTACGGCGGCCCCAATTACTTCAGTCTCGACAGCGACGCGTTGTATGAAATTCATATCGACAACAACGGCGACGCCAAGGAGGACATCACCTTCCAATTCAATTTCGCCAACAAGCTGCAAGACACCCAGCTCAACGTCGGCGGGAAAAATGTGTCGATTCCCTTGATCAACTCCGGCCAGATCACGACCGGCGACACCAGCAAGCTCAATGTCGCGGAGACTTACACCGTCACTATCGTGCGAGGCGATCGCCGCAAGGGCAAGCCGCAACGTCTCAGCAACGCCAATACCGGCGCCGACAGCTTCGTCAAACCGGTGGATAACATCGGCAACAAATCCATTCCTGACTACGCTTCCTATGCCGCCAGTCATGTTTATAACGTCAATATTCCCGGCTGTTCCGCCCCGGGACGGATGTTCGCCGGCCAGCGTAAAGATCCCTTCGTGGTCAATCTGGGCGAGGTGTTCGATCTCATCAATACCAATCCATTGGGCGCGGTGGACGGTGAACAGGATACCCTGGCCGATAAAAACGTGACGTCTTTAATCCTGGAAGTACCGGCGAGTTGTTTGACCGCCGGCACCGATCCGGTGATCGGCGGCTGGACCACCGCCAGCGTCAGCCAGGCGCGTCTCCTGCGTCCCTCGCCTAACTTCGAGCGTCCCGCCTTGGAAGGCGGCGCCTGGGTACAGGTGTCGCGGCTCGGCATGCCGCTGGTCAATGAAGTGGTGATTGGTATCAAGGACAAAAACCAGTTCAACGCCTCTAAGCCGGCGCAAGACGCGCAATTCGCCGACTACGTGACCAATCCGACCCTGCCGGCCTTGATCGAGCTGCTGTTCCCCGGCGCGCCGGCGCCGAGCTTGTTTCCGCGCAGCGATTTAGTGGCCGCCTTTCTGACCGGCATCAACACCCCGGCCACCGGCAATCTCAATCAGCCGCAGAAGGTGACGCCTGCGGAGATGTTGCGTTTGAACACCGCGATCGCACCGACCGCGCAAGGCGCGCAGCACAACCTCGGTGTGATAGGTGGCGATAACGCAGGCTTTCCCAACGGCCGCCGGCCCGGTGACGACGTGGTGGACATCGCATTGCGGGTAGTGATGGGCAAGCTGATCGCGCTCGGTCTTTACGGCACCGCCAGCCAGGCCCCCGCCGGTAATGCGGCGCTGACCGACGGCGCCCTGGTTAACGATGGTTTCTTTGACAATGCCTTTCCCTATTTGCGTACCCCGCTGCCGGGTTCGCCCAATTAAAGGAGATACGGGTAATGAATATACAGCATGTTTTATGGCCGATATTGGCGGCAAGTTTGTTGCTGACCGCGTGCAACGACGGCAACAGCGGCATGGAGAGCTCATCGTCATCCGATGGCTTCGCGAATCAGGTTCAACGAATACTCGAAGCACCCAGCCATGACGGCGAGCCCGAAGCGGTCGATAACTTGCAGCCGGATGCGGAGGACAGAACCACCGCCGCGATACTCAATATTTGAACCTCATGGTAGTTAGGACGCGGGGGAGGGTGGTAAGCCCTCCCCCGCCGAGTTGGTAGTCACTAAGGCTGGAGGGATGGCCTAGAGCCCTCCCTCTCATTTCGAGCGTAATATCAGGAACCACTGTCATGTTCTCTGTAACGCGGCTGACAATGTCCTCTCTTATCATGGCGGCGGTTTTGCTGGCTGTGCCCGGCCGCGCCGCCGCCGAACCCTATCACCCGCATCGCGACGATGTGGTGTTGGAACAATTGCCTTTTAGGCCCAATACGGCCACGACACAGGTGTTGCGCAACTTGCGCGTGCAATCGGCGCGCGATCCCGTCAATCTCGCCGCTGCCACCACGCTGGCGCGCGCCTATATGAAACAGGCCCGCTTGAGCGCTGATCCGCGTTTGCTCGGCTACGCCCAAGCGGCGCTGGCGCCGTGGTGGGATCAGACCCGGCCGCCGGTCGATGCCTTGGTGACGCGGGCGATGCTGCGTTCCAGTCTCCACGACTTCAGCGCGGCGCAACAAGACCTCGACCAAGCGTTGCAACGTCGGCCCGATCATGCCCAAGCCCGGCTGGCCCGCGCGATGTTATTGCAAGTGCGAGGCGATTACCCCGCGGCGCGGCGTGATTGTCTGGCCTTGCTGGGCCTCGGCGCGCAACTCGCGGGCCATGCCTGCTTAAGTTCCGTCGCCGCCCTCAACGGCCAGGCGCGCGCGAGTTATGCCTTGTTGCAGCGCACACTGGACAATAATCGCGACGTCGGACCCGACGACAGTCAATGGCTGCACGGCCTGCTCGCCGAGATGGCCGCGCGCCTCGGCGATGCGGCCAACGCCGAACGTCATTACCGACTTGCCTTGCAAAGCGCCGAACCGGATGTCTTCCTGCTGACCAGCTACGCCGATTTCCTGCTTGCCCAGAATCGCGCACGGGAGGCCGTGACCTTGCTTGCGCCGCATACCCGCGCCGATGGATTGCTGTTACGTCTGGCGCTGGCCGAGCAGCGCCTGCGTGCGCCGGCGCTGCGGGAACATATTGCCGCACTCGAAGCGCGTTTCGCCGCCGCGCGTCTGCGCGGCGAGAGCCGCCATCCGCGTGAAGAGGCCTTATTCCTGCTGCGCTTGCGCAATAAACCCGCCGAGGCGCTGATCCTGGCCCAGCAAAACTGGCTGCAACAACGCGAACCCATCGACGCCTCTCTAGTCTTGGAAGCGGCCCAGGCCGCCGGCGCGCCGCCCGCGGCGCAAGACGTAGTGGATTGGCTGGCGGAGACTGGGTTGGAAGATACGCACATGGCGAAACTCGTCACGCAACTGGGGAAAACGCCGATATGAATCCGCTCCTACTCCTGAGTTTGCTGTTGTCGCTGTGGAGCATGACCGCCCAGGCACACAAGGCCAGCGACAGTTATCTCCACCTCCGCCTCGACGGCGACACTATTAACGGCCAGTGGGACATCGCCTTGCGCGATTTGGATTACGCGCTCGGCCTGGATACCAATCAAGACGGCGCCATCACCTGGGGGGAAGTGCGGACGCGTCACGCCGACATCGCCGCTTACGCCTTGGCGCGTTTGAGTCTGCGCGGCGAACAAAACGCGTGTGTGACCGCGGTCACCGATAATCTGATCGATCGCCATGGCGAGGAAAGCTACGCGGTGCTGCGTCTGCGCGGCGAGTGCCGAGACTCATTACATGTCCTAACGGTGGATTACCGCTTGCTCTTTGATCTCGATCCGCAACATCGCGGCTTGCTGCGGCTGGAACAAAACGGCCGCATCAGCAGCGCGGTGTTGAGCCCGCAAGCGGCGGTACAACATTTCAACCTGGCCGCCGGCAATTTCTGGCGGGATGGGTTGGGTTATATCACCTACGGCATGGAACACATCTGGCTCGGCTACGACCATATCCTGTTCTTGATCGCCCTGTTGCTCCCCGCGGTCTTGCGGCGCGAGGCGGGACGCTGGGTGGCGGTCATGGATTTCCGCGGCGCGCTGATCGACACCGCGAAAATCGTCACCGCCTTTACCTTGGCGCATTCATTGACGCTCACTTTGGCCGCGCTGGACATCGTCAAGCTGCCGAGCCGGTTAGTCGAATCGCTGATCGCGTTGTCGGTGATGATCGCCGCCTTCAATAATATCCAGCCGCTGTTTCATCGCTGGCGCGCCGTGGTGGCCTTCGGTTTCGGTTTGATCCACGGCTTTGGCTTCGCCGCGGTGCTCGCCGATCTCAATTTGCAAAAAGAGGCCTTGGCCTGGCCGCTGCTGGGTTTCAATCTCGGCGTGGAGGTGGGTCAGCTGGCCATCGTGTTGGTCTTTCTTCCGCTGGCCTTTCTATTGCGCGATTCCTGGTTTTATCAACGCACCCTGCTGAGAGTGGGCTCTTACGCCATCGCCGCGCTGGCCGGGGTCTGGTTGCTGGAACGCGCGCAGAACTTGCAGCTATTGTCGTAACCACGCCGCACGGGTCTAGTGCGTATCAATAATTATTATACCCGGCACTTAAATACCTCCCCTCACTCCCGGCTCTTCCAATCTGAGGGGGTTTGCTGCAATCGGTGAGTTCACCATTTCAATTGGTGTTTTAATAAGGACGCCAAGTTACCAGGTTTTTCTTTTCAGGGAGCCTGCGTTATCTTGGTGAACTCGGCGGTTTTTTCAAAGGTCTGCGCAGCGTGGAAAATAAAAAGAAAGTGATTTCCTGGGCCTTTTACGACTGGGCCAACTCCGCCTTCGCCACCACGGTGATGGCGGGCTTCTTTCCGATCTTCTTTAAAAATTACTGGAGCGCCGGCGCTGATGTGGCCGAGAGTACCCTGCGTCTGGGTGTTGCCAATTCCTTGGGCAGTCTAGTGATCGTGGCCTTGGCGCCGGTGTTGGGCGCCATCGCCGATCAGGGCGGTGCAAAGAAAAAATTTTTACTGTTTTTCACCGCCATGGGCGTGGTGATGACCGGCAGCTTGTATTTCGTGGCGCAGGGCGACTGGCAATGGGCGGTGTTGCTTTACGTGCTGGCTTCCATCGGTTTTTCCGGCGGCAATGTATTTTATGACGCATTACTGGTGGCGGTGGCGCGCAAGGAAAAATATGACGTTGTCTCGGCGGTAGGCTATTCGTTCGGCTATCTCGGCGGCGGCGTATTGTTCGCGCTCAACGTGGCGATGAGCTTGTGGCCGCAGAGTTTCGGCCTGGCTGATGCGGCGGAGGCGGTACGGGTGTCCTTCGTGATGGTGGCGCTGTGGTGGGCGCTGTTCTCCATTCCGGTGCTGCTGTTCGTGCATGAGCCGCGCGTGGCGCAAGTGCCTGGCATCGGGCAATGGGTGACCGGCGGCCTGCGTCAGTTGCAAACCACTTTTCAGGAGATCCGTCAATTGCGAGTGGTGTTCACCTTTTTGATCGCCTATTGGTGTTACATCGACGCGGTGGACACCATCATCCGCATGGCGGTGGATTACGGTTTGTCGCTGGGATTCAAAGCCGAGAGTTTGATCGTGGCGTTGCTGATCACCCAATTCGTGGGATTCCCGGCGGCGTTGCTGTTCGGCAAGTTGGGCGAGCGCTTCGGCGCGAAAAGCGGTTTGTTCATCGCGATCGGCGTGTATGTCGCGGTGACGCTGTGGGCCATGAAGATGGATCAAGTGCATGAGTTTTACATCCTGGCGGCGGTGATCGGCCTGGTGCAGGGCGGCGTGCAATCGCTCAGCCGTTCTTTCTACGCACGGCTGATTCCGGCGGATAAGGCCGCCGAGTTTTTTGGTTTCTACAATATGCTCGGCAAATTCGCCGCGGTGTTGGGTCCGGCCCTGATGGGCGTGGTGGGCGCACTCACCGGCAGTTCGCGCGCGTCATTGTGGGCGGTGGTGGGTTTATTCGCGGTGGGCGCGGCGGTGCTGTATTTCGTCGATGAAGAGGAAGGTATACGGCGCGCGCGTCAACTGGAAACCTCATGAGGGACACGCTCGTCGACCATGAACCTCCGGCCGCGCCCCGCGGTCAGACCCCGGCAGGAATAAGGCATCATCAATCAGGTGCCTCAACGGCAAGGTAAGTGCAGATGACTATGGACTTGTTTGCAGCGACGGGCGAGATGGCGGCGCTTCCGGAAATTTTGGTGCCCGGCGCGATGGTGCTGCGCGGCCACGCCACCGCGGATACGGCCGCCGTGCTGGCGGCGCTGGACGGCGTATTCGCGGCGGCGCCGTTCCGGCATATGGTCACGCCCGGTGGTTGCCGCATGTCGGTGGCGATGACCAACTGCGGCGCTTACGGCTGGATCACCGACAAGACGGGTTACCGCTACGACCGTATCGATCCGGAAAGCGGACGCGATTGGCCGCCGATGCCGTCGCCGTTGTTGCGGCTCGCCACCCGCGCGGCGGCACAGGCCGGCTACGGCGGGTTCGTGCCTGACGCCTGCCTGATCAACCGTTATGTGCCCGGCACGCGGCTGTCCTTGCATCAGGACAAGGACGAAATGGATTTTACCGCGCCCATCGTCTCCGTCTCGCTCGGTCTCCCCGCGACGTTCTTGTTTGGCGGCATGCGCCGCGTCGACGCGGCGCAGCGCGTTCCTCTGTGGCATGGCGATGTGGTGGTGTGGGGTGGTCCGGCGCGCTTGCGTTATCATGGCGTGCTGCCGCTCAAGGCCGGCAGTCATGTCTTGCTGGGCGAACAGCGCATCAATCTGACTTTCCGCAAAGCGACGTGAGTGAGGACGATAGGTTGATTGACATGCAAGGGGAGGCTGACCAAGTTTGCCTGATCGAATTGCCCCGGAATTTCCGCACCAGCGACATTCTGGCCTTCCACGGCCGCGATCCCTTATCGCTGGCCGAGCGTGTCAGCGCCGACACGCTGCAAAAAGGTTTGGCCTGGCAGGGGCGCGCCGCCTGTCTCACCTTGCGCTTTCATTCGCGCCATGTCGAAGCGGAACTTGCCATCGATGGAGCAGCGGTCCAACACGACGCGGCGGCGCTGGCGGCCATGGTGCGGCGCATGCTGGGATTGACGCAGCGGATCGACGATTTCGAGCGAAGCTACCGGATGCACCCGCAACTCGGGCCGCGGCCCGGTCTGCGGGTGCCGCTGTCGTCCACACCCTTCGAGGCTTTGACTTGGGCGGTCGTCGGTCAACAAATCAGCGTGATCGCTGCCGTTGCGTTGCGCAGGCGGCTGATTCAGGCTGCGGGCCTGGTGCATTCCAGCGGCTTGGCCTGTTATCCGGATGCGCGGCGGCTGGCATGCCTGAGCGAAGCGGAACTGCGGCAGGCCGGCCTGTCGCGCACCAAAGCCCAGACTCTGAGTGTACTGAGCCGACTGGTGCAGGAGGAGCGGCTCCCGCTGGAAACCTGGACGGAGACGCTGCCTGTCGATGAGATCCGCGCTCAGCTTCTGCGTGTGCGCGGTGTCGGCCCATGGACCGTCAATTATGCGCTGCTGCGGGGTTTCGGTTGGCTGGATGGGTCTCTGCACGGCGACGCCGCTGTGCGCCGCGGACTGCAAACCTTGCTGGGGGAAACAGAAATCGTCACGGAGGAGTATGCTCAGCGCTGGCTGGCGGGGTTTTCACCTTGGCGGGCTTTGATCGCCGCGCATCTGTGGGCCATGCGGTCATCTGATGGCGATTCCGGCGTGCCGTCGGGCTGAGACCGCCGCTGACGGTCGCTGGGACAGAAATAATGGCGCTCCCTAGGGGACTCGAACCCCTGTTCTCGCCGTGAGAGGGCGATGTCCTAGGCCACTAGACGAAGGGAGCGGATGATGCGTTGCGGCTGAGCGCGAAAAGCGGATATTATACGCGGCGTCACAAACTACACAAGTTCTTGAAAAGAAGCAGTTAGCCATCGCACGCCTTGGAAGGTCGCATCATTAACACACGGTCACGCATCATACCCCGCTCGGAGCACGCGATCTCGCGGTCCAACATCAACCCCAACGCCTTGAAGGTGCTGTACCGGTTGAAGGGTGCCGGCTTCGACGCCTATCTGGTGGGCGGTGGCGTGCGCGACCTGTTGCTCGGCCGCGAACCCAAGGATTTCGACATCGCCACCAACGCCCTGCCGGAGGAGGTGAAGAAACTCTTCCGCAATTGTCTGCTGATCGGTCGGCGCTTCCGCCTCGCCCACGTGCGCTTCGAGCGTGACGTTATCGAGGTAGCCACCTTCCGCGGCCAGGGTGACGGCGACAGCGAGGACGAGGCCCGTACCGAGACCGGCCGCATCCTGCGCGACAACGTCTACGGCACCGTCGAGGAAGACGCCTGGCGGCGCGACTTCACCATCAACGCCCTCTATTACAACATCGAGGATTTCTCGGTGGTGGACTTTGTCGACGGCATGAAGGATTTGCGGGCCGGGGTGTTGCGCATGATCGGCGACCCGGAGCAGCGCTTCCGCGAAGACCCGGTGCGCATGCTGCGCGCGGTGCGTTTCGCCGCCCGGCTGGGTTTTCGCATCCACCGCGACACCGAGGCTGCCATACGGACCCATGGTCATTTATTGGAGGAGATTCCCGCCGCCCGTTTGTTCGACGAGAGTCTCAAGCTTTTGCAGAGCGGCAACGGGGTGGCGACCTTTGAGCAACTGCGCCGCTACGGTTTATTCGCCTATCTGTTTCCGCAAACCGAGGCCTGCCTCGCCCAGGAAGAACATGGCTTTCCCAAAACCCTGGTGGTGCGCGCGCTGGCCAATACCGATCAGCGCATCGCCGAGGGCAAATCGGTGACGCCGGCTTTTTTATACGCGGCTTTATTGTGGGAGCCGGTGCGGCAGGCGCTGGCGGAACGCGAAGCCGCCGGCGAAGGCGAGTTGCAGGCCTTGCAGGACGTCGCCAAGGATGTAGTGGATGGCCAGCTGGCGCGTATTTCGCTGCCGAAACGCTTCAGTCTTCCCATGCGGGAGATCTGGGCGATGCAGCCAAGGTTGAAGAAGATCACCGGCTTACGGCCGGTCAAGTTACTGGAACATCCGCGCTTCCGCGCCGCCTATGATTTTTTATTGCTGCGCGCGGAAGCCGGAGATGACGTAGGGGAATTAGCCCGGTGGTGGACAGAGTTTCAGGCATTGGATGAGAATGGGCGCCTGAGTCGGGTCCGCTCGGAAGAAAAGACAGGGAAAAAGCGCCGTGCTCGTCGGACCAAACGGAAGGCGGTCGTTCAAGACAAACCAATAACCAACGACTGACCTCGGGTGAGGGGTTGCCAAAACACGAGAGGGGAACAACATGAATTCCAGTCTGGTTCGCGCTTATGTGGGGCTTGGTAGTAATCTCAATAATCCGGTACGGCAGATTCGCAGCGCCTTTGCCGCGCTCGACGCCATTGCTGGCACCTGTTGCGTCGCCTATTCGTCTTTGTATCGCAGCAAGCCGCTGGGCGATAGGGTGCAGCCCGATTACGTCAACGCGGTGGCGGCGGTGGATACTCGTTTGACCGCCCACGAATTGTTGCAGGAGCTGCATCTTATCGAGGCGGAGCATGGCCGGGTACGTACCGAGCGCTGGGAGCCGCGTACCTTGGATTTGGATTTATTACTCTACGGCGACCAGCGTCACGAGGGCAAAGCTCTCACCGTGCCCCATCCCGGTTTGTCGGAACGGGATTTCGTATTGTTCCCGCTGCATGAAATCGCCCCCGAGTTGCATATTCCGGGCGCCGGCAGCCTGCGTCATTTGATGGAACGGTGTCCGCCCCCGGCCTTGCAGGCCATTACCGCTACGGTATGAGTCAGGACGCGCCGGGTTATATCATCGTCGAAGGTCCGATCGGGGTGGGTAAGACCAGCTTGGCGCGGCGGTTGGCGGCGACCTTCGGCAGCGAGATGTTGCTGGAGCGCGCCGAGGACAATCCCTTTCTCGAACGTTTCTACCAGCATCCGCGCCAGGCGGCTCTGCCCACCCAGTTGTCGTTCTTGTTTCAGCGGGTGCAGCAAGTCGAGCACTTGCGGCAGGGCGACATGTTCCGTGACCGCCTGGTCAGCGATTTTCTGTTGGAGAAAGACCGGCTGTTCGCCCAGCTCACTTTGGACGACGATGAATTGCGTTTATACGAACAGGTGTACGCCCATGTATCGGTGGCGGCACCTCGGCCGGATTTGGTGATCTATCTGCAGGCCCCGGTGGAGGTGCTGCTGGAACGCATCAAGCGCCGCGGTATTTCCTATGAACGGCTGATCGAATCGGCCTATCTGCAGCGGCTGGCCGACGCCTATGCCCAGCTCTTTTATCATTACGATCAATCGCCGTTGTTGATCGTCAACGCCTCCGACATCGATTGGGTGGAGAACGAATTGGATTATCAAGCCCTGGTCGAACACATCCGCCGCACCCGCAGCGGCCGCCATTACGTCAACCCTTTGCCGGCGGACATTCTGGCATGAGCGGTGATGCGGCCCACGCCAATCCGATAACCGTCACGACCTTGCGCAAAATGAAGCGCAATGCTGAAAAAATCGTCTGCCTGACCGCGTACGACGCCAGCTTCGCCGCGCTGCTTGAAACGGCGGGCGTCGAGGTGTTGTTGGTCGGCGATTCGCTGGGCATGGTGGTGCAGGGCCGGGAGACCACCGTGCCGGTCAGCATGGACGAGATGGTTTATCACAGCGCGGCGGTGGCCCGCGGCCGGCGCCGCGCCTTGCTGATGGCCGACATGCCCTTCATGAGTTACGCCACGCCGGAACAGGCGTTGCGTAATGCCGCGCGCCTGATGCAGGAAGGCGGCGCGCACATGGTCAAGTTGGAAGGCGGCGCCATTCAGGTGGAGACCGTGGCTCAACTCACCGCGCGCGGTATTCCAGTGTGCGCCCACTTGGGTTTACAGCCGCAATCGGTGCACCGTCTGGGCGGATACCGGGTGCAGGGCCGTGATGAAGGCGCGGCGCGGCAAATGTTGCAAGACGCCAAGTCGCTGCAAGCGGCGGGGGCCGATGTGCTGTTGGTGGAAAGCATTCCCACCACCTTGGCCGCCGAGATCACTGGCGCCGTGGACATTCCGGTCATTGGTATTGGCGCCGGCGCCGACTGCGACGGCCAGGTGCTGGTATTGTATGACATGCTGGGCATCACCCCCGGTCACCGGCCCAAGTTCGCCCGCGATTTCATGCTGGGCCAGACCAGCGTGCGAGCGGCGGTGGAAAGTTATGTGCTAGCGGTGAAGAGCGGGGTCTTTCCCGCGACGGAACACGGGTTCAACTGATGCAGACCGTACATACTATCGCGCAATTACGCGCCACGGTGGACCAATGGCGGGGCCGCCGCGAGCGCGTCGCCTTCGTGCCGACCATGGGCAATCTCCATGCAGGCCACCTCCAATTGGTCAAACGCGCCAGCCGCGCCGGCGATAAAGTGGTGGTGAGCATCTTCGTCAATCCCACGCAGTTCGGCCCTGGCGAGGATTACGGGACTTATCCCCGCACCCTGAAACAAGACAGCCTCAAACTGGCCGAAAGCGGCGCGCATTTGTTGTTCGTGCCCGAGGTGAGTGAGATCTATCCGTTTGGAGCCGAGCACACCACTCGGGTGCAAGTGCCCGGTCTCTCCACCCTCTTGTGCGGCGCCTCGCGGCCCGGCCACTTCACCGGCGTGGCCACGGTGGTGACCAAGTTGTTCAACGCGGTGCGACCCCATGTCGCGGTGTTCGGGGAGAAAGACTATCAACAGCTCTTGTTGGTGCGGCGCTTGGTGACCGACCTCTGTCTGCCGATCGAGATCATCGGTATGCCAACTCTGCGCGAGCCTGATGGCTTGGCCATGAGCTCGCGCAATGGCTATCTCTCCGCCGAAGAGCGCGAACGGGCGCCCGCTCTCCAGCAGGCCCTGACCCGCGCGGGGGATGCAATACTGGCGGGGGAACGCGATTACCCCGCCCTCTGCGCGCGAGTCAGTGCCCTATTGCTGGAAAATGGATTTCGTCCGGATTACGTCAGCATTCGCCGTATCGAAGATCTGGCCGAGCCTCAACAGACTGATTCGCGCCTGATTATCCTGGCGGCGGCCTGGCTCGGATCGACCCGGCTCATCGATAATCTGCCCGTGACATTGAAGAATCCCGAGTAAATCCCCATAATTCAATTGTCGAACGATTAAGTGCCTGTCGCGAGTGCGGCGGGTGCCGACATCATCTGCTGAGGATACGCGGTTTATGCAGTACACGATGCTCAAATCCAAACTTCACCACGCCCGGGTCACCCACTCGGAGCTGGAGTATGAAGGTTCCTGCGCCATCGATGGCGCGTTACTGGACCTGGCGGGCATCCGTGAATACGAGCAGATTCAAATCTACAACAAGGCCAACGGCGAGCGTTTCACCACCTATGCGATCCGCGCCGAAGCGGGTTCGGGTATGATCTCGGTGAACGGCGCGGCGGCCCATAAGGCCAGCCCCGGTGATCGGGTGATCATCTGTACCTACGCCCTTCTCAACCAGCACGAGCTGGCCAACTTCAAACCCATCCTGGTGTATCTCGACGAGAACAATTCGGTAGTGCGCACCAGCAACGCCATCCCGGTGCAGGTTGCCTGATTCGCGAAGGCGGATTGTACGGCGAAGCGAAAACGGCCCTGACCAGGCCGTTTTCGCTTATGCGGTAGCGCCTCTTCAAATTTTCGTCAGGACTGTATGTCGCCCGACCCAAAGATTTTTCTCGGCGTCCAGCACGATTCGGTCATGCGCGCCTAAACTTTCAACTGGGCAATCAGTTCCAGCACCTTGGTTTCGATGAGATCGCGGCTGGCGCGAAAGCCCGCATCGTCCAGGTGTTTGGGGTCGGGAATGCCCCAGTCGGCGCGCTGTTTGGCGCGCACAAAGGGGCATTCGTCGCCGCAGCCCATGGTGATGGCGTAGTCGTATTCCACATCGGGGATGTCGCCTAGCGATTTGGAAACATGTTGTCCCAAGTCGTAGCCGCGCTCCCGCATGAAATGCACCGCCCGCTGGTTGATCTGGCCCGAGGGACGCGAACCGCTGCTATAGGCCTCGATCACTCCCGCGCCGTGCAGGCGGGCATAGGCCTCGGCCATTTGGCTGCGGCAGGAGTTTTCCACGCAGACGAACAAAATCTTTTTCATGTGCAACAGCCTTCCTCACGCAAACAACGACAGGCGAAGATCGCCAGATAAGCGCCGACCAACGGCGCGCTTACATATACCCACAGTGCATCGAGCCGGCCGCTCACCAGCGCCGGGCCCAAAGAGCGCGCCGGGTTCATCGACGCACCGGAGATCGGACCGGCGAACAAGGCTTCCAGCCCCACCACCGCGCCGATCGCCACGCCGGCCATCATGTCTTTTTCCCGCGCACCGGTGGCGACGCTGATGATGGTCAGCATCAGGATGAAGGTCAAAATCACTTCGAGTAAAAAACTTTGCGGCGCGCCGCCTACCGGCAGGGTGGCACCGAGATTGGTGTGATCGCCGAACAGCAGCCGCACCGTGAGGCTGGCCAATAAGGCCCCGCCGATTTGACTGAGCGCGTAAGGCGCCACCTCGCGGCCGGGCAGGCGGCCGGCGGCCCAGAAGCCGACGCTGACCGCGGGGTTGAGATGCGCGCCGGAAATATCACCCAGGGTGTAAATCAGCGCGGTGACCACCAGACCGAACACCAGAGCGATACCGAGCTGGGTGACCGCGCCGCCGCTGAGGTCATTGACCACGATCGCCGAGGTGCCGGCGAACACCAGTATGTAGGCGCCGATCAACTCGGCCAGATAACGCCGCATGACGGGAGTGAGAGCCAGTATAATGGCCGCTGATTTTAGAGTGTCTATGTGAAGGATTTATGACGAGGCTTTTCCTTGTTACGCGGGAATCTCTGCCTCGACGAATTGAGCAAGTAGCGTGAGCGATTCTTGCCAGCCGAGATAACAGGCCTCGGGCGGGATGACTTCGGGTATGCCTTCTTGCACTATGTTCAACTCGGTTCCGCAGAATACCTGCCTCAAGGATATCGTGACCTGCATTTCTCCGGGCAAGTTAGGGTCATCGAACTTGTCCGTGTGCCGAATGCGCACGAATGGCACTACCTCAAGATACTCTCCGCCAAAAGAGTGGCTGTGACCGGTGGAGAAGTTGGTGAACGACATCTGGTAACTGCCGCCGATTTTGGCATCCAAATGGTGAACCTTGCCGGTGAAACCGTGCGGCGGCAGCCATTTTGACAGCGCGTCGGCATCAAGGAACGCCCGATAGACTCTTTCAGGCGGCGCACGCAACACACGGTGAATGCGGATGGTGTTTGTAGACATGATGACTTGGCCTTTCGATATGTGGAGTCGGAGGTAATCGTCACTAGAGTGTATCTGTTATTGGATAAATTCGACTACATTGTCTCCAGTGCCCTCGACAGTTCGGGCGGGCTATTTTTACCGGTGTTCAACGCACTTCCGCAGCACCGCCGCCGCGCGGATCGCTGGCTGCCTGCACGGTATTGCGGACTTTGTCCCACCACACTGTTTGCATATTGCCGTAGTCGCGATTGCCTTGCTTGAGGGCGTGTCCGCGCGCGATGAGGGCGGCGGCGAGTTTTTCATCGAGGGCACCCGGTTCGTATTGAATGAGGTCGGGGAGGAACTGATGATGAAAACGTTTCACCGCCACCGACGAGACGGCATCGCCGCCGTGGACGATGTCGAGCAGACTCAGCAACACCATGCTGATGATGCGCGAGCCGCCCGGCGTGCCGAGGATGGCGATGCCCCGTTCGCTTTCGATGAAGGTGGGACTCATGCTGGACAAAGGACGTTTACCGGGAGCGATGGCGTTGGCATCGAAACCCACCAGCCCATAGGCATTGGGTGTGCCGGGCTTGGCGGAGAAGTCGTCCATTTCATCGTTGAGCAATACACCGGTGCCGGGCGGAACGAAGGCGGCGCCGAAAGGCAGGTTGACGCTGAGGGTCGCCGCCACCCGGTTGCCTTCGCGGTCGAGCACGGAGAAATGACTGGTATCGGCGCCGCGCGTCGGTTCTTCACCGCCGGGCAATAGGGCGCTGGGGGTGGCGCGTTCGGGATGAATGGTGGCGCGCAGGCCGGCGGCGTACAGCGGATGGATGAGCCGCTCCACCGGCACTTTTACGAAATCCGGATCGCCGAGGTATTCGGCGCGGTCGCGGTAAGCGCGGCGCATGGCTTCGACGGTGAGATGGGTGCGGGTCGCGGCATCGAGTTTGTCCAAGTCATACGCCGCCAGCATATTGAGCATGCTGATGAGGGCGACGCCGCCGGAAGAAGGCGGAGCGGCCGATATCACCCGCCAACCACGATACTCGCCGGTCACCGGCGTGCGCTCCACCACCTCATATTGGGCGAGGTCGTCGAGGCTCCAGATACCGCCCGCGCTGTTCACTCCCGCAACCAAACGTTCCGCCAGCGGGCCTTGATAAAAACCGTCGCGGCCTTGTTCGGCCAGAGTGGCGAGGGTGTGAGCGAGATCGGCTTGTTTGATCAGCTGACCCAAGTCGGGCAGGGCGTCTTGATGGAGAAATATCGCCGCCGCGGCCGGTGAGGCGCGCAAGGCGGTGAGACGGAATTGAGCGAGTTTCAGGTAATGTTCATCCACCGCAAAGCCATTGCGGGCCAGGGCGATGGCCGGGGCCAGACTTTTCGCCAAGGGTAGACGGCCATAGTGGCGGGCTAAATGGGCGAGGGCCGCCGGCGTGCCGGGAATGGCGGCGGCGAGAGGGCCGTCGACCGACAGGCCGGGTATCACCGCGCCGTTTTTATCTAAATACATATCGCGTGTTGCGGCCAAAGGTGCACGTTCGCGGCCGTCGATCATTACATCGCGGCGATCCTCGGCGCGATGCAGCAACCAGAATCCGCCGCCGCCTAGGCCGGAACCCATGGGTTCGACCACCGCCAGCGCGGCGCTCACCGCCACCGCCGCGTCGAAGGCGTTGCCGCCGGCGCCGAGCACGCTGAGCCCCGCTTGGGTGGCGAGCGGATGGGCGCTGGCGATGGCGGCTTTGGCGGGCGGGGTCTCGGCGGCGTGCAAGGGCATGCCGCACAGCAATAAAATCGCGGAGAAAAAAGGAAGGCAATGTCGTCGGAGCAGGCTGTGTATCATCATGTGTTCATCTTATACCGATGTGGCGGGTCGGGGGAAAGGCTACCAGCTGTGATGGCATGTCGCGGAAGCTGTAGTGTTCATTGCCACAAACAGGGCGCGAGTGTTATTTGACGAGACGTCGACCTGGCCGGCGCGCTGTGGTTTTCATGAGTTTACCTAAGGCATTTTTCCATGCCCTGTCCTCAAGCCAGTGAGGTAGAATGCCGAGGCGCCGGCCCCAAGCTAGGTCTGCCAGGACCCCTCGGCCGGGCGGCAACATCGTATGAGGAAAGCTGCTGTGGATAAAAAACTGCTGGATATTTTAGTCTGTCCCTTATGCAAAGGGCCCTTGGTGTTCGATAAGGCCGCCGATGAATTGATCTGCAAGGGTGACCGGCTGGCGTACCCGATCCGTGACGACATTCCCGTGATGTTGGAAGATGAGGCCCGCGAGCTGGCGCCTGATGAGGAAGTGGTCTCGTGAAGTTCCGGGTGGTGATTCCCGCGCGCTACGCCTCGACCCGTTTACCCGGCAAACCGCTGCGCCTGCTGGCGGGCAAACCGATGATCCAACTTGTCTACGAGCGGGCTTTGGCCAGCGGCGCTACCGGCGTAGTGATCGCCACCGATGATGAACGCATCCGCGAAGCGGCGGAAGGTTTCGGCGCGACGGTGCGCATGACGGCGGCGGGACATCGTTCGGGCACCGACCGCATCGCCGAGGTGGCGAGCCGTGAGGACTACGCTGCCGACGAGATCATTGTCAATCTGCAAGGTGATGAACCGCTGGTGCCCGAGTCCATCATTCGCCAAGTCGCGGAAAATCTGGACGCCCATCCCGCCGCGAGTATCGCCACTTTGTGCGCGCGCCTCGCTTCGGCGACGGAATTGTTCGATCCCAACGTGGTGAAGGTGGTGTGCGATGAACAGGGCTACGCCCTGTATTTCAGCCGCGCGCCGATTCCCTGGGATCGGGACCGTTTCGGCCAAGAGACGGCGGTGACCGCACTGTATGGTTATTGGCGCCACATCGGCATGTATGCTTACCGGGCGGGTTTTCTCAAAGAGTATTTGCAATGGCCGCCCTGCCGCTTGGAACAGGTCGAATCCCTCGAACAATTGCGCGCGCTTTGGTACGGGCGGCGTATCCATGTCGCCGAAGCAGTGGCCGCCTCGCCGGCCGGAGTGGATACGGAAGAAGACATCGCGCGGGTTGAGGCCAAGCTGCGCATGCTCTAGCGGGCAAAGTTGGCTTGCTCGATGCGCCAAGCAGAGCGTAGCGCAAGCGCGATGGCGAGACCGAAGTTAATTGGCGCGCGAATGTGTGACTGGTTTTCTGAGTATCGCGGCATAGCTGCAGTAGGCCAAGCCTGTATTCATTTCCCTGATGCGGTCGACGTGCAACCTCGGAATACAGTAGAGCTTGCCTGGCGTGATCGGTGCGGCGATCGCTGTTTGAGATTTTATCCCCTCCTTGTCAGCGGGAAAGAGGGCGTTGATGAACAGGGCAAGCGAAAGATGAGTAACGGGTGATGGGCCAGGCGACGCGTATCGAAATCAGCATTAGCGAACAGCGGCTGCGTTATTGGGAGAACGGCGCGCTGGTGATCGACGTGTCGGTGTCCACCGCCAAGAACGGCGCGGGTGAACAAAGCGGCAGCGAGTGCACACCGCGCGGCGAGCACATCATCCGCGCCAAAATCGGCGGCGGCTGCGCGCCCGGCACTGTGTTCGTCGGCCGCCGTCCCACCGGCGAGATTTACAGCCGCGAGCTGGGTGAGCGTTTTCCCGGTCGCGATTGGATACTGACCCGCATCTTGTGGCTGAGCGGGTGTGAGCCAGGCCGCAACCGCTTGGGCGCTGTCGATAGCATGCGCCGTTACATTTATCTGCACGGCACGCCCGATCATGTCGTCCTGGGGACGCCGGGTTCGCGCGGCTGCGTGCGCATGCGCAACAGCGATATCGTCGCGCTGTTCGATCGCGTGCCGGCGGGCACGCCGGTCACCATCACCGACTAAGGCGCACCAAGCCACCATGCCTGTTTTCATTATTTCCCGCTTATTGAGTGCCGCCGTGGTGCTGCTGGGCGTGAGCTGTCTGGTGTTTCTACTGCTGCATCTGGTGCCCGGCGATCCGGTCGAGGTGATGCTGGGCGAGTCGGCTCACGCGGCGGATCGTGAGGCCTTGCGGCAGGCGCTCGGCCTCGATCAGCCGTTGTGGGCGCAACTGCTGCATTTTCTGGAAGGGCTGCTGCGGCTGGATTTGGGTACCTCGCTGCATTCCAAACGTCCCATCACGGAAATCTTGTGGGAGCGTATTCCCGCCACGGCGGAATTGGCGGCGGCGGCCTTGGGTGTGGCGGTGCTCATCGCCTTTCCGCTGGGTGTGTTGGCCGCGGTGCGCAAGGACAGCGGTTGGGATTACGGTGCGATGGGTGTGGCGTTGCTCGGGGTGTCCTTGCCGCATTTCTGGCTGGGGCCGTTGTTGATTCTGGTGTTCTCGGTGTGGCTGGGCTGGCTGCCGGTGAGCGGCCGCGATGAATTGAGTTCGCTGGTATTGCCGGCTCTGACCTTGGGCACGGCGCTGGCGGCGGTGTTGTCGCGGATGGTGCGCGCCTCCTTGCTGGAGGTGCTGCACGAGGACTACGTGCGTACCGCGCGGGCCAAGGGTCTGCCGGAGCGGGTGGTAGTGTGGCATCACGCCCTGCGCAACGCGCTGTTGCCGGTGGTGACGATATTGGGTCTGCAACTGGGTGTGTTGTTGGGCGGCGCGGTGGTGACCGAGATGGTGTTCTCCTGGCCCGGCCTCGGCGAGTTGACCATCGAGTCGATACAGCGCCGTGATTATCCGGTGGTGCAGGCTTGCGTCTTGCTGATCAGCGTCACCTACGTATTAGTGAATACCGCCACCGACCTGCTGTATGCCTGGCTGGATCCGCGGGTACGATTGGGGGCCGACGCATGATGCGGCTGTGGCTGCCGGCGGGGATCATGCTGGTTTGGGCCTTGAGCGCGCTGTTGGGGCCGTGGCTGGCGGCCGACCCCAATCACATCGAATTGGCGCGCATCCTCGCCGGCCCGGGTTCACAAGCCTGGCTGGGTTACGACGACCTCGGCCGGCCGGTGTGGGAGCGGCTGGTGGTGGGAGCGCAGACCTCGTTCATCGTCGCGATAGCCGTGGTGGCGGTCACGGTGTTGACCGGTACTTTGATCGGTACGGTGAGCGGCTATCTCGGCGGCTGGTTCGATCATCTGATAGTGCGGATCATCGATATTTTCATGGCCTTTCCGGGTATTCTGTTGGCCATCGCGCTGGCGGGGGTGCTCGGCCCCGGCGTGAACAACGTGGTCATCGCGCTGAGCGTGGTGGGTTGGGTGGGTTTCGCGCGGCTGGCGCGGGCGCAGGTGTTGTCGCTGAAACACCGCGAACACATTCAGGCGGCGGTGGCGCTGGGGGTGCGGCGGCCGCGCATCCTGCTGCGGCATTTGCTGCCGTTGATGTGGGCGCCGCTGATCGTCGAAGGCACTTTCGCGGTGGCGGGCGCGGTGATCGCCGAGGCGGGCTTGTCTTTCCTCGGCCTCGGCGTGCAGCCGCCGACCGCCTCCTGGGGCAGTATGATCCGCGACGGGACGCGTTACATGTTGATGGCGCCGCACATGGTGCTGGCGCCGGGCGTGGCCTTGATGCTGGTGGTGTTGGCGGTGAATCTGTTGGGAGACCGGTTGCGCGATCGCCTCGACGTGCGCGCCCGGCCATGACGGACAAGACTGGCGGATAAGGAGAACGTTATGGCCTTGGGACCGCTGATGGTGGGTATGGCGGGTTGGACACTGAGCGCCGAGGAGCGGGAGATGCTGCGGCATCCGCTGATCGGCGGGGTGATTCTGTTCACCCGTAATTATGCCGACACCGAGCAGTTGCAGGCCTTGGTGGAGGATATCCACAAATTGCGCGAGCCACCCCTGCTGGTGGCGGTGGATCACGAAGGCGGGCGGGTGCAGCGTTTCCGCGCGGGTTTCATCGAGCTGCCGCCGGTGCGGCAGCTCGGTCATATCTACGATAAAGACAGTAGACGCGCCAAACACCTCGCGCAATTGCTGGGCTGGCTGATGGCGGCGGAGTTGCGCGCGACGGGCGTCGATCTCAGTTTCACGCCGGTGCTGGATCTCGATCGCGGCAACAGCGAGGTGATCGGCAATCGCGCCTTTCACAGCGACGGCGAAGTGATCGCCGATCTTGCCCATGCCTATATGATCGGAATGGACATCGCCGGGATGATGGCCACCGGCAAACATTTTCCCGGCCACGGCACGGCGGCGGCGGATTCGCATCAGGTGGTGGTGAGTGATCCCCGGACTTATGAAGATATCGCCGCCGAGGACATGCTGCCCTTCGAGCGCATGGTCAACTACGGACTCGCGGGAATCATGGCGGCACACGTGGTGTATCCGCGCGTCGATCCCCGTCCCGCGGGATTCTCGCGCTTCTGGATGCAGGAGGTATTGCGCAAGCGCCTGCGTTTCCAAGGAGTGATCTTCAGCGATGATCTCGGCATGAGCGGCGCGGCGGCGGCCGGTGACATCCTCGACCGCGCCCGCGCCGCCCTGGACGCCGGCTGCGATATGCTGCTGGTGTGCAATGAGCTGGCGGCGGTACCGCTGCTGCTGGATGAGCTGGCGGCCGCGGCCAACCCCGCCAGTCAATTGCGGCTGGCCCGCATGCACGGCCGGGGCAAGGTCGCTCATAATAAGCTGCGGCTGGATCCGATCTGGCAAGAAGCGATGCAGGCGGTGGCCGAGTGCAGCCGGCCCGATGAACCGCGTTTGGTGTGATGATTGGCGCGATGATGGTTGCCGACGGTAGCGATCCGTCGCGCGGCCGTGTTTTAAAGACGTGTTTGCATAAGCAATGGGGAGAGAGGAGTACGATGTTTTGGGCGAGAAGTATGTTTGTGGTGATCGCTATCTGTGCGTCGGCGGCGGCCCCGGCCTTCGAGATGATGCAGCCTTTGCCCGCGGCGGTGCCGGTGCCCGCCGACAACCCGCTGACCGAGCCAAAGGCGGCCCTGGGCCGACAACTCTATTTCGATAACCGCCTGTCGCTGAACGGCAGTGTGTCATGCAACAGCTGCCACGATCTCACGGCGGGTGGCGGCGACCATCGTCCGGTCTCGGTCGGCGCCTTGGGCAAGCCCGGTACGCGCAATGCCCCCACCGTATGGAACGTGGCTTATCAGACCGTGCTGTATTGGGACGGCCGCGCCCGCAGCCTGGAAGAACAGCTACGCAGCCATCTATTCGACAGCACGACCATGGCCCTGCCGGATCTCGCCGAACTGATAGCGCGAATCAACCGGATTCCCGGCTACCGCGCCCAGTTCGAGAGTGTCTTCGGCAAGACTGACCCGGTCACGCTCGACACCGTGGCCAAGTCCCTCGCCACTTATCTACGCACCTTGCGCACGCCTGACAGCGCTTTCGATCGTTATATCAAAGGGGATAAAAAGGCCTTGACCGCCCAGGCGCAGCGGGGTTTGGCGACCTTCCGCGATATCGGCTGCATGTCCTGCCATTTCGGGGTCAATTTCGCCGGTCCGGCGCCGGGGCCGTTTTTGAAAATGGGCGACGGCTTTTACGAATTATTCCCCAATTTTCTCGGTAGCCCATACGATGAAAGTTATGGCTTGACGCAAGATATCGGCCGGGTGTCGTACAGCGGCGACCCGGGCGAGAAATATATGTGGCGGGTGCCGCTGCTGCGCAATGTGGCGTTGACCGCGCCCTATTTCCACAACGGCAGTGTCTCGACCTTGAGCGAGGCGGTGCGGGTGATGGCGCGGGTGGAACTCAACCTCACTCTAAAAGACGCCGAGGTGCGGGATATCGTGGCTTTTTTGGAGAGTTTGAACGGAATAAAGCCCGCGCAAAACTTGCCGACCTTACCTGCGACACCCCATGATGTGGTCTGGCCATGGCAACGTCCGGTGGTCGAGACGGCCGCGTCCGCGACGGTGAAGTCTTCACATCCAACCAAGTGACGGAGTTATGCAACGACAACAAAAATTAGCCACGGCACTGGGCTTTGCCGGCCTGCTGATCTGCGGCACGGCGCAGGCGGCCGATACGCAACCGCTTACCTGGTACGCGGGTCTCTCGGCGGGGATCAGTACACTGGATATCACCGGCGCCGATTGGAATGACGGCTCACTGACCAGCAGTCAGGTCGATGAGAGCGGCGTCGCTTATCAGGCTTTCGCCGGTTATCGTTTCAACGAACATATCGACCTCGAACTGGCTTATATCCGCTTAGGCGATTCTTCATTCCGCGGCGTCGCTTCCGGACAGGTGCCTTCGGTGTGGAAGCCGGGCAATGTGACGGGCTCCACCGAGGCGAAAGGGGTGAGCACGCAAGCGCTGGTGTCTTGGACTTTTCGCCAGCGCGTGAAGGTTTATGCCAAGGGCGGCTTGTTCTTTTGGGATTCCGCCGTGGTGTATGAACCGACCATCGCTGCGACTTCGGTGGTCGACGATCCCGATCAGTCCAACCGTTCGGTGGTACACGATGACGGCGTGAGTTTCATCTATGGCCTGGGCGCCGACTGGCGGTTGTATAAAAACTGGTGGCTGCGCGCGGAATGGCAGCAAACCACGGTGGGGCTGGTCAAGACCGACGAATACACCGATAGTTTTCCCAGCTTGGGCGTAGTGTTGCATTTTTGAACGTGGCGGCCGCGCCGTCCGGCCTCCCCTGGAATATTTCCGGGCCGTATGCTACGGTGATCCAACTTTGTGACCATGAATTGGCAGCTGATGCGCTGTCATCGCCGCAGGGAAGCCCCCGCTAATCCACTGAATTAGTTCAGCAATAGGCTGGCGATGGCGGTTTTTTGTGAGTAGTGAACAGGCCGGCGGCTTCCACCGGGTCCGCGAACCTCCGCGGCTGTTGACTAGGACTACTCAATAAAAAAGCGCCCGCCGCCAGTCCGGTAATGATGAGAGAGGCAGGCTGCCGGTGTACCTAATGACAACATTGTTTTCCAGCCGGATTTCGGCTGCATCCGCGACCGTTCCTCCGCTCAGCGTTGCTGAATTGCAGGTCTATCCGCCCCGCGCCCAGACCCAAGTTTTAGCGCGAGCTTTTCACGCTTTGCTTTTCTTTTGCGTGACGTGGGCTATGAGCTTGCCGGCCCACGCGGCCGCGCCGGTGGCCGCTGACGCGCGTTTCGCCTACGCGGTTGCCGGCGTCAGCGGTCAACTCCCGGGGAGTGACGCGGACGGTAATTCGCTTACTTATAGTATTGTCGGATCGCCGCCCAGCCGAGGCACAGTCACTATCACCAACGCCGCCACCGGTGCTTTTACTTACACCCCGTCCCCGCTCCCGGCGCTGAGTGGTGCCGACAGCTTTTCTTATAAAGTGAATGACGGCACCGCGGATTCCAATATTGCCACGGTGCGCATCCTGCCCGTGATCGGTGTTTCGGTCGGTTCCTCGTTGTTGGTCGAAGGTCAAGCCGGGCAATCGAATTCGACGCCTATCACCTTTATTCGGACGGGAGCGCCGGATGAGACCCTTAACGGTGGTGCGCTAGACTTCTCTTACCAAGCTACGGGTAGCGCGACCCAGGGCAGCGACTACAGTTTAAGCTTGGGGGCATTGCGTTTTCCGAATTCCGCTACCTCGACCCTGGCCGGCACGCTCAATATCAGCGACGATCAAGGGGTCGAAGGCGACGAGACCCTCATTATCACCATCAATGACGGGGCGGATTACATGGTTGATCCCGCCAGCTCCCCTCTCACGGTGACCATTCAAGATCCCGCGGCGAGCATGCCCAAGGCCAATTTTCAACTCGATCAAATGGTACAAGAAGGTGGCAGCGTGGTGGTGCGGGTCGAGCTCGACTCGACGCCGCAATATTATCCGGTGAAAATTCCTTTTAGCTTAACGGGCAGCGCGGCCAAGGGTATCGATTATGAAGAGCCGTCTTCAACCATCGAGATTCTGAGCGGTACCAAAGGGGAAGTCACCCTGGTCAGCAGGACGGACGTGCTCGCCGAGCCCAGCGACGAAACCGTGGTGTTTAATATGGGTCAGCCGTTCAACGCACGGCCGGGTGGTTTTCGTACTCAGACGGTGACCATCACGGAAAGAAATATTCAGCCCGCGGTATCGCTCACGGCCCGTCAAAACAATGTGCCGATCCGGGTGGTGATGGTCGACGGCGGTCTGGTGACGGTCAGCGTCGATGTGCGTAATATCAACAGTGGCGACTTCAATACCTATCAATACGACTGGAGCGCCACGAACAGTGAGCTGGGTGCGGGCAGCCAGGGCAATGTCTTCGTCTTCAATCCCAGCACGCTAGCGCCGGGTTATTACAAGGTGAGGGTCACCGTCAAAGATAGTAATTTAGTGCCTGCTTTGACCAAGGCCGAGTTGCAATTGCGGGTGATGTCTGTTGAGGCCAGGCCCAACTTGACCGATGGTGACAGCGATGGCGACGGCCTGTCGGATCGGGATGAAGCGGTGGGCGACAGTGATAATGACGGTGTCCTCGATTATTACGACAGCAGCCGGCTCGCCAGTCATATTCTGCAACAGAAAACCCCGCGCACCGACGCTTTCTTGATGCAAACGCGTGCCGGCTTGTCGCTGCGCTTAGGCGACACGGCGCTGGCGACCGGCCGGGATCAGGCGTTGGTCAGCGCGGAAGACATCATCAGTTTCGGCGGCGGAGAACACAATCCGGGCCCCGACGCCACCGATACCCGAGTCAACTCGGGCGGTTATTATGATTTTGAAATTCATGGCTTGCCCGCCCCCGGGATATCGGTCTCCGTGGTGATTCCACAGACCGCCCCGATTCCCAAGGACGCGGTTTATCGTAAATACAGTCCTACTTTGCGTTGGCGGGACTTCGCCCGCAACAGCCGTAATGAAGTCTATTCCGCGCAGGGCAGTGACGGTGTGTGTCCGCCGCCCGGTCATGTAGACTATGCCAAGGGCTTAACCGAAGGCCATAATTGCGTGCAGCTGCTCATTGAGGATGGTGGTCCCAATGACGCGGATGGCGCCGCTGATTTCGTGATTAAAGATCCCGGCGGAGTGGTGATCTCGGTGGAAGCGAAAGTGGAAAAACCGGTGCGCGGCGACTGCGGCAATTTATTTTGTTCGCAGGGCGGGAGCGGGGCGCTGGGCTGGAGCAGTGTCTTGCCGCTGCTGGTCTGTGCCTTGGCCGGGGTCAGCAGCCGGCGCCGGCGCGCGCGCAACGCGGGCTGGTAATGGTGCGGCATCGCCCACTATAATCACGCCGGGAACGTGCCGGGCAATTTATTTCCATGACTGACAGCCATATGCAAGCCATCCGCGAGGTGTACGCCCGCGCTGATCGTATCTATTCCCAGCAAGACATCGAGGCCGCTTATGATCGCATGGCCGCGCAAATCACCGCGCGTTTGTCCGACAGCAACCCCTTGGTGTTGTGCGTGATGGTCGGGGGCTTGATCCCCGCCGGCCAATTGCTGCCGCGTTTGGATTTCCCTCTACAAATCGATTATCTCCACGCCACCCGTTATCAGGGCAAAACCGAGGGGGGCCAACTGCATTGGATAGTCCGGCCCAATTATTCGCTGCAAGACCGGGTCGTACTGTTGATCGATGACATCCTCGATGAAGGCGTGACCTTGAAGGCTTTGTGCGAGGCCTGCGCCGAAGCGGGCGCCCGTGAAGTGCTCACCGCGGTCTTGCTCGATAAAATCCACGAACGCAAAAGCGGACTGGTCGCCACTTTCAAAGGTCTGGACGTGGCGGACCGCTACGTCTTCGGTTGCGGCATGGATTATCAAGGTTATCTACGCAACGTGCCCGGTATCTACGCGATACCCGAGAAATGAATTTCAAATTAAAAGGTGTGAATGGATATGACTGAGCTGGCGATCATCGGAGGTACTGGACTCACCACGCTGAAGAACCTCGATATCATCAAGCGAGAGGTGGTGCATACGCCGTTTGGCGAACCGTCCGGACCGCTGACCCATGGGGTATTATCGGGAAAAGAAGTGGTGTTTTTGGCAAGGCACGGTTATGGACATACCATTCCCCCCCACAAGATCAACTACCGCGCCAATATCTGGGCCTTGCATCACACCGGGGTGAAACAAGTCATTGCGGTGGCGGCGGTGGGCGGTATCAGTGACGATCTCGAACCCGGCAGTCTGGTAATCCCCGATCAGATCGTGGATTACACCTCGGCACGCGACAATACTTTTTTTGAGGACGGCTTGAGTCATGTCACTCATGTGGACTTCACCCAACCCTACAGCGAAGAGCTGCGGCAATTGTTGATCCGCGGCTGCCAGGCGGCGAATTTGGATTTCGTCGATCACGGTACCTACGCCACCACCCAGGGTCCCCGGTTGGAAACCGCCGCGGAGATCGACCGTCTGGCCCGCGACGGCTGTACCGTCGTGGGAATGACCGGCATGCCCGAGGCGGCTCTGGCCCGCGAACTCGACCTGCATTACGCGGCCTTCGCGGTGGTGGTCAACAAGGCCGCCGGGCGGGGTACGGGGCCGATTTCCATGCACGACATCGAACTATCGGTGAAGCAGGGCATGGATAAAGTGCGCGACGTGCTGGAACACGTCGTGCCTTTACTTGGCACGTGAAGCGTCGCGGCCAGCCACTGGATTAACGGAGATGATGACGCCCAATAAGGGATGATCCAGATAGTGGACTTCCTTGCTACGCAAGCGGCGGGTATCGACCAGACGGACGGCGGTGGTGCTGACTGCTGTCGCCGATGCGGCCTTCATATAGATGAGATCCACGTCGGCGTGCAGGAAGC
Organism: Gammaproteobacteria bacterium; assembly: GCA_023266095.1. Lineage (GTDB taxonomy): Bacteria > Pseudomonadota > Gammaproteobacteria > DRLM01 > DRLM01 > CAKKSB01. Next base: position 24,615 of record JAHFRV010000017.1, on the reverse strand, counting down.
GGCCGCGTCGTAAGCCGACGCTGCCGTCGATTTTGCGGGTCACGCCGGTGTCGGTACCGGCCGAGGCCGCCTCGTTTTGCATGCCGCTGTAAACGTGTACGCCGAGCTTGCGGTCACTATTGTCCAACGGCTGCACCCAAGCGGTGTGCAGTATCGGACGGTAGTGGCTGGAGGCGCGCAACCGTTGATAAATCCCGCCCAGAGCGAATTCGGCGGGTGGTAGCAACCGCCAAGAGTTTTTTTCCGGCGCGGCTGAATGCGCCGCCAATTCCCGGGTGTTATCCAGCGCCGGCAGGCCGGGATTGGCGGGCCAGTGTTCCGCCTGTTGCGCCGCCGGATCCGAATTCTCGAAGAGGATGAGTTCGACTTTGTATAAGTCGTCCGCGGCAGCTATCGACACCATGGTGGAGAGTAACAATCCGGCGAGGATTTTGGGCATACTCATGGTTTGAAAACTTGTCCGGAAAATTCAGCTCTAACCATACCGGACCCACTCACGCTTGGCAAAGGGCGCGACTGAGATGGCAGTACAAAAAGTTTTACGGATGGGTGATGCCCGCTTGCTGCGGGTGGCGGAGCCCGTCCGGCAATTCAACAGTCCCATTTTGAATCGGTTGATTCAAGATATGTTCGACACCATGGCCGCCCTGGACGGCGCCGGTCTGGCCGCGCCGCAGATCGGCGTCAATCAACGGCTGGTGATTTTCGGTATCGAGAGTAATCCCCGTTATCCTGAGGTGGAACCGGTGCCGACCACGGTACTGATCAACCCCGAGATCGAGATTCTATCCGACGAAATGGACGAGGCCTGGGAAGGTTGTCTCAGCGTACCCGGTCTGCGCGGTCTGGTGCCGCGCTATACGCGGTTGCGCTATAGCGGCTACGATCACGCCGGCCGACACTTCGCACGCGAAGTGAACGGTTTTCACGCCCGGGTCGTGCAACACGAGTGCGACCACCTCGACGGCATCCTGTATCCGCGCCGCATCCGCGATTTTACCCAATTCGGTTTTGAGGAAGACTTGTTTCCGGCAAACGGACCGGAACAAACCTAACCGTTTTCCGCTGACCCGTCACGCAGCCCTCGTGGTGTTCTTTTAAAATCAGCAGCCAGCTGCCCCCCGTTTCAATGGCAACTCCATAACAGCCACACGTCGTTAAGCTTGGATAAAGAAAGGGCGCGGCGGGGTGGTGGATTGCGGTCGCAGCCGCGCGCATTATTGTGTATCGTAGTCAGAACATCATCAGTAAAGCCTCTGTTCACTCATGATGTTCCGAGTTAAGACGTAAGTATTTACTCACCCCACCTTGCTTCTTAAGTTAAAGGGCGGGGACGAGGCATGAGGTGCGGCATTACTCATGACCGCCTTGGTAACCGTAATTCCGCCTGGCAAGGAGGTGCTTTATGTTCATGCAACCGATTTATCTGAGGGTCATGCTGGGGCTGAGTGTGCTGTTGGCCTTGGCGGCTTGTTCCAGCAAAAACGTGGTGGAAAGTGACCTGCATCTCAAAGGTGTGCCGGATTGGGTGAATGAAGGCACCCAGATACTCAAGACCGGCGACGGCCGTTTATTTCACGGTGTCGGTTCCGCACCGGCGTTAGGTGACATGTCATTGCAGACTTCCACCGCGGATAACCGCGCCCGCGCCGAATTGGCCCGCGTGTTGTCGTCGTATATGAACGTGGCGTCGAACGACTATCTCGCCTCCAGCGGCAAAGGTGACGACCAGGGGGTGGAGCAGGCGGTGTCGCAGCAGATCGAGAATCTGACCCGCGTCAATTTGAGCGGCGCCAAGATCATCGGCCGCTGGCGCGACGTAAAGAGCAACGTGATTTATTCCCTCGCCGAGCTGGATCTTCAGCAGGTCAAAGCCACCGTGCGCGGCGTGGAGGAAATGAACACCGGTTTCCACGGCTATGTCGACAGCCATGGTGAGACGATTTTTGACAAGCTGGCGGAGGAACGAAAAAAATGATCACGGTATTGAAGCGGGTGAGTCTGTTACTGGTGGCGGGCGTGGTGCTGACGGCCTGCGCGACCAAGGTGGAACGCATCGCCCCCGACGAAGTGAAAGACCTCAGCGGGCGCTGGAACGATACCGACTCGCGGCTGGTATCGGAAGAGATGATCGACGATGTGTTGTCGCGGGCCTGGCTGGGCGAGTTCACCGGTCAGCGCAAACGCGATCCGGCGGTGATCGTCGGCGAGATCCGCAATCTCAGCCACGAGCATATCAATATGCAGACCTTCGTCAGCGATATGGAACGGGCCTTGATCAATTCCGGCAAAGTGGTGTTCGTCGCTTCCAGTGAGGAACGTAAAGACGTCCGTCAGGAACGCGGCGATCAAGACCTCAACGCCAGCGAGGAGACCCGCAATGCCATGGGCCAGGAACGCGGCGCCGACTTCATGCTCAAGGGCACCATCAGCACCATCCTCGATACCGAGGGTAAGAAGCAGGTGCGTTTCTATCAAGTGGACCTCAATTTGATCAGCCTGGCCGATAATCGCAAGGTGTGGGTCGGGCAGAAGAAGATCAAGAAATACGTCACCGGCCCCAGCGTGAGGCCGTAACGAACGCGCGCCGGGCAGCCTGGTGTTGCGCGCATGGTATTGGGCATTGCGGGCGGGGGTCGGCGCGGCCGTGGTCTTGCTGCAGGGCTGTGCCACCTACAGCGACGGTATAGCCCGCATGGACGCACTGATCGCCGCCGGCCAGCCGGCCGCCGCCCTCAAATCCCTCGACGAACAAGCCTCTTCCCGTCAGGATGAGGTGTTGTACTTGCTCAATAAGTCGATCCTGCTGCATCAGGCCGGTGATTATCCGGCCAGCAACGCCGCCTTGGAACAGGCCAAGCCGCTCATGGAAAAATACGCGGTGCTGAGTGTGACGGAGCAGGCGGGCGCCTTGGCGGTGAACGATGCCCTGCGCGCTTACGGCGGTGCCTATTACGAGCGAATCTACGCGCATATTTTCGCCGCCCTCAATTATCTCGCTCTCGGTAAATTCGACGAGGCGCGGGTCGAAGCTTTGCAGATGGACGACCAGCTCTCGCAAATTCCCAAGGACACGCCGGTGCCCAGCGGCTTTGCGCATTATTTGTCGGGCTTGATTTTTGAAACGCTGGGCGAATGGGACGATGCGATGATCGCCTATCGCGATGCCTACGCAGCTTATCGCGTCTATCCCGCCAATTATTCCTTGTCCCCGCCCGAAAGTCTGCGGCGGGATTTGCTGAGAGTGGCCACCCGCCAGAATTTAACCGATGAATTAATTCGCTATCGCGAGACCTTGAGTGTGAAGGAAACCGGCAGCGGCGATGATTTGGACGGCAAGGGCGAGGCGGTGCTGATTATAGAAAGCGGTCTTGCGCCCTTGAAACGGGAAATCATCACCGGCGTGTACGCGGCGGACGGCCGGCTGGTGACGGTGGCGCTGCCTTATTACCAATCGCGCACGCCGACCATGACGCGCGCCACGCTGTCCGTGATCGGCGGGCCGGCGACCGACGGCGAGCTGGTGGAGAATGTGGAGCTGATGGCGCTGGCGGAGTTGGAACGCGAGAAACCGATGATCGTAGCTCGCGCCATCGGCCGCGCGGTGGTGAAAAACAAAACTATCAAAAAATCGGAACGGCAAGGCAACGATGCCCTCGGCTTGCTGGTGAATGTGGCGGGCCTCCTCACTGAACGCGCCGATACCCGCAGCTGGTCCACCTTGCCCAGCCGGATATATGTCGCGCGTCTGCCGCTCGCGCCCGGACGCTACCGACTCAACCTGGAAATGCGCGACGCTAGCGGTGTGGTACTGGGTTCCAGGGAGTACAATGACATCGTCATTAGCGCGGGGACGAAGCGGTTCATCGTCGAACATTGGGTGGCGCCGGCCGATGTGGTGCCGCGCCCGCTCGCTCATCGGCCGGCGGTCATAGACCAGCGCCGCCGTAATTAGGGAGACGTCATCATGCGCCATCGCCGTTTTCTTCTGTGGTTCTTGCTCGGTTTGGGTTTGCTGGCGTGCAGCGCGGGGGTGAAGGACGCCGGTAAGCAGACGCCGGATTGGGTTGCCGGCGAAAGCGCGGGTTTTTCCTCCAAACAATATTTACTGGGACGCGGAGCCGATATGCGTTTGGATAACGCCAAGGACCGCGCCCGCGCCGATCTCGCCAAGATATTTCAAGTGGCGGTGACGGAGGAGAGCAGCGACGTGCAGCGCTTTCAACGCAAAACTGAAAACCAACAGACCGAGGAGGCGCATTCACTCGACATCTCGCGGGCGGTGCGGACCCGCAGCGAGGCCTTGATCAGCGGTATCGAAATCGCCGATATCTGGCGCGATCCGCTTACCCAGGAATACTACGCCTTGGCGGTCTTGCCGCGCGCGCAATCGGCCCGCGGCCTGCGCCAGGATATTCAAGTCTTGGACGAAGCGACTCGCGGTCATATCGCGCGGGCTCGCGAGCAGAGCGATGCACTGGATAAAGCGCGCGCGTCGGCCCAGGCCGTGGCGGCGCAGCGGGAACGCGCCGAATATCAAAGCATGTTGCGGGTGGTCGACAGCAGCGGACAGGGCATACCCGCGCCCTGGAATCTCTCCGAATTGGCAGCCGATCTCGCCAGTTTGTTGCAGCGGGTGACCATCGCGCCGCGTGCCGGTGGCAGCGATGCCGACGTGTTGCAGCGCGCCTTGCGCGCCGCGTTGGCCGACAGCGGTTTCCGCGCGACAGACGACGGTGCGGCGGATTATTTGCTTGAAGCCTCATTGAGCTTGAATGATCTCGGCAAGCGCGAAGGCTGGTATTGGTATGCCGGCAGCTTGGAAGTGGCTTTGCGCGACCGGGCGGGACGCGTGCGCGGTTCGCAGCGTTGGAGTATCAAAGAATCCGCCACGTTGGATACCGTGGCGCGGCAGCGTGCCGCGGACAAGGCGGCGGAAATTTTAAAACGGGAATTACGCGCGACTTTATTGGACTTTACTCAAAGGTGACCGGCGCGGTATTTTGCAACATGTTTTATGGATGTGACGCGGGAAGCGGCGACAGGCCAGTCTCGAGTCGACTTCCGCTAGCTCCCCTCTTTGGTTGAAGCACTACAGCATTCACTCAGTGGCAGAATAAAATCGATGATGAAAAACAGCCGGGAACGGTATGGGTCGATGACGAAAATTTTGCACTGGCTGATCGCGTGTTTACTCCTTTGTCAGGTTCCGCTGGGCTGGTATATGTCCGGTTTGGATAATGAAGACCCGTGGTATTACCGTGCGCTGGACTTGCACTTGAGCTTGGGGCTCATGGTCCTGGTGTTGTTTTTAATCAAGATCGTCTGGTTGCTGATAAGCCCATCGCCGCAACTCTCGTCGAAACTGGCCAAATGGGAACGCCGGACCGCGCGCCTGATCCATCGCGTGCTCATCGGCGCGCTGGGTCTGGTGCCGCTGACGGGTTATCTGTCCTATACCTCGCAGGGTGATCCGGTCTCCATCTACGAATTATTTGAAATCCCCGGTGTGATGGAATTCTCGGAAGCCGGAGCCGAGCGGCTGGCTGCACTGCATATGTATCTCGCTTACGCCATGGCGGCCATTGCGATGATCCATATCTCGGCCGCGCTCAAACATCACTTCCTGGACGGCGACGACCTGTTGCTACGCATGGGTTTCCGCCGTAGTCCCCGCACAGGCCAGGTTTAGACTTTCCCGCCTGCTATGCCGTGCTGCGCGGACGCCTTGAGTTGCCAGCGATGGGTGGAACATTCAATGGCGGGCAGGTGCTTATTCATCGCTCAGGGATAATAAAGCGGTGTTGCCGCCCACGGCGGCGGTGTTGACGGTGAGGGTGCGCTCCACGGCGAAGCGCAAGAGATAATCGGGGCCGCCGGCCTTGGGGCCGGTGCCGGACAGACCTTCGCCGCCGAAGGGCTGCACGCCGACCACGGCGCCGATCATGTCGCGATTGAGGTAGCAATTGCCCACCCGCAGCCGTGATTGGAGGTGATGCATGGTGGCTTCGATGCGGCTGTGTATGCCGACGGTGAGGCCGTAACCGGTCGCGTTGATGTCGTCGATGACCTGGTCTAAATCGCGCGCGGCATAACGAATGATATGCAGCACGGGGCCAAATATTTCCTGTTGCAGTTGAGCGAGGCGGTCGATTTCAAAAACCCGCGGTGCAAAGTAACAACCGTGTTCAGTGCCGGCCGGTAAAGGTGTTTGATAAATCAAACGGCCCGCCGAACTCATGCGTACGGCGTGTTCGGTGAGGGTGTAGCGGGCGGTTTCGTCGATGACCGGGCCGATGTCGCTGCTGAGCAGGGCGGGGTCACCGATCGACAATTCCGCCATGGCACCGGCCAGCATCTCGATGACCTTCGGGGCGATCTCCTCTTGCAGAAACAAGACGCGCAGCGCCGAGCAGCGTTGGCCCGCGCTGTTGAAGGCGGAACGGATGACGTCTTTCACCACTTGTTCGGGCAGGGCCGAGCTGTCGGCGATCATGCAGTTTTGGCCGCCGGTTTCGGCGATGAGCGGCACGATGGCGCCGGATCGAGCGGCGAGGGCGCGTTGCAGATGTTTGGCGGTGGCGGTCGAGCCAGTGAAGGCGATGCCGGTCACGCGTTCATCGCCGCTGAGCAGCGCGCCGATCACGCTGCCCGCGCCCGGCACGAAATGCAATACCTCGGGCGGCACGCCCGCGTCGTGCAAGAGTTGCACGGCGCGATAGGCGACCAACGGTGTTTGCCCCGCCGGTTTGGCGATCACTGCATTGCCGGCGGCGAGGGCCGCGCTCACTTGGCCGATGAAGATGGCCAGCGGAAAATTCCAGGGACTGATGCAGGCGAACACGCCGCGGCCGTGCCGCTGTAATTCATTGTGTTCGCCGGTGGGGCCGGCCAAGGTCAGCGGCGCACCGAAATCACGGCGGGCCCGTGTTGCGTAATAGCGGCAGAAATCAGCGGCCTCGCGCACTTCGGCGAGGGCGTCGGCGACGGTCTTGCCGCCTTCACGGATACAGAGGGCTGTCAGTTCGGCGCGATGGCGTTCGATTTTGTCGGCGGCGTTTTCTAAAATCGCGGCGCGTTGTTCCGCGGCCGTACGTTCCCAGGCCGGCGCAGCCGCGCTGGCGCGGGTGATGGCGCGGGTGACGGCGGCGGCGTCGGCATGAATCACAGCGCCGATGCGGCGGCGCCGGTCGCTGGGGTCGAGCACGGCCTGTTCCTCGCCGTCGCCACGTTTGCCTTCCACCACAGGAGCCGCGCGCCAGGTTTGTTCAAAAGCGCTGTTGAGTTCCTGGGCTAAATGTTGCAGCGCGAGAGGATCGGCAAGATTGAGTCCCTCGGAATTACCACGGTCGGGGTAGATATGCGCCGGCGGCGGGATGCGCGGATGAGGTTTCGACGCCAGGGCTACGGCTTGCGCCAGCGGATCGGCGATGAGTCGTTCGACGGGCGCGCGCTGGTTTTCGAGCCGGTTGACGAAGGAGCTGTTGGCGCCGTTCTCCAATAAACGCCGCACCAGATACGGCAGTAATTCCTCGTGACTGCCCACCGGGGCGTAGACCCGGCAGGGCAGTTGACTGGCGGCGCGTTGCAACACTTCCGCATACAACGCGCCGCCCATGCCGTGCAGGCGCTGGAATTCAAAGTCGCGACGTTGGCCGGCGATTTCCAGAATGCTGGCGACGGTGTGGGCGTTGTGGGTGGCGAATTGGGGAAACAACGCGTCGCGAGCGTCGAACAGACGTTTGACGCAGGCGAGGTACGAAACATCGGTGTTGACCTTGCGGGTGAATACCGGATAACCGACTAGCCCGGCCTGTTGCGCGCGTTTGATTTCGGTATCCCAATAAGCGCCTTTCACCAGGCGCAGTGGAATGCGCTTGCCCCGCGAACGGGCGATCTCGATCAGCCAGTTCAATACCGGCAACGCGCGCTTTTGGTAAGCCTGCACCGCCAGGCCCAAGCCTTCCCAGGTCTTCAGTTCGTGCGTGCCGAACACGGCGGCGAAGATATCCAGGGATAAATCCAAGCGGTCGGCTTCTTCGGCGTCCAGGGTCAGGCCGATGTCGGCCTGTTTGGCGGCGCGCGCCAACTCGTGCAGGCGCGGTGGCAGCTCGGTCAGCACCCGTTCACGCTGGGCGAATTCGTAACGGGGATGCAGCGCCGAGAGTTTCACTGAGATGCTGGGCCGCGCGAAGATGTTGCCGTCACGGGTGTCGGTCTGCACGCCGATGGCGTGAATCGCCCTGAGATAGGCCTCGGTATAACGGTCGGCGTCGTGCCGGGTGAGGGCGGCTTCGCCGAGCATGTCGTAGGAATGGCGATAGGCGCGATAGTCGGGATGTTCGGCGCGTCGCAACGCCTCGCCGATGTCGCGGCCCATCACGAATTGTGCGCCGAGGATGCGCATGGCACGCTTGATGGCGGCGCGGATCACCGGTTCACCGACCCGCAGCGCCAGCCGGCCGAGGAAATGGCCGGTATCGTCGAGCTGATCGGGCGCCAGCTTGACGATACGCCCGGTCAGCAGCAAACCCCAGGTGGAAGCGTTGACCAGCAGGGAGGGACTGTGGCCGAGGTGCTGGTCCCATTGACCCTTGACGAGTTTGTCGCGGATCAGACTGTCGACGGTCGCGGTATCGGGGATGCGCAGCAGCGCCTCGGCCAGGCACATCAGCACCACGCCTTCTTGCGAGGAAAGATCGTATTCGTGGAGGAAGGCGTCCAGCAAACTGTCCTTGTCTTGTCGGGCACGCACCGCCGCCACCAGTTCACGGGCGTGGTTTTGAATGCGGGCACGTTTTTCATCGTCGAGGGACAAGCTGTGCAATAAGGTCTCGACGCAAGCGGTTTCATCGGTGAGAAAGGCCTCACGGATGGCGAGCCGCAAATCATCGTAAGCTGTCGGTGTCGGAGCGAAGTTCATGCGTATTCCTCAGCAATCCGGCGTTGTCGTTATATCATGGAGATCAGCGTCATGACATGTATCGGCCGGCGCGGCCCGAGCGGCCAGCGGGGTGAAGTCAGTCGGTTTTCTTCTAAGGTAGCTCTGAATCATTCCATCCTGGAATTCTCAGAGCCAGGAAAGCGAAAAATGCGATTTTCGCTTTCCTTCATTTTCACTGGTCTGACGCCCTAGAAAAGGGAGGAGAACCACATCCCCATCAAAGGCTAGTGGGAGTGATTTGTCGCGCCTGTCGTTGGAGCCGCGATTGTGCTCAGTCGTAGCCATAAAGCCAGCGGGTGATGCCAAGGTGGCTATTGCGTACACTGTGCAGTGCGCCTTTCGGAATCCGGATTTCATCTCCCGGTTCAGCGATACACTCCTGATCGCCGATGGTCATGTGTAAGCGGCCTTCGATCACGGTCACCAGCTCGTTACAATCATGCACGAACCCGGTCCAGGTCCGTCCCGGCGGGTCGACGAATTCATCACACGAATAGCCGCGTTTCTTCCACTCGTTCGCTACTGCTTGTTTGTCGAGAGGCAGTGGGAATTTTCCAGATACATGCAGCCGCGTCATTATGGATCACTCTCCCGGTCTAGGGCGCCGCCGTCACTTTGATGGGCGCCGTAATGATAGGGTCACCGTTCAATTTACTCTGGTGCATGCCGGTAACGGAAGACCTGCATCACGTAAGCCCGCGTCAAGTGCGTGTTCTCGAATGGACGGGCTTGTTGTTGGCGTTTTCCCTGGTCGAGGGAGTGCCATGTAAAATAGTGCAACCCTCATCAGTACTCGCCGTGGATCTGTGGTGAGCAAAACCTGCTGCTGGAACAATTAAATTAAGGGGGAATAAACCATGCCGGACGATAAGCCTACGCCGATCGAGATCGTGATGCGTTATCACCGCCTCAGTAAACACAGTCCGCAGGCTTATGCGCCGGGGCCCGGTTATCTTGATTGGGCAAGCCAGCCGGATCCTTTCCGTCGTTATCAGCAGACCGGCCGTTTGGCCTTAACGCTGAGCGCCGATCGGTTGCCGACCACCTGGGCGGCGCTGCATGACGTCACGGCGGAGCCGCGTCCCTTGGATTGCGCCGGCGTCGGGCTGTTGCTGGAATTATCCCTGGGTTTGTCGGCCTGGAAAGAGTATGGCGCCACCCGCTGGGCCTTGCGTTGCAATCCTTCCAGCGGCAATCTCCACCCCACGGAAGTGTATGTCATCACCCCACAGTTGCCGGGGCTGTCCCGCGGCGTGTACCACTATCTCAGCGTGGAGCACCTATTGGAACGGCGCGCCACACCCGCCGAGGACGGATGGGACGCGCTGTTCGCTGGCGGCCTATTGCTCGCGTTGAGTTCCGTGCACTGGCGCGAGGCGTGGAAATACGGGATGCGTGCCTATCGCTATTGCCAGCACGACGCCGGTCACGCCATCGCCGCGCTGCGCTACGCGGCGGCTTCCCTGGGTTGGCGGTTGCGGATATTGGATGACTGGGCCGATGCGGAAATCGCCGGGTTATGCGGTATTGATCGTGAGACGGACTTTCCCTGTGCCGAGGAACGCGAACAGCCGGATTGCCTGCTGTGGCTGGGGCCGCCGGACACGCCGCCCGATTCCGGCGCGCTGTTGAACAGCTTGAACGCCGCCCAATGGCAGGGCGTGGCGCAGCCTTTGAGCTTCGCCCATCGTGAGTGGCGCGATATCGACGACGTGACGCGGGCGGCGGTGAAGCCACGGACCAAGTCCTGGCCGTCGTGGCCGGTCCCGCTCCGGCCGGTCATGCAAACCGCGGACACGCCGCTCAACGCGGCGGCGGTGTTTCGTCAACGGCGCAGTGCCGTGGCGTTCGACGGCGAGACGCAGCTCAGCAACGCGGCGTTTTTCACCATGCTGGATGCGTTGCTGCCCCGCGCCGGTGTGCCGCCGTGGGATGCACTGCCGTGGCGGCCGCGTATTCATCCGCTGTTTTTCGTGCACCGGGTCCAAGGTCTGGTGCCGGGTATTTACCTTTTGCCGCGTCACGCGGATGCCGAGCCATTGTTAGGCGCGGCGTTGCGCGCCGATTGGCAATGGCAACCGGTTAACGAGTGCCCGTCCCATCTGCCTTTGCGGTTACTCGTCGCGGCGGATACCCGCGCAGCGGCGGGTATGATCGCCTGCCACCAAGACATTGCGGCCGATTCGGTTTTCGCGCTAGGCATGCTCGCCGAGTATCGGGATAGTCTTGCGCAGGGTGCCTGGTGGTATCGTTATCTGTTTTGGGAGGCGGGCATGCTGGGGCAAGTTTTATATTTGCAGGCGGAGGCGGCGGGGGTGCGCGCCACCGGCATCGGTTGTTACTTCGACGATGAAATGCACCGCGTGCTGGGTTTGCGCGATGAGGCCTTGCAATCTTTCTATCACTTTACCGTCGGCCGCGCAGTGGAGGATACCCGGCTGCGCACGCTCGCCCCTTACGCACATTTGGTGTCGCGCGCTGCGCAATCATGACGGCGTGGGAGGCTGCCACACGGGCGGTGACATGTGCGGTGAAATAATCGAAGGGCATCGGTTTGGTGGTCGCGAAGCGATCTGGTATAAAGTTCCGCCCACCCAGCACGAGCCGAATTTGACCGGCCTTATTCACTGGATGTGGCGCGGCGGCGGTGTCGAGAAAGTGTGATAGTCCTATGCAGAAATTCCATCGCAAAATCACCGTGAGCGCGGCGGATAGGCCGGTCGCCAGCGACTGCTTGTGCGCCCATACCGGCTTGTCCAAAGGCCGGGTGAAAGACGCCATGGCCAAGGGCGCGGTCACCTTGCGCAAAACCACCGGGGGCGCGCGCCGCCGCTTGCGCCGCGCCACCGCGGCCTTGACCCCCGGTGATGTGCTGGAACTGTATTACGACGAAGAGTTGTTGCAACGCAAACCGACCGCCGCCCGTTGCCTGGATGACCTGGGCCGTTACAGCGTGTGGTACAAACCGGCGGGCTTGATGGCCCAGGGCACGCAATACGGCGATCACTGTTGCTTGCTGCGCCAGGTGGAGATCCACTTCCGGCCCGAACGCGCGGCGTTTCTGGTCCATCGTTTGGACCGTGAGGCGGCCGGTTTGATGCTGGTGGCGCACGACAAGCAGGCGGCGGCGCGGCTGTCGGATTTGTTCAGCGGCAATCAGATCAGCAAACACTATCGGGTACGGGTCCGCGGCGAATTCGCCGAGAAAACCGGGCGTATCGACTTGCCCTTGGATGGTAAGCCGGCGCTGAGCTTCTATTCAGTGAGTGATTACGATCCGGTCGCGGCGGTGACTACGCTGGAGGTGCAGATCGAGACCGGCCGTTTGCATCAGATCCGCCGGCACTTCGAGCTCATCGGCCAGCCGGTGCTGGGTGACCCCCAATACGGCACCGGCAATAAAAACACCGAGGGTTTGCAATTGATCGCCGCGGGTTTGCGCTTTCGTTGCCCGTTTACCGGCCAAGCGCGCGAGTATGCGCTGGACGCGACGCAGGAGTAGCCGGGCTCCGCAAAATGCCGCGACAAAAAATCTTCATTCTGCTGTCATGCGGCGGTCATGCGCCGAGCGTGTAATAACTCCGTCCGAGTAGGGCTCTCTAACGGAGGAGTTTATGAAAATGAAATTATCGCATGACGGTTGGCGCTGGGAGCTGTACAGACACGTGGCCTTGTTCGTCCATAACCCCAACGATCATACCCAGGGCAAACTCAGCGCCCTCATCGATGAATTTCGTGCCTATACCACGCAGCAGCGCGATGTTGCGGCGGACGAGCACGAATACGCCGCGGATTATCTTTAATTACGCAGCGGGGCGGCGCTTCCCGCGCTAAACGCTGCGTGCATAAAGATCGTGTTCATCCGCCCCGGTGACTTCCACTTCGATGAAGTCGCCGGGTTGGGCCGAGGCGGTGTCGATGTCGATGATCACCACCCCGTCTATCTCCGGCGCATCGGCCGCGCTGCGGGCGATGATGCCTTCCTCAGCGATCTCATCGACCAATACAGTCAGAGTTTGCCCGATACGCTTTTGCAGTTTATCGGCGCTGATCCGCGCCTGGCGTTCCATGAAACGTTCCAGCCGTTCTTGTTTCACCTCTTCGGGTACAGGATCGGCCAGGGCATTGGCGACGGCACCTTCCACCGGCGAATAGGCGAAGGCTCCCACCCGGTCCAATTGTGCCTCGTCTAAAAACGTCAGCAGTTGTTCGAAATCAGCCTCGGTCTCGCCGGGGAAGCCGACGATGAAAGTGCTGCGCAAGGTGATTTCGGGACAATCTTCGCGCCAACGCCGGATGCGCGCCAGATTGTTTTCGGCGGCGGCCGGGCGGCGCATGGCTTTCAATATCCGCGGACTGGCGTGCTGAAAGGGGATGTCGAGGTAGGGCAGGATCTTGCCCTCCGCCATCAGCGGGATGACTTCATCGACGTGAGGGTAGGGATAGACATAGTGCAGCCGCACCCACACCCCCAGTTCGCCGAGGGCCCGGGCCAGGTCGGTGAAGCGGGTCTTGAGCGGCTTGCCGCTCCAAAAACCGGTGCGGTATTTCACATCCACGCCGTAGGCGCTGGTGTCCTGCGAGATCACCAGCAATTCCTTCACGCCGGCCTTTACCAGATTTTCCGCTTCCTGCATCACCTCGCCGACCGGCCGGCTGACGAGATCACCGCGCAGCGAGGGAATGATGCAAAACGTGCAGCGATGATTGCAGCCCTCGGAGATTTTCAGGTAAGCGTAATGCTTCGGTGTGAGCTTGATGCCCTGTGGCGGGATCAGGCTGGTATAGGGGTCGTGCTGCGGCGGCAGGTGGGTATGCACCGCGCTCATCACCTCTTGTAAGGCGTGGGGGCCGGTCACGGCCAATACCTTCGGGTGCGTCTCCTTGACGATATTGCCCTTGGCACCGAGACAACCGGTGACGATCACCTTGCCGTTTTCCGCCAGGGCTTCGCCGATGGCGTCGAGCGATTCCTCGACCGCCGCGTCGATGAAGCCGCAGGTGTTGACCACCACCAGATCGGCGTCCTGATAACTCGGGCTGATGGCATAGCCCTCGGCGCGGAGCTGGGTGAGTATCTGCTCGGAATCGACCAGTGCCTTGGGGCAGCCGAGGCTGACGAAACCGACACGGGGGGCATAGAGTTTGGATGGCTGGGTCATGGCACTGCAAGGACAAGAAAAGGCCGCTCATGCTAGCGGGAATAGCGGGCCGGGGCAAGGCTGGGGCCTCGGGAGGGTGCGATTCAAACTGATGTGGGATAACCTACGAGCACCAACTATTGACAAGGGGAACTGAGATGCGCGAGGCAAAGCAGCTGAGTGATACGGAATTACTGGAAAAGCTGAACGCCAATCCCTTTCTCAGAGAACGCATTGGCACATTGCTGTTGGCAGTCGAAGATGAGTCAGGCGACTTGAGAGAGGCGGATGCCGCCGAAATGCGCATCATCGACGAGATGCGCCAAATGGGACAGGAATGCCTCGCGGCGTGGGCACACCGTCAAGTACTCAAGGCAGCAGAGGAGGTCACGCAAGTGGGCCAGACGTGGCGCGAAGGTAAAAAAAACTGTGCTGGCACACCACGTTCGGGGACATAAGCGTGGAAGAGCCACAATACCGCCGGGGCAGCAAACGCCTGCGGCCCTTTGCCGCCCGCGCCAAAGTCCATCATCGCGGCTGCTCCCGCCCCCTGCAACGGGCCATCACCGATTTGGCCGCTGATGTATCGTTCGCCCAGGCGATGGATAAATTGGTCGAACACTACGGCGTGGTGCTGAATGAAAGCACCCTGCGGCGCATTACCGAGGGCCACGCCCAAAAGATATTCGCGCTCTCCGAGCCCTGTCAGGCATGGCCAGAGCACCCCGGCTGTGAAGCGGTCATTGCCCAGATGGATGGCGGGATGGTGCCAACCGTCGAACCCGATCCCAGCCGGCCAGACCAGCGCAAAGGCAAACGCCTGCAATGGAAAGAGGCCAAGATCTGCCTGGCGCACGCACCGGGCAGCCAGACCCCGAGCTACGGCGGAACCTTGCAAGGCGATGTGGGGACGGCGGGGCAACAGCTCTTTCACTGCGCGATGCTAGCCGGCTTTGGCCAAGACACCCGCCTGCACGCCGTCGGAGATGGCGCCGGCTGGATCGCCTCGCAGGTCGACGAGCGGTTTGGGGCGCAGGGCAACTATCTTGTTGATTTTTACCATGTCTGTGACTACCTCAGCGCCGCCGCCCACGCACTTCACCCCCATCAAGAATTCGCCACGGCCTGGATGACCACGCAGAAAGAGCGCCTGAAAACCCAGCGAGCCAATGACGTCATCCAGACACTGCAAGCGCATCTTGAAGCGGCGGAGGTTGCAGACGTTGATGCCCCGGTGCGACAGTGCCATCGTTATTTGAGCAACCGCATAGATCAACTCGATTATCAGGAGGCCATCGCTCGCGACCTGCCGATCGGTTCAGGCGAGATCGAAAGCGCCCACCGATACATCGTACAACAGCGACTCAAACGCCCCGGCGCCTGGTGGCGAACGGCAAATGCCGAGCACATGCTGGCGTTACGCCTCAATCGAGCCAATGGCAAATGGCCAATGGCCAATGGAAGGACTACTGGGCAGGAAATTTGAAGCGTGCGGCATGACAGGGTTTTCAACATCAGTTTGAATCGCACCCGCCTCGGGACGGCTGCCCTTGTGTTGGTTCATGACGGGGTGATAAATAGGGGGCAGATAATTTGGCTTTAGGCGGCGGCGAAGCAACCCCCCCACTGGCGGAAAACCGGGAGTCGGCCGTTAAATAAATGTCCACTCCCGGTTGTCGTTTTAATGATGCTTCGCAGGCTGAAAACCAGATGAGTTGTCCCGACCTTGCATTACCGTCATATTGAGAAACCTATGAATCATAAATCTTTAACCATGCGCTGGCCCCGTTGTTTCGCCAGCGCTTGCCTGTTGCTGGTGGTCGGCGCCCCCACCAGCCACGCGGCCATGTATAAATGGGTCGATGCCAACGGAAAAATACAATATTCCCAGATGCCGCCGCCGGAAGGGCAATTCAAGGAGTTGAAGCCGGGGCCGCCGCCCGTGCAGCCGGCCGAGGCTCAGAAGCAGCTGCAGGATTTGTTAAAGAAACAGGACGAAGTCCGTACCCAGCGCGATACCGATAAAAAGGCGAAAGAAGATAAGGCCACCGAACAGTCCCGCTTGGCGGCGACCTGCGCTAAGGCGAAAAAAGAACTTGCCCTGCTGGAAAATAATCCCGGTCAGCGGATCGGAGTGGCCGGCGAGGATGGGCAGATGCATCGCATGACCGAACAAGAGCGTGAGGAGCGCCTGACCAAAACCAAGAAAATTATCAGCGAAACCTGTAAGGACTAAGCTTGAGTGAGGTTGACGCGGGTTTGCTTGATCGGCAACGGTGTGGCTAAATGCCTGCCGCGCAATCTAGACGGGTTATCAAATCGACCAGTGCGCTCTCTTTGTGAGTGTTTTGAGTGAGTAGTGGGTCGTACTCTCCGCTGGAACAATGGAATAATTGCCTTGCCGGACTGACGGCGCGGCCGGACCGCCAAGAATGGGAACGATGAAAATCTGGGTAGATGCCGATGCCTGCCCCAAGGTCATCAAAGAGATCTTGTTCCGCGCGGCGGAACGACGGCGCGTCATCACTACCCTGGTCGCCAATCAATTGCTGCGTTGCCCGCCTTCTCCGTACATAAAAACCTTGCGAGTGGGGGCCGGCTTCGACGTGGCGGATAACGAGATCGTCAAGCAGCTGGCAGTGGATGATCTGGTCGTCACGGCTGACATTCCTCTCGCGGCGGAAGTGATAAGCAAAAGCGGTCACGCCCTCAACCCGCGCGGCGAATTTTATACCAAGCAGAATATCGGAGAACGCTTGGCCCTGCGCGATTTAATGGCGGAATTGCGTGGCAGCGGAGTCAACACCGGCGGTCCGCCGCTGTTCAATCAAAGCGACAGACTGGCGTTCGCCAATCAGCTCGACCGGTTTTTGGCGAAACACGCCGGCAAGTGAGGCGCGCGGCGCGGTGATGAACTTTAACCGGATGCCGGAAAGAGGAGCGGGTGAATGAGTACACGTATCGCGGTGTGGTTGTGGCTATGCTTCGCGGTGGCGGCAGGACCGCTGACTACGCAGGCCGCCGTGTTCAAATGCCCTGAGGCCTCTGGCAAGCTAGTCTTCCAAGACCGCCCCTGTGAAGGGAGCGCGGCCTTGGCCGCCGCCACAGTCGAGCAGCCGCTCGCCGTTGCCGCCCCGGCCGGGAATTTACTTTGGAAGGCTACGGCGGCGGACAGCACGGTGTACTTCATGGGGTCGATCCATTTCGGCACGCCGGAGATGTATCCCTTGTCGTCCGCCGTTATGCAGGCTTTTACCCAAGCTGATGTCCTGGTAGTGGAAGCGGATGTCTTGGCCGCGGATCCGCAGCAGCTGGCCGGCATCGTGGCGAACAAGGCGATGTATCAGGACGGTTCAAGCTTGCAGGGAACCTTGCCAGCCGGGTTGTGGCGGCGCCTGGCGGACGTCACCGCGGGCATGGGCGTGCCGGCGTCACTGCTTAAACAGCAAAAACCGTGGTTCGCATCCATGACCCTGACTGCCTTGGCTTTGCGGCAGGGTGGTTTTAACGAGGAGCTGGGCGTCGATTACCACTTTCTAAAGCTGGCGAACCAGCACCGGAAACGGGTGATCGAATTGGAGTCCGTAGAGCAACAGCTGGATTTATTCGACAGGTTTTCCCACCAAGAGCAGATTGTGATGCTGGAGCAGACCCTGGATGATATTGCCCGTGGCCCCCAGTTTTTGCGGCAGATGTTAGCGGCCTGGAAGACGGGTGACGAGACGCGGCTGGACGATTTGTTGAATGAGGAATACCGGACCGCGAAGACGGCGCAACGGACATACCGGCTTTTGATCGTCGATCGCAATACACTGATGGCCGATAAGATCGCCGGTATGATGCAGCGGGGCGGCACTTATTTTGTCGTGGTCGGGGCCGGGCACTTAGTGGGCAAGGAAAGTATCGTCAATTTATTGCGTCGCAAAGGCTATCAATTGGAAAAGTTGTGAGCAGCGATGATCTGACGGCGGAATAGTGTCCGCAGTACGGCCCGCCCGTTCGCAACCCTGCACGGCTTGCATGGTGATTTTGTCGGACCGTGGAGTATACTTGGACGTCGGCGTACCCTGTGCGGGTCTGTTCGCGAAGATCAACATAATTACAAGTGGAGGATGTATCGTCGTGGTGACTGGTGTATCGAAAGATCAGCCTATTGCCGTCCCGAAATGGGACGTGGCGCTTGCGGCCTTGATGCGCGAGGAATATCAAAAAACCGGCAATGCGCTCAAGGTGGATGATTTGCGCCGTCTTTCCGTGGAATATGCCATACGCTTCGATGATATCGTGGTCACGGCGTTCGAGTTGTGTCTTTATGGCGAATGGCAATACCGCGCCGCCAATGGCACGGTGAAGGAAATGACCCGCGAGATATTCGCTGAACTGACTTCCGCCGGTCGGGTTAAGGACCGGGACCTGGTCGACTTCGATGGCGGCTGGTCGCCGCTTCAATAAAAACTCATTGAGTTGCGGGCGGTGATCTGTATTCGTTATGAAGTGTTCGCTCACACCGCCCGCGCTGATGATGATTTAACAAAATAACTCCCCTCCTACCTCGTGTAAGGCAGGGTTTTCCCGATTATTATCCGGAATTATCCGGATAATAATCCTGCCTGTTTACTACAAACCTGCATATGAAGTTGCAAAGTTCGCAACAAATACCGCAAGGGCGATAGCGCAAATTACCCCGATGATTGCTGGAATGATGTCTTGCGGGCGGTAAAGATCTTTAATGGTTTTTTGTTTGTAATGAGACATATCGAAGTTCTCCCCAGATGGCATGACCGACGCTCTCTCAATCCATTGAAGGGACTTCAGCAATAACTCTTCTCCAGTTAATAAGCTGAGTAATCCCCTCAACCAAATTAAGTGTAGTTGGTGTTAGTCATTTGCCAAGGTCGGGAACGTGATTAATTTTATCCAGGACGTGGTTGACCGCTGGAGTGCAAGTCGAGGGACTGACGAGAAGACTGAAACACGGGTGTACTCGATAGGTAATTAGCTGTTTGCCAAGGGGAAGTTCTAGGGGATTTCCAGCCTATCACTTTTGCCATTCCAAACATCCCCAGCAAGGTAGATGTTTGATTCACCTGCAATTAGCTGCCGGATTAATAACTCGAGTAGAGCCGGACTTGTCTGCAAGGGCATCTTGGCTGATCATGGGCGGCTGATCATTCTATTGGGTGATGAACAAGCAAGGGGCTGCCGCCGGGCGGGAGCGAGTGAATTGAATAAGTCGAGAGTCAGAGTTTATGGATTTTAACAATGTATCGGTGAAGGCTAAGGCGAATGTATATCACGGTGGCCAGGTGACCAGCCGGTCGGTGGTGACCGCGGAGGGAGAGATGAAAACCCTGGGTGTAATGTTGCCGGGGATTTATCGATTCAACACCGAGGCTCCGGAGGCCATCGATATCACGCAAGGTCATTGCCGCGTGAAGGTGGGGGATAATGAGGACTGGCAGGAGTATCGCAGCGGCGAGACTGTCCAGATTCCGGGAAACACCCATTTTGAAATCGAAGTGACGGAATTATTGGATTACGTTTGTCATTTCATTAAATAGCGATGCTGGGCCGTTACCGGTTGGACTGAGCGAATCTCCCGGGACGGAAATGCTGTCCCGGGAGATGGGTTTTGGAGGAAAGAGGCTCAGGCGCCGTGAAGTACGCTGCGCCAATACATGAAGTTGAAATCCTCGGCGGGTGGAGTGCCTAAAGCTACGGTGTCTATTACGATATCGCTGATGCCATCGAGCACGGAGACGCTGCTGTCGGTGGGATTTGGCACGAATACCAAGACATCCCTGCCTTCGGCATGGAGAAATGCGATGGAGCGGCGTCCGCAATCGGCGCCGCCGACTTGGATTTCTTTGATCAGGTTCAGCTTGGGCATTGCCGAGCTGTCGAAAATCAGCAGGCGGTCGAGCTTGGAATTTTCTTTTTGTATACCTTTGCCGGTCGCGGCCGTGGTGACGTAGAGTTTGCTGCCGTCGCTGTTGAAACGATAACAGCTTGGGTAAATGTCCGGCAGGTTGATCATGTCGGCGATGTCGCCGCTGGCGGCGTCCATCACGGTCAGCCGGCCGATGATGTGCTCGGCATCGGATTTTCTATCCACCCCTTTGCCGATCAGAAAACGGCCATCGGGGCTCAGCAACAGGTTGCTGCTGAGTTTCATCGTTGCGGTTTTTTCGATGGCATCGCTACTGGGATCGATAACCGCCACGCTGCCGTAGCCGTTGTTCATGTTGTAAAGTTTCCCCGTGACCTTGGAAAACACCATGCCGTGGGGAAAGGCGTTATTGGGAAGGCGGTCTTGATGGCCTTCTTCATGCGCAGCCTCGCACAGATTGATGGTGTTCAAGACTTTGAGGTAGGTGTTGTCATCGGCAGGATCGTTGCCCACCACCGTAATCGACCCGTCCAACAAATTGCTGAGAAAGGCCCGCCGCGGCAGCATGGGCGCGTGGGCAGACGGACCTGTGTAAGTGACTACATGATGGCCTCTGCCGGCGCAAATGGTATTGATGGGTGAGCCGGGTACCGTAGAGCCCGCGCTATTGATCACGGTAACCGGCGAACCGTTTTCACAGCTGACTGGATCGATGCCCGTATCTTTGTCGCCATCGCTGACCATCCAATAGGTGTCGGTCAGCGGATCGCGGTAGGCGTAGGCCGCAATGGCGTCGGCGGGCAGCTGTGCTTGAGCGCTGATCCGCTTGCTCGCCGGATCGAGCAGGATGGCCGAGCGATCCGGCTGGTGCAGGCCGATCAATACCGGTCTTTTAGGTTCTTCCAAGCCGCTGGCCGCGGCTTGGGGAACGGTGTAAGTGCGAGTACCGGCCTTGTCGTGTTCGATCAAAACCAGACTGCTGTTACCGTCGATGCTGAGATGGCACACGCAAGACCATGGTTGGTGCTTATTCGACATATTATTTCACCCTTGGAAATCCCGCAAAGTGCACATGATAAACGGATTGCCGGTTTAGATGCTATGTGCTCAACCGGATAACCGGGGTTATTTTGCGGACTCATCTTGCCCTGCCGCCGCGCTGAGGGGAAGGCTGTGCCGCTATGGTTTGTACCCGGCGAGTTAAGCGGCTGGGCCGTGGCTAACCTGGCTAGGTTCACTCGCCGCCGCGATCAGCCGTTCGCGCAGACTGGCGCTGCTCAGCTGAGCGAGCAGGTCGCCGGTGGACAGGGGTTCCTCCCGGGGAATCAAGCCGAGGCTGGCGGCGAGATGGCCCACGACGCATTCCGGTGCACGGCCTTGCAGGCGCAGCGCCGTCACGCCCTGGTCGCCGTCACGTTTGGACAGTCGCCGGCCGAGTGCGTCGGTCATCAGTGGAATGTGCCAATAGCGGGGAAGCGGCAGACCGAGGCTATTGAGCAATTCCACTTGTCGCGGCGTCGAGTCGAGCAGGTCGGCGCCTCGCACGACATCGGTGATGCCCATCAGCGCGTCGTCCACCGCCACCGCCAGTTGATAGGCATACAGTCGATCGGCACGCCGTACCACAAAGTCGCCGACCTCCACATCCAGGGTTTGCAGCAACGGCCCGCGGATTTGATCGAGCACTTCAATCGTATTGTTATGCACCCGATATCGCCAAGCCCCTACCCGGCCGCTGGGTGGCGCCGTATCGCTAGCGAGAGGGCGGCAGGTGCCGGGATAAATACTGCTATTTTCCCTGCCGTGGGGCGCGTTGGCCGCCAGGGCTACGTCCTTGCGCGAGCAATAACACGGATAGACCCGCCGGGCATTTCGCAATTGAGTAAAGGCGGCCTCGTAGAAGGCAGTACGTTGCGATTGAAGATACGGTACACCAGGTCCGCACATATCCGGACCTTCATCCCAATCCAGGCCGATCCAACGCAGGTCTTCAATGATTTGTTCAATGCACTCGGCGCGTGAGCGCGTCTGGTCGAGGTCTTCGATCCGCAAAATAAACTGGCCACCCGCCAAACGAGTGTGCAGCCAAGCCACCAGTGCGGTGCGGAGATTGCCCAAATGCAAAGGGCCGGTAGGACTGGGCGCATAACGGCCCCTGGATGGGATGATAGTCATACATTCAATTTGGAAAATCGGTTTAACTTCGTATCACTTAAATCTGTTGGTAATGCATAAGACGACGTAGTTGAGTTAGATGGTTTGAATTGATTTAAATACACTTTTTAATTCGGTGGCTTGGGTGGCTTTGCCACGGAGATTCGCCAGGGACAGTCTAATGAGTTGAAAGGTTTAATCAAGTGAGTTTCCCGGCCGTTACAGCTACAGGCGCCAATCCTTTTTTTAGGAATCTGTGATTTATTCGGAGCTGCTGCGGCACATGGCCGCCATTTTCAATGACGGCAGGCCGATGAAAATGAAGCAAAGCGAAAATCGTATTTTTCGCATTGCTTACTCCGAGAATTCCAGAATGGAGATATTCAGAACTTCCTTTAAGAATAGGCGGTGTTACCAGCAGTAGGTGAGGGGCCCAGAGCCAGTAGGGTGAAAGCTTGACGATGGAACGGATCCAGTATGAAAACAATATGGAGAATAGTCGTCTCGCCACTGAATTTAAAAATGCCAGGACGGCATTGTTATACAGGCATGCCGGCCTGGACAGGCCGGTTATGAATCCTGGTGGAGAATTGCCTGACAGTCTGCAAGTGCTGCGAATGTCCAACAGGATTGTGGGACGTATCTCCGAGGGCGTGATCGGCATCGACGACGAAGGCTTGATCGTAATCGCCAACCGAGCGGCACGCCATATTTTGGGTAATGAGCCCGGCCAGTTGCCAGGCTGTTGCGCCGCAGATGTCCTGCCGGAACGGCTGTGGCGATATTTCGTGGAATCGAAGGGGAAACCTTGCGCCGAAGCGAGGTTAGGCTTGACCGATGATCAGCCGATAAAAAGTCGATATTTCGATTTTAATCCCGATGAGTCACTGTCGGGCGGTGTGCTGATGTTGGCGCGCGGTGCGACTGTTGCTTAGTAGTACAGCTTGTAAAGGAGTGAACTGACGGTGCTTATCTGGAATGGCCTCTATCGATTACCACCTCCGGACAAAAAGGTGAGCCATGTCGGCATTTGACGCGAGCCGGATCACCATTCTTTGCGTGGATGACGAACCCAATATTCTTTCATCCCTCAACCGTCTATTCAGATCGGTTGGTTACTGCATCGAGACGGCCACCAGCGGCGCGGAAGGGCTCAAGTTGCTCGAGAGTCGTCCGGTGGATATGGTGATTTCGGATATGCGGATGCCGGAGATGGATGGCGCGGAATTTCTGCAACGCGTGGTGGATCAGTGGCCGCAAGTCACCCGCATCTTGCTAACTGGACATGCCGACATCGCCTCCACGATCGAGGCTATTAATAAAGGGAAAATTTATCGTTATATCAGCAAACCCTGGGAGGAAAACGATCTCAAGCTGACGGTGCGCAACGGTCTCGAGCAAAGATTCCTTGAGCAGGAACGGCGCCGGCTGGAAATGCTTACTTATAAGCAAAATGAGCAATTACTCGAACTCAATTTTCAATTAGAAAAACGCATCGAACAGCGCACCCAAGAATTGGTCAACGCCAATGAAGCATTGAACGCCAATTACACGTTGATGATAAAAGTGTTCGCCAATTTGATCGAGGCACGTGAACCCACCTTGGCCGGCCATTCGCGGCGTGTCGCCGAGCTGAGTAAAAAAGTGGCTTTGCAAGTCGGCATGAGCGAAGAGCAGGCGCAGGATGTTTTATACGCGGCCTTGTTCCACGATATCGGGAAAATCGGTTTTCCCGATGAATTGTTTGCCAAACCGTATGAAAGCCTCAACAGCCAGGAGCGGGAACGAATGCATTCGCATCCGGTGATCGGGCAGGGCATTTTGATCGCGCTGGATCCCTTGCAGGAAGCCGGTTTGATTATCCGCAATCATCACGAGCGTTATGACGGCCGGGGTTATCCCAGTGGCATCAGCGGCGGCGACATCCCCCTCGGCGCGAGAATTCTGGCGATAGTCAGTGAATATGACGCTCTGCAACTGGGCGGCCTTGTCAAGGAGAAACTGAGTCCCGCACAAGCGCGTCAATATATCAGCGAACGGGCGGGAAGCTATTATGATGCAGGTTTGCTTCCACATTTTTTCAAGATATTGGACGCCGAAGAATCGGAAAGCGGTTTACAGCCGAACATTTTGACCAGCGACGAACTGGAGGCGGGTATGGTGCTGGCCCAAGACCTGGTGACCAAGGACGGAGTGTTACTGCTTTCCAGCGGGTTCGCCTTGGATGATAAGATGATAAAAAAAATCAAGACATTTGAAAGATTGGTCGGTTGCCAATTGAGCGCGCATGTTCGATATAAAGCCTAGAGTCGGCTGAAGGCGCGTGGAGAGCATGGTCCGCCGATAATTATAATTACCCATGATGACTTTAACAGCCTGCTGAAAAAGTCCCCCAAGCCATCCTCTCATCCTGGAAAGGCGTAGTACACTGCGAATAACGAAGAACTGAAGAGCAAAATCATGCGTGGAGCCGACATCAGCCAGCC
>JAHFRV010000100.1 GCA_023266095.1 Gammaproteobacteria bacterium | reverse complement strand
TTCGACGCCTACGCACAGACCAGCACGGATGAATCCGACAAGGCGGAGGCACCGTCGATCCCCTACACCGAGCAGTTCGAAGGTGACCGCGACGAGTTCACATTTTCGGTGAGTTACGGCGTGACGGACCGCGCCGCGCTCTATATCGGCTACAAACATGCCTCCACCTCGACCACGGGTGACAAGGGAGGCCGCTCCGAGTTCGTCGAGGACGGCTACTTCGCCGGTGCAACCTACGGGTGGCCGATCGGGAAGTATGGCGTGCTGTCGGCCAATCTCGCGTTGGCCGACCTCGATGGGGAGACTAGGTTCAGGGTTACAGGCTTCGCGCCTGGGTTCAACATCGATGCCGTGGGCGAGGCGGCCGGCCTCACGTATGGTTTGGCGTGGAGGTCACGACTGACGGGCAAGTTTGGCTATGCCGTAACCCTGGACAGCTACAAATACACCTTCAAGGATAACGTCGATAAAACCTTCGGCCGCCTGGATGGGGAAATCGAGGAGAAGCTGCTCTCGCTCAAGGTAGCCGTCTCGTACGAGTTTGACTAGGCGATGCCGGGGCCAACGTGAGCGTAACACCAGCCCACCTGGCACATCTGCGTATCCCGGGCTACAGGATCGAGCGCGAACTCGGTCATGGCGGCATGGCTGTGGTCTATCTCGCGACACAGGAATCGCTCGATCGTCCCGTCGCGCTCAAGGTGCTGTCCAGCAGGTTGACCGAGGATGAGCTGTTCAGCGCGCGCTTCCTCAAGGAAGCACACATTATCGCCAAGCTGTCTCACCCCAATATCGTCACTATCTTCGACGTGGGGCGCCATGAACGCCGGCATTATATCTCCATGGAATACTTGCCCGGCGGCACGCTCAAGGCGCGTATCCGGGCGGGCCTCGATCGCCACCAGGGGGCTGGTGATCCTGCGTCAGATCGCGGAGGGCGTGGGCTACGCCCATCGCCATGGATTCTTGCATCGCGATATCAAGCCGCAGAATATTTTGTTTCGTGATGACGATACGCCGGTGCTGACCGATTTCGGCATTGCGAAAGCCGTCGCCGGTGATGCCACGCTCACCGTTATCCCGGGTAGTCTTTTCGCGGGCAGCCCGGCGTACATGAGCCCCGAGCAGGTGAAGGGACTGAAGCTGGACGAACGCTCCGATCTCTATGAACTGGGAATCGCCCTATACGAAATCCTGACGGGCGCCCCACCCTATCAGGCGGAAGAACCCCTCGCCGTGGCCTTCAAACAGGTGCGCGAACCGGCGCCGCACCTGCCGGCCGAGTTTTCCGCCCTGCAGCCCGTGCTCGACAAGCTGTTGGCCAAAGACCCGGCGGATCGCTACGAAAATGCCGCGCAATTGATCGCCGCCCTCGACGCGCTCGACCCCGCCCTCAAGCGCCCGCATAGCGCCACGGCGCACAAAGGGGATAGGCCCGCTGGATCACCCTGGCGCACACGCGGACTCGCGGCCGCGGTTCTGCTTCTTGCTGGGGTGTTAGGCTACACCGTCTTTCAGACGCAGGCGCGTCAGCCCCCCGAAGGCCCGCCCGCCGAGCCAGCGGCGAGCGCACCCGCTGCCACGCCACCGGTGGCACCGGCGGCCTCCGCTCCACAGGCCCCTGCCACCGGCACGCCGACGGTTGCATGCGCCGGCCCAACCCTGTGTCGCCGAGCAAGTACAGCGCCTCACCGAGCTAGCCGCGCGCCAGCGGCGCGCCCAACGACTAAGCGCCCCGGCCGGCGACAACGCCTTCGAGACGTACAGCCAAGCCCTGGCGCTGGACCCCATCAACAAGGACGCGCGTGCGGGAATCGCCCTGATTGCCGACGAGTATCTGCAGCAGGCGCAGCGCCTGCGCGAGGCCGGCCGTTCCCAGGAAAGCCTTGCGAAAGTGAAGGCAGGCCTTGAGGTGATGCCTACCCACCGCGCATTGTCGGCGCTCGGCCAGACGCTGCAAACAGAACTCGCGGCCACTGCCCAGGTGACAGCCGAACAGGAAGCGCGACACCAGCGCATTGCCGAACTGGCGAGCCGCGCCGAACGCCAGTGGCAAGCCGCACGCCACACCGAGCCGCCAGGCGACAACGCCTATCAGAGCTACCGCGACATCCTTATGCCGGATGCGAACAACGCCCAAGCCCAAGCCGGTATCGAGCGCTTGGCGATGCACTTCGTAAATACGGCGCAAGCGCGCCTACGCGAGGGCGAACTCGCGGCGAGTCTGCGGGCGACAGATGAGGGCCTGCTCGTAATGCCCAACCACGCCGACTTGTTTAAGCTGCGCGCCCAAGTGCAAGCGCAGATGGCGGCACGACAACCCACCCAGGAAGAGGCCCAGTCCCACATCCCGCCATCTCCACCACCGTCCTCGCCACCGGCCGAGAGCCAGACCGCGCCCGCCCCACCGTCCGAGGAAAAGAGAAAGACGCGGGTGTTCGGTACGTTCTAAGGCGCGCGATCGGGGGAGGAAAATGGCAAGACCTGACACTCATAACCTCTAAGATCTGCGTTGGTGAGGGAATTGAGCAGGAATTTATTGTCGCCGAGACTTGGCACGGGCGTCCAGTTACCCGTGGACTCGAGGGAGAGGGGTGTTAATCCTTCCTGGACGCACCACCTATGGACGCGGCTCGTGTTTCCGCAAGAAACTTTCTCGGATTTCTGTAGGAAGGTAATAGGGATCTTCGTCAGTGGCGTACCATTTAGTGATCGAGACACTGGCCGAGCGCCGGTACAGTCCGACAAAATAGTTCCGTTTCTCCGTGTCTATAATGACCATCGCGTGGCTGCTTGGACAGTTATGAGCTTCACACCGCGCAACAAGTAGATAATTTCCCATCATTTGTATTGGGGCGTCTACCGTCAAACGATTAACTACTAGATTGAAGTCGGCGGATGACAGAATGGCTTTTAGTTTCCGGTGTACGCATGGCAGGTCGAAAAACCTGCCGCTAGCATGATCTCCGCTCTTTGATGGGTATTTCCCGACCCAGTCCGCAGGCTTAAAACAGAGAGAAGAATCTTCGGAGTCGACCGATGCAGAAATGGCCACTCCCGCGAAACCGGGCCCTGTAAACACGGCAGCTATCAGAACAACAAAGGCATAGTTTAAAAGGCCATTGCTGCTAGTGGATGATCCTATGCCGCGGGAAAGAAGGTGAGGAAGCATATGTTTCTATTTCCTTCAAATAAACCACCATGAGAAGTCAGGGCACGAAAAATCCGCCGCACTAAAAAATGTGGGTCTACGCGGATTAGTGTGGGTGCCAAAATGGGGTTTCATAGAAGTCCAGCCTTATAATCCCAGTGTTTCCACGTTCTGGAGGAAGCAAGAAACGTGTTCTGTCTCAGGTGCAG
>JAHFRV010000074.1 GCA_023266095.1 Gammaproteobacteria bacterium | reverse complement strand
TGCTGATGAATGTTGTCGAGCAAGGCGCGGGTGTGCGCCACTTCTTCTTCCTTCAGCGGCGAAAAGGGATCGAGCATGGCTTTGTCTTCACCGGCCGCCATCAAACGCCGCTCGATGCCCAGCTTCTTCATGGCCTCGGTGAAACCGAAAGTGGAGAGACCGCTCATCCGCACGCCGATCGATCCGACGATACTGGCCTTGTCGGCGTAGATTTTATCCGCCGCCACCGCGATGTAATAACCGCCCGAGGCGCAGATGTCGGTCACCACCGCGTAGACCGGGACGGTGGGATGTTCTGCGCGCAGACGGCGGATCTCATCGTTGATATAACCGGCTTGCACCGGACTGCCGCCCGGGCTGTTGATGCGCAAGATCACACCGCGGGTGCCTTTGCTCTTAAAGGCGTCGCGCAGTGAGGTCACCACATCGTCGGCATTGGCCTCGGCCTCATCGGCGATGACGCCCTGGATTTCCACCAGGGCGGTATGATCGCCGTCAACGAGGGAGGTCTCGCCGAGCTTGCTGCCTTGGTATAGCCAAAACACGGCGAACAAGTAAGTGAAAATGAGGAGCTTGAAGAAGATATTCCAACGCCGGGCGCGCCGCTGCTCGGTCAGTGAGGCGAAGGCCAGACGGGAGATCATGTCGCGTTCCCAGTTTTCATCGCCTTGCCCGCCGCCGCGGGCTTTATCGGGTTTAGGCGGAACGGCCTCGGGGCCTTCCCAAGCGGAACGTTCTTCCAGGGGCGGGCGTGGTTCGTGTTCACTCATAAATTCAATTTCCTTAAGGGATATCCATAGCCAAGATTGGGTTGGGGCCGGCGCTAATCAAGCCACTTCGCACTCGCCAAGCCATGCCGCCAATTCGCCCAGGCTGTCCACGCAAGCGAGAATGGGGTGCCGCAGCAGGCGTTCCCGGCCATGGACGCCGTAGCCTACGCCCACCGCCGCCGTCTTGGCGTGATGCGCCATCAATATATCGTATTCAGTGTCGCCGACCATGAGAGTCTGGTCCGGCTCCGCACCGACACGGTCCATGATGTCGAGTAACATTTGGGGATGCGGTTTGGAAAAGGTTTCATCGGCGCAACGGGTGGCGTGAAATAAATGGGCCAAGTCCTGTTCGGCGAGGACCCGGTCCAAACCGCGGCGAGCTTTGCCGGTAGCGATGGCTAGCCAGAATCCCCGCTGGTAGAGGTCTTCCAGCATCTCCCGCGCACCCGTAAAGAGCGGGGTCGGGGTCTGACTGGCGAACAGATAGTGATGGCGGTAACGTTCGAGGAAATGGTGGTAGACCGCTGCGTCTATCGCCGGGTAGAGGGTCTCCACCGCCTCCTTAAGGCCGAGGCCGATGACATTACTGAGGGTTTTGGGGGGTAGACTCGCCAACCCCGCCTCCTGGCTCGCCGCGTGCAGACATTCGACGATGCGGCCCTCGGAATCCAAGAGTGTGCCGTCCCAATCGAACACCACCAAGCGAAACTGTTTATTCATGCTTCTTTAAATCGCCTCTTTGTTCAACACCGCCAGCACCTGTTCCAGATCCGACCCCAGCGGTGCGTGGATCTCCAGGGCCTTATCGGCGCCCGGCAAGGTGAACCGCAGGGATGCCGCATGGAGAAACAGCCGCCGCAAACCGCGCTCGCGCATCAGCGTATTGAAATCGTTGTCGCCGTATTTATCGTCCCCGGCGATGGGCTGCCCAAGATGGGCGGCATGGACGCGGATTTGATGGGTGCGGCCGGTGAGCGGCATCGCCTCCACCAAGGTGGCCACGGCATAACGCCGCAGGGGGCGAAACAAGGTCTCGGAAGCTTTGCCGTCCTCGCCGACCCGCACGATCCGTTCACCGGAGAGCAACACATTCTTTTTGAGGGCGACCGTCACCCGCCGTTCACCGCCCCGCCAAGGGCCTTGGACCAGAGCCAAATAACGTTTGTCTACCCCGTGGTTTTCCCGCAATAGAGTATGCAGGGCGCGCAGCACGCTGCGTTTCTTGGCGATCATCAAACAGCCGGAGGTGTCGCGGTCGAGCCGGTGGACCAGTTCCAGTCCGACGGCCTCGGGCCGGGCGATGCGCAGCGCCTCGATCACGCCATAACTCAGCCCGCTGCCGCCGTGCACCGCCACGCCGGAGGGCTTATTGATGATCAATAAGCCATTATCCTCATAAAGAATGGATCGGGTAATGAGGTCGACCACCTGCCGGCTCGGTGCCGGCGCGGCCGGGGTTTCTCCACGGCGCATCGGCGGCACACGGATTCTATCCCCCACCTGCAAACGGTAGGCGGGTTTGGCGCGACCTTTATTCACCCGCACCTCGCCGGTGCGAAGGATGCGATAGACCATACTCTTCGGCACCCCTTTCAAATGATTGACAAGGAAATTGTCGATGCGCTGCCCTTCGTGCCGGTCGGTGATCTCCACCCATTCGATAGCAAATTGTCCGTGATCTTTTGGTTCGGTCATTTTTTAAGTGATAACACACACTAGTGGTTTACGGCTGCATGACAAGGCTATATATTAGCCAAGCGCCAATCCGGAAAATCGTGTTCCGGAGTTATTGTATGAACCCATGACACGGGTAACGCGCTGACAACACTGCACGTATCGCGACGACTGCGGGGAGCAGAGCGCCTTGAGAAATCGCCTTCCGGCAATCAAAGGCTTGCTCAAATGCAACCGGCAAGCCGTGTAGCGTGTGGAGAAGGCGAGCGCGGCGGGCATTATACCTGGCCGGGCCCGGTGTCGATATGGGTGAAGAGGATGGCATCATGGCGGAGAATGACACAGGTCTTTATCGCTCGCGACGCATCTCGAACAATGACTCCCCGGATCACGCCCCACGGATAGGCTCGATTTGCGGAATAATATACGGGTTTAGACATCGCTCAACCCATGATAAGAGCGATGAACAATTAGGCGCCATGCACCGGCATGGGGCTCGCTGAGCAGACAACGGGAAAGATCCGTTGGACCAAGGTAACGAGCGCACGCGCGCGATGAGGCCGCCCTCCCCCAGATGCCACTCTTGGCCGGGGTCAAACGAGAAGGGCGCATGCCCGACGCGAGCGCCGTGACAAACAGGTCCAGCGCTGGAATACCGGCATTTCCCTTACAGCCAGGGTCGCCCGAGCTGTAGTTCATATCTGCTCAGAGTCACGTGTGCCCTGCGGGGGTAACGCGCCTGAGAGTATTGATAAATGAAGAGGATGTTGATTAACGCAACCCAACCGGAAGAACTGCGTGTCGCTCTGGTTGATGGACAATACCTATACGATCTGGACATTGAAACCCCATCTCGCGAACAGAAAAAATCTAATATATACAAAGGACGTATCACTCGAATCGAACCCAGTTTGGAAGCCGCGTTCATCGAATACGGTTCCGAACGCCACGGATTCCTACCGCTCAAGGACATTTCACCGACCTATTTCAAATCGCCTCATGCCGAAGGCGAAGGACGTCTGCACATCAAAGATGCCTTGCGCGAAGGCCAAGAAATCGTGGTCCAGGTGGACAAGGAGGAGCGTGGCAGCAAAGGCGCCGCTCTCACCACCTTCATCAGCCTGGCGGGCCGCTATCTGGTATTAATGCCCAACAATCCGCGCGCCGGCGGCGTATCGCGCCGCATCGAAGGGGAAGATCGCGCCGAACTGAGGGAGGCCATGGCCTCCCTCACCGTGCCGGAAGGGATGGGCGTCATCATCCGCACCGCCGGTATGGGCCGCAACGTCGAAGAGTTGCAATGGGATTTGGACTATCTGCTGCGCCTGTGGCAGGCCGTGGACTCGGCGGCTCAAGAACGCTCGGCGCCTTTCCTGATCTATCAGGAAAGCAACGTCATTATCCGCGCCATCCGCGACTATATGCGGCAGGATATCGGTGAAATCCTGATCGACGACCTGGAGGTCTACGAACAGGCCCGCGGTTTCGTTCAACAAGTCATCCCCGACTTTCTACCCAAGCTGAAGGTGTACCGGGATCAAATCCCCCTCTTCACCCGCTACCAGATCGAAAGTCAGATCGAGGCGGCCTTCAAACATGAAGTGCGGCTGCCCTCCGGCGGCGCCATCGTCATCGATCACACCGAGGCCATGGTGGCCATCGACGTCAACTCCTCCCGCGCCACCAAGGGCGGTGACATCGAAGAGACGGCGCTCAACACCAATCTCGAGGCCGCCGATGAGGTCGCCCGCCAACTTCGTCTACGTGATTTAGGCGGCCTGATCGTCATCGACTTCATCGACATGACCCCCGCCCGCAATCAGCGCGAAGTGGAAAACCGTCTGAAAGAAGCGTTGAAAAAAGACCGGGCGCGGGTGCAGATCGGCCGCATTTCGCGCTTCGGTCTGCTGGAGATGTCGCGGCAGCGCCTACGGCCGTCGCTGGGCGAATACAGCCAGATCATCTGCCCGCGCTGCCAGGGCGAAAGCCGCATCCGCAGCGTTGAATCGCTGGCCCTTTCCATCCTGCGCCTCATCGAGGAAGAGGCCATGAAGGACAGCACCGCCCGCATCATCGCCCAGCTGCCGGTGGAAGTGGCCACTTTCCTGTTGAACGAAAAACGCGAGGCAGTGCGCGCCATCGAACAGCGGCAAAACGTGGTGATCGTGTTGGTACCCAACACCTCCATGCACACCCCGCAATACGACGTGAAACGCCTGCGTAAAGACGATGTCATGGAAGCGGCGGTCGGCAGCGAAGTGCTCCCGAGTTACGATCTGGCCGAACAACCGGAAGCGGTCGAAGCCCAGTGGATGACCGCGGCCAAGGTCAGCAGCGAGCAACCGGCGGTCAAAGGCATCGCCCCCGCTACCCCGGCTCCGCCCTCGCGGGCGGCGGCACCTGTGCCGCCGCGTCCCGTCGAAGCACGGCCCGCGGACGGTGGCTTCATCAAACGCTTGTGGTCCACTCTGTTCGGGGGTGGCCAAGCCGAAACCACGCCGCCCGCCGTGAACGAAGCTGCCCGTCCCACCCTGAACGAGCGTCCCCGTTCCAGCGACAACCGTCCGCGACGCACCGGGCACACCGGCGGCAGTACTAGCAGTACTAGCAGCAGCGGCACCGGCGGCGGAACCCAAGGTCGCAGCAGCGGCAATGACCGCGGCCGCGATCAGCAGCCACGCCGACAGGGCCGCGGCGGGCGCGATCGCAATGACCGGAACGAGCGCGGCGAGCGTCAGCGGCCGGCCAACGCCCCGGTTGAAACCGTCAGCACTACGCCGTCGCCCAGTCCGGCGACTACGCCCATCCCGCGGCCGGCCCCGGTGACCCCGGCCGTCGAACCAGTCATACCTACCGGCTTGCCGCCGGAACAGGGGGATAGCGATGACAACCAGGGCAATGTCGCGCCCCGCAGCGAAGGCGGACGTCCCGAAGGCGGCCGCACCGGCGGACGTCGGCGTGGCAGGCGCGGCGGCACCCGCCGCCGCCGTGAAGGCGGCAACCGGGACAACACCGGCACCACCGCGGGTGCAGGGTCAGCGGCACCAGAAACCGACGACCAACAGCGGATGCAGGACGCCAATGGCGGCGAGCAACATGGCGGTGACGCCCCCGGCGTAAACGCTTCCCGCGACGCGGCCGCGGCCGCCGCCCCACGGCATGAACAGCAACCGGTAAGCCGCCCGGCACCCCGTGAAGTCATGGTGGTGGACAACACTAATCCGCCTATCCCGTGGCGGGCCGGCGGTGAACAGCAAGTCATGCCGTTCCAGCGGGCGGATGAAAGCGAAGCGGCGCCAGTCCAACGCGTTGTGGCCAGCACGGCACCGGTAACGAACAGCGTGATTGCCACCGATAACCCGCCCAGTGCCGGGGCGAAGGTAGACTACCTGCCCGACGGTTCTTCTTCCGCGAAAGAATAATCAGGCTAGCAACAACCACTGCAAACCCTGGCCGGTCTCAAGCCGGCCGGGGTGACGCAGTCTGCTAAATTAGCGTGCTTTAAAATGATGCTGACGTAAGTGGCGCATCAAGCCTTCTGATGCGGTCTCCACCAAGTCCAATACCTCATTGAAACCGCCTGGTCCGCCGTAGTAAGGATCGGGGACTTGTGTGTTTGGCAGCTCCGGTGCGAATTCCAGGAAGAGCCGCAGCTTATGAGCATACTGAGGCGGGCATATCGTTTGCAGTTGCTGAAAATTCTCCTCATCCATCGCCAGGACATAATCGAAGCGTTCAAAATCCACGACTTCCACGCGGCGGGCGCGTTGCGCGCCGAGGTCGATGCCGCGGCGCATCGCCGCCGCCTGGGAACGCGGATCCGGCGAATGACCGATGTGATACGCGTGGGTACCGGCGGAATCGATCTCAATCTCCTGCCTCAGCCCGGTTTGTTCCACTAAACGTTCAAACACCCCTTGGGCGGTGGGCGAACGGCAAATATTCCCCATACAGACAAACAACACCTTGACCATCTACTTCTCCTCTGACCGGACTAAAAGATTATCGACCGGCGATACCTATTCCAGCTTGCCCTAGCGAATCTGAGCCGCGTTTGCACGGCATGGCCGTCAGCTAAAGAAAGTCGGTTTGGGAAACCACGTAAGTGTATCAATGACTCTCCTCTCTGCGAGGAGTGGGCGCGAAGGGAAAAGCGCCGGCCGACAACCTGACATTGTGAGGTGTACAGCCCACAACAATCCTACTGGACGCTCACGACTCCCCCACCCGCTATTACCTCAGATTCCCGCCGCACAGCGGTCAGGCCATCATAATTGCCGTCGACGGCGGGCGTATAGCCGGTGATGATGCGCCGCGCCACGAATACCTGATCTTCGTACCACAACGGCACATAGGGCAATTCCGCCAGCAGATCGGCCTGCAATCGCCGGTAATACTCCGCCTGCCGCGCCGGCGCCTCCGCGCCCGCGGCCGCCTCGATCAATTCATCCGCCACCGCGCTGCGAAAGCGGCCGCGATTCGCCCCGACCGGCGGCACTTGGCTGCTGTGAAAAGCGTAATGAAAAATATCGGGGGTCTTGATCCCCACCCAGGCCAGGCTGAACATCTGAAAGCGCCCGGCCTTGATGTCGCCGTAAAACGTGCCCCAATCGTAGCTGCTCAGCTCGACATCGATGCCCACCTCGCCCAGCTGCTGCTGAATAATGGTGGCGAGCCGCAGGCGAAAGGCATCGCTGGAGGTTTTATATTCGATGCGCGGCCGTTTTCCCTCGCCATAACCCGCCTCCGCCAGCAATACCCGCGCCCGCACCGGATCGTAAGGCAACAACGGCAAATCCGGATTACCCGCCCAGTGTTCCGGCGGCAACAAGGCGCTGGCGGGCCGCGCCGCGTCGCCCAGCACATAGTGGATGATGGCCTGGCGGTCGAGGGCGTGGGCGATGGCCGCGCGCACCGCGTGTTGCCCCACCAGCGGGTCGTCCATATTGAAACCGAGGTAGGCGAAATTCGAGCCCCTGCCGCGCAACACCTGCAACTCCGGCCGCGCCTCGGCGTAACGGATCATCTCCGGCGGCAAATCGTTCTGCATCATGTCCAATTCGCCGCGCTGGAGTTTGAGGATGCGCACCGTCGGGTCGCGCACCTGCAAAAATTCCAGAGACTGGCCGTCACTCACCCGCCGCAATTGCAGACGGCCCGGCTCGGGCCAGGCGACGAAGGTGAAGGGGCCGCTGCCCAGCGCGGCTTGATTGAAGGTATGGCCGGCGGTGATGGCCGCGGCGGGCAGGATGCCGATCACCAGCCGGCCGGGGAACAACACATCCGGCCGCGACAAATGAAAGTCCACGGTGTCGTCATCGACCACCGCGATAGAGGCGATCATTTCCAGACTGCCGCGATGCGGCGAGGCGGTCTTAGCATCGAGCAAACTGTCGTAGGTCGCCTTCACATCGCTCGCGACCAGTTTGCCGCCATCGTGAAAGCGGCGTCCCTCGCCGTCCAGCAAGTGAAATCGATAATGCGTGGCGGTGAGCCGCCGCCATTCCGCCAAACCGGCGATGGGCTGCTGCGCCGCATCAAACTCCACCAACTGCCGGTAGAGCAACCGGTTGATGCGCGCCGAGGTGGCGTCGGTGGCGAAACGCGGATCGAGGGTCACCGGCGCGCTGGCCAAGCCAAAACGCAAACTGTCAGGCGTGGACTTGCCGCCGCAGCTCAGCAACGGCAGCGCGCACAGCAGCAGCAGGAGCAACATGCCGAACTGGCGCGGCATAAATCGCCGCATACTATTCAAGGGAAGCTATCCATCGTGATCGCGTTTTTCAACAACAGCCGTCCCGCGCCGTCGGCATATCAAGGTCGCCAATCTTTATACGGATGTTTGACCAGGCAGACGTTGTAATAACGCGGATCGTGGGACACTTCTACACCTGCCCACGTCGGTTTCTCAAACACCTCGTCTTCGCTGTCCAACTCGATTTCGGCGACGACCAGTCCCGCGTTGTCGCCTTCGAACACGTCCACTTCCCAGACGTGGCCGGCGTACGCCACTTCGTAACGAGTCTTTTCAATCAATGGACCGTCACAAAAATGGTCCAACAACTCGCCGGCGTCCACGACCGGAATGGCATATTCATATTCGCGGCGACTCACGCCCAACGTCGCGCTCTTGATATTGAGAAAGGCCTGTTCGCCCTGCAGCCGCACGCGGATGGAAGACTGTTCGCCTCCACTCAAATAACCCTGCCGCATAAAAATCCCCGCCGCCGCCTGCCGTCGCCAGTCATCATTCAGTATCAAAAATTTCCGTTCAATCTCGGTCGCCATGTTCACCTCTATCCGCCGCCATCGATCGCGGGGTCAACTGCCGGGAATTGTACACCAGGCCGACGGCGTCGCCGCGAAACACCCTGCCGAAAAACCGAGTTAGATCGCCCGCGAGGCAGGGATCCTCGCGGGCAACCAAAAGGGGGCGCTGCGCCGCGCCCCTTGGGAAACCCCATCGCCAAAAGTCCCCGCGGCAAGCCGCGGGGTAATTCGAATAAAAAATGCCGCGCCTGGTGGGCGCGGCACGGACGGGACCGCCATCTCGGTTACGGCGTAAGCGCGACGATGGGGCAATTGACCGTGGCCACCGCCGGGGCGAGGATTTTGGCCTTGAGTACGCTGTCGAGGTCGCGCACCCTCGGCCAGTCGTTATTGTCATACACACTGACCAGCCACAGCGGCGAGTAACCCGCGTCGCCGGGCAGGGTGGACGGCACGTTGTGAGTCTGCCGGGAACCCGGCTCGCTGCGGAAGCCGGAGCCCGGTCCGCCGTTGTGCTGATCGGGATTGACGTTGAAGGTCACGTAAATCGGCGACACCGGCACCGTATCCGACCCCCCCGCCGACAACGGCGTCTCGGCGAAATCGAAATACTTCACCACCTTGCCTTGATACCAACCGCGCTGCAGCATGGCGCTTTCGCCATTCAAGCGTTTGCGCGCCACCGACTTGTCGGGCACCACCGGCATATTACGCAGACTGTCGGTCTTGTGCATGGCATAACCCGCCTGACGCAGTTCCGCCGCGTCGGTCACACTGTTGGCTTTATAATCGCGCGGCACGGTGACCTTCCACACTTGGCGGAAATCGTTGTAGCCCATCTCGCCGGGCAGCGTGTCGATGATATCGAGCTGAGCTTGCACCGGCCGATCCTCGCCTTCGCGATACAATACATACAATGGCGCGGGTGTGGTGCTCTGCACATCGAAGTTGTAATAACGCACCGGTTTGCCGTCGGGCGACAGACCTTGGGTGATGAAGGGGCCTTGATCGAAATCCACCGGCGCATTCGGGCCGGGCAGGCCGTTGCTGGCGGTGCGCAACTGCAAATGCGCCGCCTTGACGCTGAAACGATCCACCGCCGCGATGGGCGCCTTATCGGGATCCTTGGCCGGCACCGAGGCCAGCGCGATGTTCATGCCCGCCGCCAGCAACCAGGCGCCCCACACCAGCCAAGCGCCGCCGCGAACGGCGCGTACCGCGCCAAGTTGCCGTTGGGTGGGCGCCGTGTTGATCTTGCGTATATCCATGGTTATTTCTCCTCTCAAGTTGATCCATCAGTTTAGGTCTCACCGCGAGGTGTTGCCTCTCACGGTGAGTAAACTGTAGCGAGCCG
This sequence comes from Gammaproteobacteria bacterium, assembly GCA_023266095.1. Taxonomy (GTDB): domain Bacteria; phylum Pseudomonadota; class Gammaproteobacteria; order DRLM01; family DRLM01; genus CAKKSB01. The sequence continues at coordinate 2,662 of JAHFRV010000074.1, read as the reverse complement.
CGCGCCGCCGCAACATTCGCACGGATACGTAAATCCGCTTCGGCAACTACGTATCCGTGCGTCATGACGGCCGCGCGCCGCGGGGTGTATGCTGTGGCGGCCGCGCCTTTCGGTTTTTACGTATAGGCGGCGGCGCGGACGCTTGTTAACGTTGGCTTAACTCCAGGCAGTCGAGCGAGCTTCAGCATGAATACCGAAACGGCAAGCGATGAGTCAGCGCGTCTCAACCCGGAACGCCTGCTCTATCACATCGCGGCGACCACCTCGCTGGAAACCGGCGGCGAATTTTTCCGCGCCTTGATCCGCCAGCTCGCCCTCGCCATCAATGTGCGCTGTTCCTTCATCACCGAATGTCTCGACGATCCCCCTTCCGAGGTGCGGACCTTGGCCTACTGGGATCACGGCGAATTCGTCGACAATCTGCGCTACGAACTGGCGGGTACACCCTGCGAACAAGTGATCCAGGAAGGACACGCCTCGCTCATCAGCGAAAAGCTCGGCGAGCGTTACGCTTGCGAACGAGGTGTTGCGGAAAGTTATTTCGGTGTGCCCATCCATGACGCCAACCGCAAGGTCATCGGCCATATGGCCTTCCTCGACGACAAACCCCTGCCGGACGACCGCCTGGCCCATGCCGCGTTCGATATCTTCGCGGCCCGCGCCGGCGCGGAACTGCAACGCCGCCGTATCGAGGACGCGCTCAAGGCCAGCGAGGAAAAATACCGGCTGCTGGTCGAACACCAAACCGACATGGTGGTACAACTCGACGCCGCCGGCCAGGTGATCTTCGCCAACCCCGCCTACCGCGAGTCCTTCGCCAACGAGCGCGACGCACCGGCCCGCCATGCCTTCATTGACGGCGTGCACCTCGACGATCGCGCCGCTACGCTGGGCGCGCTCGATACCTTGCGTCATCCGCCCTACACCGCGCGTTGCGAACACCGCGCCCGCACCCGTCATGGCTGGCTGTGGCTGGCCTGGTCGCTGACGGCGGTACGCCAGGCCGCCGGACGCAGCGCCGAGATCATCGGAGTGGGGCGCGACGTCACCGAACGCCGCCGCGCCGAAGAGCGGACCCGGCAAAATTTACAGGAGCTGGCGCATGCCGCCCGGCTCAGCGCCATGGGCGAAATGGCCTCGGCGCTCGCCCACGAAGTCAATCAACCGCTCACCAGCATTCTGAGCTTCAGCCAGGCCTGTCAACGGCATTTCGCGATCGAAGAACACGTCAATGACGAAGTCCGTCACGCCCTGGCACGCATAGCGGCCAACGCGCAACGGGCCAGCGATATCATCCGCCATTTACGCGGCTTCGTCCGCAAAACGCCGCTGACCCGCGCCACGGCGGACATCAACCGTTTGAGCGCGGCAGTAATCGACTTGCTGGAACCGGAGTTGCGGCAGCAGCGCATCGCCCTGCGGCAAAAACTGGAAACACCGCTACCGCCGGTCACCGTCGATCCGACTCAGATCCAGCAGGTGATATTCAATCTGATCCGCAACAGCATGGAGGCCCTCAACGACGATGCGACGGCGGAGCGGGTCATCCTCATTACCACCGGCCGTCATGCGGCCGGCCAGTTGGCGCTCGCCGTACACGACACCGGTCCGGGACTCTCGCCGCACACCGCCGAGCGGATATTCGATCCTTTTTTCAGCACCAAACAGGACGGGCTGGGCATCGGCCTGGCGATCTGCCGTTCGATCATCGAAAGCCACGGCGGCCAGCTCGACGCCGTGCCGCAAAGCAGTGGTGCGCTGTTCCGCTTCACCCTGCCGGTCATGGAGGAAGGAGGCCGCGGTGAAACATAAATCCACGGTATTCGTGGTCGACGACGAACCGGATGTCCGCGCCGCCCTCGCCATGCTGATCAAATCCATCGGACTGGACGTGGAGTGTTACGCCTCGCCGCAGGACTTTCTGGATAACTACCGCGCCGAACGGCCCGGCTGTCTGGTGCTCGACGTGCGCATGCCCGGCATGAGCGGACTGGAACTGCAAGAGCGGCTCGGCGCATTCGAGGACACTCCGCCCATCATCATGATCTCCGGTCATGGCGAAATACCCACCGCGGTCCGCGCCATCCAAAACGGCGCCATCGATTTCCTGCAAAAACCCTTCAGCGACCAAGCGCTGCTCGACCGCGTTCAGCAAGCGATCATGCTCGACGCCGCCCGCCGCCGCGATCAACAGGAATACCGGGAATTACGCCGCCGTTACACCCGCTTGACCCCGCGCGAGCGCGAGGTCCTGCAAGGCGTGGTGGAAGGCAAGATCAACAAAGTGATCGCCGCGCAACTCAAGGTCAGTACACGCACCGTGGAGATTCACCGCGCCCGCGTCATGGAAAAGATGCAGGCCGCGTCGCTCTCGAATCTGATGCGCCTCATCTCGGTACTGAATACTCCTTCGCCGCACTGACATTTCCGGCTTGCGCATTCCGCCGCCACTCTTGCTACACTCGGGGTAGGCGGTAGGCAAGAGGAAGCCCCTTCATGAAGGCCATGGTGATGACGGCGCCCGGCGCGCCGGAGGTGTTGCAGCTGCATGAAGTCCCCACCCCCGCACTTAAGGAACGTCTGATCAATTCACTAAAAATCTTGCCCGCTATGAAAAAAGTCTGAAGTCAGCGGGAATTTTGCGAAATTGACCGGATTATTT
>JAHFRV010000016.1 GCA_023266095.1 Gammaproteobacteria bacterium | reverse complement strand
AAGCCATACATGTTCGAGAAGATGTGAGTCATGTTGGTGAAAATCGACAATAAACGCTCTCCTCTTCATGCTGACGCAGCATGAGGGGCAGGAATGAGGCGGTTTTTCAGCAGGCTGTTAATGATCCTGATTTCCTATATCTTCACCCTGGCAAACGGGGCAAGGATTTCGCACCAGGTGCGGCTTGATCCACTGACAGGCGAATCTTTGCCTGACGGTCATAACGGTTTTCCGGTATGGGCTGAGTTGAATTTCCATCAATGCGGCAATTGTCCGTTTGATCCCGCCGCGCGGGCGGGCTGTCCCGCGGCTGAAAAAATCTCACCCTTGACGGAACTGGCCCATGCCTTGGTCTCCTACGATCAAATCGAGGTGGAGATCGTCACGCACCAACGGCGCATCATTCAAGCAACCACCGTCCAGCGGGCAATGAGCGCCTTGGTCGGATTGGAGATGGCTGCCAGCGGCTGCCCGCCATTGGCTTACTTCAGGCCGATGGCGCGCTTCCATCTGCCTTTGGCCACCGAAGAAGAAACGGCTTACCGGGCCGTGTCCATGTATTTGTCCGCGCAATATTTCGCCCACCAAAAAGGTTTGCAGCCCGATCTTGGCTTGGAAGGGCTGAAAAAAATCTACGAACAGTTGCAGCTGGTGAACCGCGCTTTCGTCGCTCGCTTACGGGCGGCCAGTGATAAAGACGCGGCGGTGAATGCCTTGGTGCTACTCGATATGTTCGCCAAGGGTGTGCCCTACACCATTGACGAATCGCTGCAACAATTCGCGGGACTGTTCTCTGCTTATCTATCGCCTGCCGCAGAGTAATCATCAGGGTCAGTTGAGAAGCTAGTCGCGCTCGATGGTATAAAGCAAGTCGGCGCTGCTGTGGGTGCCGCTTTCGGCCTGCAGCGTCCACAGCCGGCTGATTTGGTAACTCACCACGAAGACGTTGAAGTTCTCAAACAAACCCAGGCCATAACTTACGTACAGTTTGGGTGACAGATAGTGGCGGATGACGATAGCGCCTTGGCCGTAACCGCCGCCCGCTTCCAGCCGCACGTCGTCGATGCCGAATTGTCTGCCGAGTTGGGTGGCGAGAAAACCGCCGCCGAACAGGCCCAGCGCCGCGGCGGCGCCGTACATCTCTTCACCTTCGGCGGTGGAGGCCTGCGACACCGGTCTGCCCAGTAGCAAATAGGAGAGTGCGTCGGTCTCCGCCATGGCGGGTTCGGAGAACAGGGTCACTTGCGGGGTCTTCAGCGTACCGCGCACCAACAGGCCGGCGCTCACCTCGTCGACGTGGCGCACCGCGCGTACGTCGAGGCCGGGATTGTCGACCGGTCCGCCGAAGAACATCAGCCGTCCCCGTTCGATAGTCAGCTCTTGGCCATAAGCGCGGTATTCACCTTCGACGATGCGTAGCTCGCCTTTCGCCGTGGTGGGTTGCTGCGGTGCTTCGTTCAGGACGATTTCACCGGCGAGTCGCGCGCGCAGGCCGAAGCCGTCGAAGCGCACGAAGTCGCCGAGCCGGAGACGCACCTGGCTATGGATTTGCCACAAACTTTTTTGCGCCGCCGGACCTTCCGGATTGACGATCACCACATCGTCGGATACCGACACCGCGCCGCTCACTTGACGTGGCCGGATATCGGCCCGCGGAATGAGGATGTCACCTTCCAGATCCACCCGCTCTTTGAGCACCCTGAGCTGGATGTCGGGTGTGGCGATGATGTGCATTTCTGAGCTATTGATGATTTCAACGTCTTTGCCAGACGCGCTGAGCTTGGTCTGCCAGTCGCCCGTCGCCAAGCGGCGGGTTTCGCCTTGCAGCTTGAGCCGACCTTTCGGCGATTGCAGGCCGGCATCAATAGTGAAGTAATCGCGGCCATGAGCCTCAAGAATGATTTGCGTGTCTTTGACGTGGATGCCTAAGCCGGGCAGATCCGCGGAACCATTTTCCAGTTGCAGAGACCCGGTCAATTTGGGTTCGGCGAGTGAACCGGTGAGTTGTAAGGCACCGCTGACACGGCCCAGGGTGTTTTCCAGTGCGGGTATGAATAACGGCAACACACTGAGATCGCGGATATCGATGTTGGCCTGGCCGCGTACACTGTCGGCGCCGTCATCGCCGTCGCCTAGCGGTTTCGGCAAGGCGCCGCGCTGGACACTGAGTTTGCTGGCGAAATTACCGCCGTCATTCAAATCGAGACCCAGGCTGAGGCGGAGCGCCTCACGGTCGAGCTCACCGCTCAGTCGAGCATTGTTAAAGGAGAGACCGATATTGTTTTCACGGGCGGTCACCGCTTGCGAAATGGCGCCGGCGCCGAGCCGCGCGTCGAGACGACCGGTGATGATGCCGGCCTGATCGGCTTGGACCTGAGCGTCGAGATCGACCTCGCCGGTGATGATCGCACCGGAGGGCAAGAGATTTTGCGCCACGCTCAGGGGCAAGCCGCGGGCGCTGGCCTGCGCATGCCAGTCGTGCTGTTTGTTCCACTCTGCCGAGGTGCATAAGTGGCCTGTATCCTGGCGCAGGCACAAGGATTCGAACTCGACGTGACCGGCCTTGGGATCGCCGCGCAATGGAGCGGGTGATGCCAAAGTCCACGGGCCGCTGAGCGGGTGATCGACGTTGAGCGCGCTCACCATGCCCCGCCATTGCGAATCGAGGTAACCGCCGGAGAGTTCGGCCTCGAATTGGCCGGGTGCGCCGCTCACTGCGGCGCGCAGCGTGTGTTGTTCGGTGTTACCGTCGGCACGGAAGAGGGCGTGTTCGAACTCGAGTTTGCCGTTACCGAGGTATTCCGCCTGCACTTCCAGTGCCGAGGGTTGAGTGCCCGAGCTGTCGACCGACATCACCAGTTGCACTTGACCGGCATGGTAGGCGCGGTAGCGTAAATTGGTGCCGATCAAGGAGGAGGTGAGTACCGGTGCGTGGCGCGGACCGCTGACTTGGCCACCGCCTTGAAAGGTGCCGCCGGTGTCGGGCAGCAGTGCCGCCAGATTATCCGCGGTGATCTCCCAGTGGCCGTCCCACTGTTCGCCGAGTGTGCCTTGGATATTCACTTGATTTTCGCCGGATTGTGCATGGAAGCGCGACAAGGTGATCTCCGCGCCATGCATAGCGGCCGAGACGGTCCCGCTGAAGGGATGATCGAGCAGGGTGCCGGTCACCGCCGGGATGTTCACACTGAGGTCGTGCACACCGTCGCGTTGTCTGCCTTCGATGTTGCCGGCGAAATGGAGCGCGCCCGGCCAGTCAGGCCATTGCCGACCGGGATTGATGTCCTGTGCTTGCCAGCTGGCGCGCCAGCTCAGAGTGGGTTTCCATTGCACTTCGCCTTGGCCGCGTACGCGGCCGGCGAGTATCTCGGCCTGGATGTCGGACAACAGCAGACGTTCGGGCGTGCCTTGCCCGCTGACCCGCCATTGTCCCGTTGGGATACCGTTGCCTGAAACCTCGCCGCGCAGCTTGAGCGCGTAATTTTTTTGCGTGCCGCTGACGGTGAAGCCGCCTTGCGCGCTTTGTACCCGCGGCCCGTCGGCGAGCGGCCAGCGCAACGCGCGCCACTGGCCATTTAAGTCGGCGTAAATTTCCTTACCGAAGCCGGTGAGCCGGCCGTGTACGGTCACCGCGCTGCCGGTGTTGCCGAGGACACTGTGCAAACGATTAATGGTGAGGGTGTCGGCGCCGTAGCGGAGATCGAGATCGTGCGCCAGCCGTAGATCTTTTTGAGTCGTGCGCAGGCGGCCGGTGGCGTGCAATTCCCGTCCTTGACCGCGGCCGTGTAGTTGGCCGCCGACCCGCAGGTCGGGCCAGCCGCGATGAATGGCGCGCAGATTAAAATCATCGGCGCTGAGGTCGGCATCCCAGCTCAAAGCGCTCAAGGGCGTAGACACCCGGCCGGTCAGGCGGGCTGTGACGGGCGACGCCAATTGTTGCTCCACCCGAAGTTGTTTGGCGTCGCCGTGTGCGCGCCCCGCCCCCGCCCATACACCGTACTCCGCGGCGTCGAACCGCCATTGCAGCTGGAGGTCGAGCGGGTAATCGCCTTGCGGTGTGAAGTCGCCGGACGCACTGAGACGGAAACGCGGCCCCTCTACCTCCAGCCGCTGGATGTGGCCGCCGTCGCGCTCCCAACGGGTTGATAAAGAGGCGGTGGTCAATTCAAAGGCGGTCGCTTGCCCGCGTTTTTGTAAGTGGAGGGCGGATAACTGAGCTTGATCGATACGCAAGCGGAAGGGCAGGTGGATGTCCGGCAGGGTGGGAGGGTCGTCGGAGGTGCTGGCATAGTTTATCGCCAGGTTGTGTACGGTCAGTGATCTGATATGCAGCAACCTGGCGGCGAGTTCATCCGGTGACCAATCGATGTCCAAGCGGTCCAGCGCGATCTCGGTGTCCTGATGACGGTAGCGGAGGCCGCGCACATGCAGCGGGCCGAGCAGACGGCCACGCAACTCGGCGATGGATAATTGGCCCGGTAGTAGCACGGCGGCGGTACGGTAAGTCCAGTGCAGGCCCCATTCGGTACTGACGAGCACCAGGCCGAATAGGGTCAGCGTGATGACCCAGGTCAGGCCGGCGGCGAAGAACCGCGCCAGCCACGTCACAGATCCGGTCCCACGTTGATGTGCAGCAGGACCGGCGTGCCCGGTTCGCTGATGGCCCAGGCGAGATCGAAGCGGATCGGGCCGACCGGCGAGAGCCAACGCCCGCCGAAACCCGCGCCTTCCTTGAGGTGTTCCTGCCAACTGTTGATGGCGTTGCCTTTGTCGAAGAACAAGGCGCCGCTCCATTTTTCGGTGAAACGGTATTCGTATTCCAGGCTGCCCACCAATAAATGTTCGCCGCCGACCACGGTGCCTTGCGCGTCGCGCGGCCCGAGGTCGTTGTAGCCGTAACCGCGCACGCTTTGGCTGCCGCCCGCGAAGAACCGCACCGAGGTCGGCAGGCTGCGGATGGGATCGAGGAAGGTGGTGCCCACGTCGCCACGGGCGAGGAAGCGATGGCGCGAATCCAGCGTGGTGACCACCTTGACTTGGGTGCGCAGTTGGATGAACTCATGGTCCGACAGCAGGCTGGAATCGGCGCCGCGCAGGTCGACGGCCAGGCGCAGACCGCGGCTGGGATAGGTGCGCAGATCGGCGGTGACCCGTGAATAGGTGATGCCCGGAATGAGCAGGACGGAATCGCCGCGGTCGGCGCCGATGCGGAAGGACTCGGTTAGGTATTTGAGATACAGCGTTTCCAGCCAGCCCGAATGGCGGGCGAGCGTGCGGCTGAGGCCCACCTGAAAAGTTTCGCTGTGACTGTCGTTGGGATGATCATCGGACCAGCTGGTGGTGAGTGCGATTTCATCGCTGCCCGGATTACGGATCGGCCAGCTGTAACGGGTGCTGAGACTGTCGTTGATTTCGGAGAGTTGATAATCGACGCGGAAACGGTGGCCGCGGTCATTCACCCGCCGGTTTTCCCAACCCAGGCGGCCGCGGGCGCCGGTATCGGTGCCGTAACCCACGCCGACGGTGTAGCGGTGCCGGCGGCGCGGGGTGAGATTCACTTCGATGGGGACTTGCAGCCCTTCCGCCAATTCTTCCCGCGGCTCGATCTCAACATTGCCGAAGTAGTTGCTGTCGAACAGCGCGCTTTGCAATTCCAGCAATTCGCTCACCCGATAGGGCGCACCGGGTTTGAATCGAGGAAAACGCTGGATGAAATCGTCACGCAAGACGCGTTGATTGAAACGGACCTCGCCGAACTGATAACGCGGGCCGGTATCCATGTCGAGTATGACCTCGGCGGTGTTGGCCACCGGATCAATCCGCAGTTGATGGGTGAGAAACTGGAAGCCGAAGTAACCGTTTTCATTGGCGAGACGCTGAAAGCTTTCTTTGCCGGTTTTATAGTTGCGTTGGTCGAGTACGGCACCGGCATGCAGCGGGAAATCTTTTACCAGGCGCTGGAAGTCCGGGTCGTTTTCTCCAGCGCCTTTTAAAGTGATATTGACCGCGGTGACTCGGACCGGTGGGCCTACTTGAATGTCGTAATGGGCCAGCCAGCGGCCGTTGGCCTCGCTGAGACTGGCGACAGTATTGGGTTGGTAATAACCGAAAGGCGCCAGCGCGTCGGCGATTTCCGCGACGGCCTTTTGATGGTAGCGCCGCAGCCGGCTTTCGTTGAGGGTCGGATCCTTGCGTTGCTGCTCGATGGTGAGATAAGCCCGCACGTTGGCCAGCAGTTCATCCTGGACCCCTTCGATTTGTACCTCGATATCCAACTCGGCGTGGACGGCCAAGGCGGAAAACAGCAATAGTAGGAACAGGCAAACCGCCGGCCAGCCGGCCAGCCGGCGCGTATTGACGCGTCGGCGGAAGGCGAGTGTGATCGGCCATTGACGAGTAACTGCTACCTGTGGTGTCGACATGGATGGCATAGTGGGCGAGCCGGTGAATTACGGTCCATCGTTGGGTTCGCTGCGCGGCGTATGGGTTTCCAACGCGCCCCCTGCCTTGAAGGCCGGGGGTTCAATGAGGGTGAACTGTCGAGATATCGCACGCTTTTCGAGTTATCCCCTCCAGCCTAAGTTTCCCCTTGCACGGAAGACGTTGTCGAGATACGTCACCGCGGTGATGGTCCGTCATCGAATTACCGTCTTTCTTGAGGGAGAAGTCGGTAGTTAACAAGCGATCACTCCTAATGATATCTTCCAGCAACCCCCGCCGTCCCCTCCACGCGGGGAGTTCAAACCCGTTATTACCCGCCGCATTCATAAGCACCGGCTCAGTATAGCCGGATCGGCGACCGTGTCGCGAATCTTGCGCTGTACTACGGGGCTGCGCGCGGCCCGCGGATTTGTTTATGATGGCAGCTTTTCAGCGGGAGTGGCCCATGGTGGCGGTGAATGACGAAGTGACCGGGCAATTACATAGCCTGCGCGACTATGTGCGCTGGGGGGCGAGCCGCTTCAATGAGGCCGGCCTGTATTTCGGCCATGGCACCGACAATGCGGTGGACGAGGCCCTACACTTGGTGCTGCACGCCCTGCATCTGGCGCCGGGCCTGCCCGCGGAATTGATGCACGGCCGGCTCACCCTGCACGAACGGCAGACGGTGGTGAATTTGCTCAACCGCCGCATCCACGAGCGCTTGCCGGCGGCCTATCTGACCCGCCAGGCCTGGTTCGCCGGCCTGCGTTTTTATGTGGACGAGCGGGTACTGGTGCCGCGGTCACCGATGGCCGAGTTGATTGAACAGGGTTTTCAACCCTGGCTGGGTGAAAACGTGATGCGGGTGCTGGACATCGGCACCGGCAGCGGTTGCATCGCCATCGCCTGCGCCCACGCCTTTCCCGACGCGGAGGTCGACGCGGTGGATGTCTCGCCGGAGGCCCTCGCGGTGACGGCGATCAATATCAACCAGCACGCTTTGGTCGAACGAGTGCATGCGCTACAGTCCGATGTGTTCTCCGCGCTGGCCGGGCGGCGTTACCAGCTCATCGTCAGTAACCCGCCTTATGTGGACGCCGCCGACATGGTGGCTTTGCCTGCGGAATACCGCCACGAACCCGCGCTGGGTCTGGCGGCGGGCGAGGACGGACTGGATATCGTGTTGAGAATTTTGCGCGAGGCGTCGGATTATCTCAGCGAGGACGGTCTGCTGGTGGTGGAAGTGGGCAACAGCGAGGCGGCCTTGCTCGCGCGCTTTCCCGAGGTGCCCTTCGTGTGGCCGGATTTCACGCGGGGCGGTGGCGGAATTTTCCTACTGGATTACTCCAATTTAAAGCATTACCGGCATTTGTTTTGAGAAGGCGATACCGCTGCGGCACGAATGGCATACAATAAACGAGGAAACGCAGTGGGAGTCTCGTCATGTTTCAGTCATTGGTGTTTGATCCGGAGTTGATCCGCCGTTACGACACCTCCGGTCCGCGTTACACCTCTTATCCCACCGCGGTGCAGTTCCACGACGGTTTTGGCGAGGCGCAATACCGTATGGCGGCGCAGTTCACCAACGGCCGCGTGCCGCCGCGGCCTTTATCGCTGTATGTCCACATCCCGTTTTGCGACACCCTGTGTTTTTATTGCGGCTGCAATAAAGTGGTGACCAAGAATCGCGCGCGCGCCGCGCCGTATCTGGAACGCCTGCATCGCGAGATCGCCTTGCAGGCCAAGTTATTCGATCGTGAACGGCCGGTGGATCAATTGCATTGGGGCGGCGGCACACCCACCTTCATCAGTCACAACGAGATGTGCACGCTGATGCGGGTGATCGGCGAACACTTCGCGCTGCGCGACGACGACAGCGGCGAATATTCCATCGAAGTCGATCCGCGCGAGACCGACGACGACACCATTGCCGTCTTGCGCGAACTGGGCTTCAACCGCCTGAGCCTGGGTGTGCAGGATTTCGAGCCGCGGGTGCAGATGGCGGTGAACCGCCTGCAATCGGAACGCAAAACCCTGGCGGTGATGGAACAGGCCCGCAAACAGGGTTTCAAGTCGCTCAGTGTCGATTTGATCTACGGTCTGCCGCTGCAAAGCGTGGCCAGCTTCGCCCAGACCTTGGACAAGATCATCGCGGCGCAGCCCGACCGTGTGTCGGTGTTCAATTACGCCCATCTCCCCGCGCTGTTCATGCCGCAGCAGCGCATTAAAGAGGAAGAGTTGCCCAGCCCGGCGGAAAAGCTTGAGATACTCCAGATGACCATCGAGCGTCTGGCGCAGGCCGGTTATCTCTACATCGGCATGGATCATTTCGCCAAGCCCGACGATGAAATGGCGGTGGCCCAGCGCGACGGCACCCTGTATCGCAACTTCCAAGGTTATTCCACCCACGCCGACTGCGACCTGATCGCCCTCGGCATCACCGCCATCGGTAAAGTGGGCGACAGCTACAGTCAGAACGTGAAAACCCTCGACGAATATTATGAGCGCATCGACGCCGGCGTCTTGCCGATCTTCCGCGGCGTTCAACTGGACGGCGACGACGTATTGCGGCGCGAGATCATCACCCAATTGATCTGTCATTTTGAACTGAACATGTCGCTCATCGAACGGCGCTTCAGTATCGACTTCGCCCGTTACTTCGCCAAAGAACTGGCCGAACTGTCCGTCATGGAGAGCGACGGTTTGCTCGCCGTTTATAATCAAGTGATCCGCGTGCAGCCGGCGGGGCGGTTATTGATTCGCAATATTTGTATGGTGTTCGATCGTTATTTGCGCGAGGGACAAGCGCAGCGGTTTTCCAAAGTCATTTAAAAACTTTCTTCATGCTCAAAATCTGGAGATACGCCATGAATAAGCAAACCAAAATCGCCACGCTCGGCATCGCCGCCTGCTTGATGCTGGGTATACTGGGCACGGCTCAGGCCGCCGGTGACGCCGTCGCCGGCCATGACAAAGCGAAAACGTGCGCCACCTGCCACGGCGCCGACGGCAAAGGCAACGTTCCGCTCGCCGGCAAAAAGGCGGATTACCTTGCGCAGCAGTTACACGCCTTCAAGAGCGGTGCCCGCAAACAAGACATGATGAATATGCTCACTAAAAATTTGAGCGACCAGGACATCGCCGACCTCGCCGCGTATTTCGCTACGCTGAAATAAATATAGTGACGACGTGGATGCCACGGCGCTAATTGCCGCGGCCAGCCGCTGGCGCGGCGAATCCTCCGCGCGCCTTTCCTCTGCATGACCTGTTTTCTCTACCGCTCAATGGCGGCGGTTGCCGAACACTGCTGCTCCAGATTGTCTCAGCCGGCCAGCGGTACGTCGGGCATGCGAATGCCACCGCCAACGGCCCGCTTCAGCGGTATCCCGCCATGCCGATAAATCATCTAACTTGCAAGAGAAATATATCTGCTATAGTATTTCAAGTGAAAATCAAGAGGAGGGGCATCATGCAGACGCAAAAAAGCGCTAAAGCCGACCCCAGTCCGGTATTGACCAAGGCCGTGTTGCGGGCCGCGGACATTATGGGACTCAACCAAATGACCCTCGCCAAGGTGCTGGGTGTCAGTCCGGCCTCCATCTCCCGCATGCGCGCCGGCGATTACCGGTTGACCCCCGAGAGCAAGGAATGGGAGCTCGCCACCCTGCTGGTGCGCCTGTTCCGCGGATTGGACGCCATCATGGCGGGCGACGAAACGGCATTGCGTTCCTGGCTGGACAGCCCCAACACCGCCTTGCACGACAAACCGCGCGCGCTGCTGACTCAAGTGACGGGCCTCACCAGGACGGTGGATTATGTGGACGGTTACCGCGCTCGCGTCTGAGGCGCGGCCTGCGAAAGGCGTCATCTGGCGGGTGGTCGAAGACCAATACCGCGCCTCGACGCGCAAGTTGGTCGACACCCTCGAAGAACACGACCTCTTGGAGGCCCTGCTCGATCAGGACAAGCCGCCGTATCCCGTCGAAGCGGAAGGGCTGCACTACTTGCTAAAGACCCCGTTTCGTTATCATCCGCCGCCGCCTTTCGGTTCGCGGTTCCGCCGTCCGGCGGCCGGCGATGGAATATTCTATGCGTCGGAAGACATCCGCACCGCCCTGGCCGAACTCGCCTACTGGCGTCTCAAATTCTTTCGCGACGCTCCCGACGCGGTTCTACCCCGCCAGGAAGAGCGGCTCACCGTGTTCTCCACCCGTTACGCCACCGAGCGCCAATTGGACTTAACCCGTACGCCCTTGAGCAAGGACCGCCAACGCTGGATAAATCCCGAGGACTACAGTGACACCCAAGCCTTGGCCGACCGCGCGCGCGAGGCTGAAATTGATGTGATTCGTTACGAGTCGGTGCGCGACACGCTGCACGGCGCCAACCTTGCCTTACTCACGCCGACAGTCTTCGTCGGCAAAAAACCGGTCACCCAACAGACCTGGTTTCTCTACCTCGCGCAGGCCGAGATCAACTTCACCCGCGCCCACGCCAAAGGGATAGAAGATCGGTGGGTGTTTCCGGTGACGCAGTTTGACTCATCGGCGAGGTGAGTGATCAATGGCGCGGGCCGCGTGTCTTTTGACTTTCGTTGCGCCGGTGTGTTACATCCGAAAAAACACGTATAACAATTCGACTCACTGTTGAGGCTAATATGTCCACCCTTGCGCGTTTCCTGCAGGTTGGTTTTCTGGTGGCATTGGCCGCGGGCTGTAAATTCACCGGCAGCTCGGATAGTGTGAACACTTCTATCCAGATTTCGATCCCCCTGCGCAGCTTGCAACTCCAACCCGCGGCGGGCTGCGAGGCTTATCGGGGGTATGTGGCGGACAGCCTGGTCCAGTCCATGCTGGACGGGGGTTATTACCCTCCGCGTTTGTGGGGAAGTGACGCAAATGGCGGTCCGTCTGCCAGTAGTCCAGTGGCCCACGACCAGGGGTCCGTCAGCGGTAGCGCTAATCCCAGCGAGGTAAGCCATACCAACGTCCAGGAGGAGGGCGTGGACGAGGCCGACCCGCTACAGGTGGATGCGGCCGGGCGTTTGTATATCTTCCAAGGAAGATACCTCGTCATCGCCCAGGGCTATCCGCCCGCCGAGTTGCGGGAACTGAGCCGCCTGGATCTGGGTGGTGATGGTGTTTCCGATGTCGGTTTGTATCTGGACGAACCGCGTCGGCGCTTGGTGGTGATCAAGCATCATTACCCAAGTCCGAGTGACGGCGCAGCGGATGTCCCTTTCAACGCCACCGAGATCGCCTTCGTGAACATTGCCGATCCCACCGCGCCGGTGGTTACGGGGCGCCTCTACCTGGAGGGCTACTATGCCGCCAGCCGCCGGGTGGACCACCGCATACACCTGGTGTCCGGCAGCTATCTGAGCCTGCCCATGGCGTTGCAGGACGATGCCAACTTTTGGGAGCAGGTGCGACGTTACAGCGGGGGTGAGACCTCGGACGACCTCAAGAATCGGATTACCGAGACGGTGCGTGCGGCGGTGAACGCGATGCCGCTGCAGGAGTTGCTGCCCCGCAGTCTGCGGCGCGATGCCGATGGCAAGGTGAGTGACGCGGGCCTGCTGAGCTGCGGCCAAGTCCTGATGCCGGAGGTGCGCCTGTATCCGGGATTCATGACCGTGGCCAGCTTCGATACCGATGGTACTGACGCAGCCGCCACTGCCATCGTCAACAACGCTTGGCAGGTGTATGGCAGCCGCGAACACCTTTACCTCGCGCAGACCAGCGGGGGCTGGTGGTGGGGCGAGGACAAGGCGGTGCAGACCGCGATCTACCAGTTCGATATCGGTGACGCGCAACCCGTGTATCGCGCGACAGGCAGTGTGCCAGGCTGGCCGCTGAGCGCCTACAGCTACAGCAAACATGAGGGTTATCTGCGAGTGGTCACCACGGAGACCACCTCCGGCAACGATGGCCGGCTTCATACCCGCCACGCCTTGACGGTGTTGCGGGATGACGGGCAGGGCACGCTCGCGCAGACGGGCGCCGTGAGCGGTTTCGGGGCGGATGAATCGGTGAGGGCCGTGCGTTATGTGGGCGAGCGAGCCTACGTCGTGACCTTCCGGAACATCGATCCCTTGTTCGCGTTCGACCTCAGCGACCCCGCTGCGCCCCGCGTCGCGGGCGAATTGGAGATCCCCGGCTTCAGCACCTACATGCATCCCATTGACGAGCGGCATCTACTCACCATAGGCAGCGACGGCGTGTCCGGGATGCAGCTCCAGCTCTTCGACGTGGGCGATTTGGCGCAGCCGCGGTTGTTGCATCGCTATGCCTTGGGCGTCCCGGCGGGTTACACGTCGAGCACGGCCCAGTACGATCCCCACGCCTTTACCTACTACGCCCCGCGCGGGCTATTGGCCGTACCGCTGTCGATATGGAGTGACGACTCACCGGCGCAGTCCTTCAACGGCGTCGCCGCCTTCCACGTCGATGTGAGCGACGGCATCCGCGCGCTGGGCCGCATCGACCACACCGACCTGGCGTATCAGGCGTTGTGCAAGGCGGCAAAAGGGGACCCCAATCGCCCGTATTTTTGCGACTACGGTGGCTACGTCAGCTATGGCGTGCCTTCTCGCTCCGTGGTCATGGCCCAGGACGACGAGACCTATCTCTACACGGTCTCGGATGTGGGGGTGAAGGCGAGTACGGCCTCGACGCCGGGGCAGGTGTTGGGTGTGCTGCCGCTGCCGGTGCAAATGCCTACGTATGAACCGCTGCCGCTGATGAGAACGCAGTAGCGCCGTTCAGCCCTTACTCGCCGGCGTCAGCCCGTCACTTAGTCGTTTTTTTAGCGCGGGTCTTTTTCGCGGCTTTAACGGAGTCGCCGCCCACCGAAATCTTTTTCCGCGCGGTGAATTGGCTTTTGATCTCGGCCAACTCGGTTTGGAGTTGTACGAGTTTGGCTTGGCGTTGCGTGACCCGTTCATCCCAGCGGCGCACCACCTCGTCGCGTTCCTTGACGGTGGCTTCGACCTCGGCCTGGGCGCGCGCCAGCGCCTGCTCTTTATCCTTGACCAGTGCTTCCAGGGAAGGCGTCTTGCCGCCGCGCGCCGCCTCCAGGTTTTGCGTGAGTTTGGCCACGAGGTCTTTTTGCAGTTTCAGCGCCTGCTCCAGGTTCTTGATGTCCATGCTGTGCTCCTTAAACGCGTACGTTGAAATTATTGATAGGCGCCGGCGTCACGGTGCCGACATTGATGTAATCGCCGGTGGTGATATTGCCCATCAGCGCGACCTGGTTGCGGTTGGCCAGCGACATAGCGTTGACGTTGACCGGGGCTTTGATTTGATTGCCGATGGCGATCAGATGGCCGCCCCACAGACGCACGGTCGCGCCCAGATCGCTGGCTTCGGCACTGAGGTGATCGCAGAGGTTGTTGTTGAAAGTCACCTTCTCGAAGCGGAAATCGATGTTGTCGGTGAGTACGATGCGCATGAACTCCACCAATAGACTGCGGCCGGGGCCGCGGAAGTGATTGTCGTTGACCTGCGCGCCGCCGAACATGTATTCGATCACCGCCGCGCCGGTCGCGAAGCGGATGGCTAGCGGGCCCAACAGCACCAGTGCGCGGTGTTCCCTGAGCGGATCGAGGGCGGGAATGGCTTGGCTATAACCGACCCGGTTATCGGTGATATGACAGGTGGGCACCCAGCCGACGATGCCGACCGCATTGGCGCCGGTCAGCTGCGTGCCGTCGGCGGAGATGCCGGTGTCAATCACTTCGTTATTCTCGATACGCAGATGCGCGCCGGAGGGAGCCAACAACTCTTCGGCATAGACGGCGATGCCGAGTGCGATAGCCGGGGCATAACCGCAGTTCCGCACCCGGTTGTCGAACAACGCCGTGCCGCCGCGCACGAAGAGTCCCATGCCGGCGGCGAGACAGGATTGCACGATATTGCCGGTGACTTGCAGATCGGTTTCCTGAGTGCAGGTGATGCCGGTGGCGGCTTGTAGGATGCGATTGTCGTTCACCCGGTTGCGCTCGCCTTCGCTGAGGTGCACCGCGAAGAAGATCTCGCGCAAATCGTTGTCCTCGATACGCGCGTCGCTGCAATCATCGACGCGCACGCCGTACCAGCCCGCGCCACCGCCGTCGAGGTGATTGCCGCCGACCACGGGGCCGGCGATGCGCGAGACCACGATGCCCGCTTGCGGGCCGAGTAACTGATTGCCGCGTATCATCGCGTGATCGGCGGCGCGGCCCGCTACGGCGTCGGCCAGGCAATAAATACCGGCGGGCACCAGCGTTTGAGTGACTTTCGCAGCGGCCTGCAAGACATTGCCGCAAATAGTGGTGTGGGCGCCGCTGACCCGTACGCCGCCCCAGGCCGCGGATAATAAATCGATGTAATTGTCGCGCACCGTGCAAGCGGCGGCCTCGACATCGATCGCATAAAGACGGGTATCGAGGTATTGCCGCATCTGTACGACATTGGTGGGCGCAACGTCCTGGGTGGTGCCGGCGCTGCGGCTGATGCGGTTGTCGGCGATCAGTGTAGCCTCGGCCTGGCGGCGCAGCGCGATGCCCGTCCAGAAATGCCGGATGCGATTGGCCTCGATGCGGCAAGCGGCCGTGTGTTCGCTATCGATCAATATCCCATATTGGCCGGCGGAGGCGTCGAGCTGGCCGAGAAAACGGGCGGTGATGCCGGTGAGGTCGTTGTCGGCGATATGCAAATCGCCATGATAGTCGCCACTGGTGATGCCGATCAGCAGATTGGTGAGCCGATTGGACAGCAGACTGATCTCGGCGACATGATTGAGATAGATGCCCGCATAAGGCGGCACGGTTTCCAGCTCCGTGCTTAAAACTCTCATCCCGCAATGTTCCACCCGCACCCGCGTGCAGTTTTCCAGGTACAACACGCTGCCGAGATCGGCCGCGGCGCCGGCCGCTTCAAAACCGATACTTTCGACGACGATATCGCTGACCGGAAAATTAGCGGCGCCGATCTGTAATAGTCTGGGCAAACTCGCCGCACGGACGATGGCGCCGGGACTCTCACCGCGCAGGATGATGCGTGAGCCCATTATTTCCAGCGTTGCCTCGATATCGTGTACGCCGGTCTTCAAACAGACGCAGCCGCCTTCCTCCGGCAAGGAATCGATGGCAGCCTGGATGTTGTCTCCGGGCGCGACGGTGATAGTGCAGCAACCGCCGCAGGCCGGCGGCCAAGGCGTGCGGCAATCGGTTTCATCGTCGGGAAAGTTGACGATGGCGAGCCGCGTGTAATGACGATGGATGCCGCGCGGCGGCGCGAGCGTGAAGGTCTCCACCGAGGTGTCGGCGGTGCGCGCGGCGGACACCCAGTAGTCGCCGCAATGAAATCCGCCGCCGCCCGCGGCGACGCCGAACTGCACCTGCACGCCGTTTTCCAGCACCACCCACACACCCGCCGCCGGCAACGGTATCAATCCCGTGCTGCCGGCCGCGTCGAGGTTGACGATGACATTATTGTTGGCGTCGCGCACCATGCCTTTTTGATCCCAGCGCCGCACGCGGGTGTGACGCGCGTCCAGCGTGTCGCTGCCGCCGCCGGGAATCAGATTCGCCGGCAAGGCGGGCGAGAAGCTGATGGTCTGTTTGGCGTCGTCGACGGTGATCTTGCGCATCACGCCGCGGCGCAGCAGGGGATCGCCGTTTTCGCCGGAAAGTTCCCGGCGGTCGTCAAGCACCTCCACCCAGTCGCCGGTGTTGAAACGCAGCACCGCGTCGCGGCCGAGACTGGCCAGCTTGAGTTCGGTGGCGGCCGCGGTGTGCGAGACGATCTCCAGCACATTGCTCGCGACGCTGGCATTGTCGCGCGACCATTTGAAGGTCGCGGCGCCCACCGCACCACCGTCGTGTATCTCGATGCGATAGAGTTGATTTTCCAGGCCGCGATAACCGCCGCTGGGCGGTAGCTCGCAGGGATCGAGGTCGGGCGGCACGCCTTCGGCGCGGATCGACATGCGGCCGGCCGAGGGGGCGATCAGCGCTGGCCAGCCCGTGACATCGCCGTCGGGACTGATGCAATCCGCGTCACCGACGTTGGCCAGCCGCCGCACCTGCCACACGGTTTGCAGACGCGTGGTGGTATCGACGCCGACCGCGGACTCGACGATCTCGGGCCGCTGTAGATGGGTGAGTTCGCGCTGCCACACTTCGAGATAAGCGAGATGCGGACCGCCGCCGGGCAGGGCGGGTGGTGCGGGGAAATAAGGCTGTTGGTTATAGTTCAGCGCCGTCTGGCCGCGCAGCTCCGCGAGCAGCGGATCGAATTCGAGTGTGCCGCCGCCGTGATTCTCCGCCAGCAGCCCGTCCACATACATGCGGCCGCGGCCGATGGTGATTGCGCCGCCGGTCGCGTCGATCTTGAAGGCATCGGGTGTCTGCGGCGAGACCACCGCGACACCGCTCACGCCGGGCGTGATCTGCACGCCGAAGATATCGACGGTTTCGGCGCGCAGACGCCGCTCCAGCACCGCGACCCACTCGTTCCAATCCGAGTCCAGTTGCACGCGCCCCTGCTGCATCAGCACACCGGCGATGTCGACACGCGGATCGAAACGTACCCGGCTGTAATCTCCACTCATGGCTGTTCTCCTGCTTTTCTAGTTTTGTACGTTCAAATGTTCGTATTCGAACGTCGGTTAAATACGTCCCTATCCCTGCAAGGGGGAAGGGGTAAGAAAGCCGGCGTGCATATCTTGCATACATTCATCACATCAACTCCCATAAATCACCCCCGCCTCCAGCCCGAAGCGCAGATATTCCTCCAGCCGCACGCGCAGATTGGTCTCACGTTGCGGTTGATACAGGCCGTGTAACACACCCATCTCGCTTTCGTCGTGGGCGCCACGGCGTATCTTTTCTGAAGCGCTTTGCCGCAGTTGGCAGTAGCCGGCATCGCCGTAGTGCAGCGAGGTGAAATGCGGCTGTGGTTCGGGCGCGTCGCCTTCCGGCTGGCAATGAAAGCGGCGCGGTGTGCGCGAAGCTGGCGGCACATAGGAAAAACGCACGCAGCCCTGCTGGCGGCGTTCGGCCCACAGCGGCGCCTTCCATGTGTCGCCGCTGGCGAGCGCGGCGACGAACAGGCAATCGCTGGCCAGCGTCAGCTGCCGGGTGTGAACCTTGCCGATGACGGTGCAACTCTCCAGTGTGAGCGCACCGCCGGGTGCGAGCGGGTCGGCGCCGGGGCCGCGTAGCGCGATGAGGTTTTGCGCAGTCGCATCCACGATGCATACACTCAACGACACTTCCGCGTCAGCGGCGATGTGCAGCGGGGCGGTGATGCAGCGTTCCAGTTCCACCTTGGCGAAGGCATGGCTCACCGCCAGGCCGGGGGCGTCGGCCGCGCCGAACGTTCCCGGCACCAGCGTGCAATCGCGCAGCACGAGATAGCGCGGTGCTGTGTCGGCAAAGGCGGCCATCTTCAGCGTGCCGCCGCTGACCACCCAGCCGTCGAGGATCAGCGTGGCGTCCGCGCCGAGATTGAGCGCAACGTCGCCGCTCGCCGCCAGCAGCGGGCGTGCGCCGTTGATTGCGCGCAGCACCACGGTCTTGCCGGCGTTCACGGTGATGCTCGGCGTCTCTACATAGCGGCGGCTGTCGGTCACTTCCACCGTGCCGCCGTTCTGTACCGCATTCAGCGCCGGCTGCAGCGCCGCGCCGCCGTGCACGGATTGCAGCGGCGTGACCGGCACGGCGGGATCGCCGCGCTCGTATCCGCCGCCGCCGATTTCGATGGTGAAGCCGTAATGAAAGCTCACGAGCGGGGCCGAGGCGGGCGCGTCGGCAAACGCAATGCGGCCCAGCACCGGATCGATGGCTACCAGCCCGGAGCCGGCAGTGGGCTGGTGCGCCCACGCGATCACATTGCCGCCGCCATCCTTGATGTCGCTGAGGTCGCAGATGCGAATGTTGTTGCGCGCGACCAGTTGCGGCGGATTGCCGTCGAGCTCCACCCACAGGCTTTTTCCGGGGCCGTAGTAGTCGTCGAGATGCGCCTTGAGCCAACGGCGCGCGAGCGGCATCGGCACGTTGCGCGGCTCGGCAAGATGGCTGATTTCTTCCTCCGTCTCCGGCGTGTTGTACAGCGCCATGTCCGCGCCGAGCGGATTGAAGCGGAAGCGCAGACCGCCGCCGATCACGGGGTCGGCCACCGCCGGCGAACGCGTCAGCGGAAACGCGCGCACGCGCCACAGATACAGGCCGATGTTGGGAATGTTGTGGCGCGCGGCGCCGGTGCTGATGCGGCGCACGTCCACGGTGTGCGCGATGGTGTCGAAGGCAGTGTCGCGCCACTGCAGTCTTTCCCAGTTGCGCAGATCGGGCGCGTAGTGCGCGCCCATGCGCAGATGATTCATGTTCTGCGTCCAGCCCAGCAGCTGAAAGAACTCCACCGCGCGCGCCGGCCAGCCGGTGACATCGCGCGCGAGCTGCTCGAGCATCGATGCCGTCCCTTTGCGGCGGCGGTAGCGGATGGTGTTGGCGACGTCAGCGCGCGGCGAGGCTACGGTGGGCGCGACGCCGTGCAGCGTGCGGTAGCCGATCAGGTCGCCGATGTAGGGCGCTACCCACGGCGCGCAGGTTTCGATGAACTGGTCGTCGTAGAGTTGGTCGAGGTTCTCCTGCATGGCCGCCACCTGCTCGCCGATGACCGCAAGCAGCTCGCGCAACGGATAGCCTTGCTCCGCGTCGCGGATGCGGTGGATCGCGGGCAGCAATTCGTAGAGACGGTCGGCGGTGGTGTTCACGGCATCTCCTCCAGATAATCAAACGGCCCACTGTCGAGCACCAGAATCTCCGCGGCAACGCCGTTGCCCTGCGCATCGGTCGTTGCTGCAGCCGGCGTCAGGCGCTCTTCCAGCGTGATGGTGGCCCCGGGGTAGAAGCGGTCCAGGTCCACGCCCAGCACGCCCTCCACCTCCTGCGCCACTGCGATGATCTCGGAGCGCGCGACAATCTGCCCGAAGTCGCGCGCGTCGAACGAGAAGGCGGTGCGCAGCGCGGCCTCGACATCGGCCAGCACTTTCTTGGCGTCGTGATCCGGGTCGCGCTTGACGCGCAGCGCGAGATGAAAGGTCGCCTCGTTGTAGGCTTTCGTTTCGCAGTGCACCAGCGGGTCGCCGTTTTGTTTGAGGGCGTTGAGCAGTTTAGCGAGCGTCGCATCCGGCGGTTGTCCGCCGTCATCGCCGGCGACAGTGATGAACACGGTGCGGCCGGCGCGGGTGTTGAGCACGGCGGCCTGCGCCTTGGCGATGCCGGTGTAGGCGCGCGCGTAATCTTCATAATCCAGTATCGACACCACGCGCCCGAGCGTGCGCACGCCGAGCGGCATGTTGCGCCGCGCATGGTCGGCGCTGTCCGCGTCCACGCCGCCCTCGGCGGGCAGCGGATTACTGGCCGCCTTCAGTCCCAGCGGGCGTGTGAGCAGCTGCGAGAGCTGGCCCGCTTTCAGATTGCCCGCCGCGCCGAGGCCCTTGCGGTAGATCGCGCGCACATTGTCCTGGCCAGTAGGCAGGCGCGCGCCGCGGCGGCCGTCGCCGAACTGGACGGTTCCCGCGCCGCCCTCGTCCGTGCGCAGTACATACGATCGGTCGTCAGGCCCCACGCCGAAAAGCGTGGGCGCCTCGTGCCAGCGGATGTCGTTGACGCGTACCTCCAATGCCGCCTCGGCGCCGGTCTCGTTCTCCGCCCCCGTGAAAGTGAGCGGCGCGTGCCTGAGCGTGAAACGCTGATGGGAAAGCCGCGCCGCGCCATTGCCGAGGATCTGCTGCACGGTCTCACCGTGGGTGGCGAGCGCGACGTTGGCATAGAGTTTCACCGTGTCGCGCTTGTAGGCATTGGCCAGCGAGGTGGTGAAGTACACCTTGGTGGTGCCGCCGTCCGGTTCGGTCTTCAGCAACGTCAGCACTTCGCTCGCTTCTGCGCCGGCGGTGGTCGTGCCGCTGAGGATCAGTCTGCGCCCCGGCGGAAGGTCATCGGCCTTGCGGTCCACGCGCAGGAAGTCGCCCGTCACGTCGCCGGTGATCGGCGTTTCCGCGAGCGTAAGTTTTTCGCTGTTGGCGAACACCGCCGTTTCGCGCAGCCGTTCGTTGAACAGCTCGCGCAGGTTTTCACCCTTCACCGTCAGGCGCGTGGTCTTGCCGGTGAGGGTGAAGGCGGCGCGCGCATCCTCGCCCGCGGTGTCCACCTGGTACAGTTCCTGATACTCGGGGATGGACAGCACCAGCCAGCCGTCGTGCACGATCTGCGGATAGAGCGCATCGAGATGCAGCGTGTGGATGTTGCGCGGATAGAGCCGTTCCATCGGGATAATCTGCTTGGCCTGCCCCGGCGGCGCCCACGACAGCTTGATGGTTGCCGCGCCGCCGTTCTCGTAGTACTCCAGCCGGATATCGTATTTCTTGCCGGCCGCGAGCGTGATGCCGCCGCTGTTTTCAGTGGCGCCATGATCGGTCCAGTTGCTGATGATCAACTGATTGTCGACCCACAGGCGCACGCCGTCGTCGGAGGTGGTGTAAAAGGTGTAGCCGCCATCGATGGGCGCATGCAGCCAGCCTGTCCAGCGCAACGAGAACGTGTCGGCGCCGATCAGTGCATCGGGCGAACCGCTGCCCCAGTCGAAATTCACCGTGGCGTCGGTGCGCGTGAGCTTGCGCGCCGTGAGGTTCTTGTTGTCGAAATATTCGCCGAACAGGCCGGTGCCGGTGGCGACATCGGTGGGCGGGTCGGAAATGTCGGCGATGGTGAAGCCGGGCCATTCGGTGTTGACCACGGTCGAGCCGCTGGGCAGCCCCAGATAACCGCACTTGATGTCGTTGGACATCACGCGCCAGTCGGGCGCGTTGTAGCCGAACAGCGAGGCGCGCTGGCGCAGCGCATACACCTTGGGATTGGCCGCCGGCGTGACGTAAGGCGTAGCCGTGCCGAGGCCGCGGTCCAGCGTGACCACGGTGCGATCGGCTGTGCTGTCGAGCACCACGTTCTGCACGCGGCGAAAATCCCAGTTTTCGTTGCCCGTATTGTTCTCGCGTTCCGTGCCGACCAGCAGCAGCGCGTCACCCGCTTTCAATTGTGTCGCGACACCCTGTAGGTAGATGACCTTGGTGCCGAACACCGGCAGCTTCGGTTCGTGCATGCGCGGCAGCAGGACGTTCCATGCTGGCCGCGCCTCGATAACCTCGACGGTCTCGAAGGTCTGCGGCTTCTCGTCCGGGCCGGGCATGCTCTGCACCTTGATGCCGATGTCCAGCGTCACCTTGTCGGGCACGCCGGTAGCCTGCCTGGGTTCGGTGCTCGTCGTTTGCGGTGGCGGTTCCTGCAGCGTGAAGGCGAGACAGGTCTCGGCGGCAACGCCGGGCCGCAGGCGATAGCCGATCAGGCGCGCGAGTTCGCTCAGCGACAGGCGTTCGCCGGCGGTGCGCAGATACGATTCATTGACGAGACGCTCCTGATAGAAACTCAGCACATCGGCCATACACGCATAGGCATCCAGCAGCGCGATGGAAAAATCATCGCTGTCGCGGGTGCGCAGTTTCGCCAGTCCCGGATAATCCTGCGACGACAGCCGTGCCTGCAAGCTAGCCAACACCTCGCTGTGCGTGCCGATGCGATAGGCGATGGCGGAGAGCCCCGGGCGGTTGTAGAGCAGCTCCGGCGCCTGGATGCCCACGCCTGCGCAGCAGCCGCAGGCGTCCTGTGCGGTCAGGTCTGTAGTGGAAGTCATGTTGGGACTCCGTTATTGAAGATATTCCCCTCTCCCCAACCCCTCTCCCGCAAGGGGAGAGGGGCTTTAAGTACAGCCCGTGCACATGCGTCCCCTCTCCCCTTGCGGGAGAGGGACAGGGAGAGGGGATTGCGACGCGCAGACATTGCGTGCACATCCTGCGCCATCAAATATGTACAGGTCATTTCCCCCCTCCCACCGAAAGCTTCAACACACCCCGTTCGGGGAAGTTGGGATCGTTGTCCAGCCGCGCGATTTCCAGCCGTGCTATGGTCAGCACGCCGTCATCCAGCGGCTTAAGATCAGGCGGTGCATGCAGGCGCTGGAAGGTGTTGACCACCACCGAGGCCACACCTTGAATCGCCTGTGCCGCCTCATACAGGGCGCTGAGATACACTGGCTGACCGAACGTGAAGTTGTCCGGATGGAACAGCGCGGGCCTGCCGTCGTCCAGCCAGCCGCGGCTGAACACGCGCATCAGCGCGGCGCGCACGTCTGCGCGGAAATAATCGGGCTGCACGCACACCGTCATTTCCAGCAGCAGCGGCACATAGCTCGGGCCGTTCACCTCCAGGTCATAGCCGGCCATGCGATAGCGCTCGACGTGGTCGCGGATGGTCTGTTCATAGACCGCATCGACCTCGCCGCCGCCCTTGCGGTCGACGGTGAGGAATACCGTGTACCAGCTGCCGGTCCAGCGGAAGGTGGCGGCGGCGCGCTGCACGCTGGGGTGGCGTTCGGTGACTTCCGCGTAATCCTCGGGCGTGACCGCGCGTTCCTGGGTGCGGAACGCTTCCGGCGCATCGCGCCGGATGTCCTCGGCATTCTCCGGATCGGCGCCGCCTTTTGCCGGCAGCGGATTCGACGCACGCAGCAGCCGCGCATCGTTGCTGACGATGTGTGCGATGGACTCCAGGCCAATGTTGCCTGCCGCACCGTTGCCGATGCGATAGCTCGCGCTGAATGTGGTGCCGCTGTCCGGGCGCTTGCCGTGGTAATCGTCGCCGAAACGCAGCAGCGCGCTGCCGTCGTATTCACACTCCACCACGAACTCGGTCGCCGCTGCGTCGCTGCCCAGCAGGTCGGGCTGCGGCAGCCAGGTGTCCGGTGTGCCCAGGTAAGTGCTGGCCAGCGAGATTGCGGGGCACGCGCGCTGCGGATCGACGGCGGTGATCAAGGCGGCGGCATCGGCCAGCGGCGACACCTGCACCTGGCCGCTGTCCACACTCAGACGGTAGGCGCTCGCGCCGTCGGATACCGACCACATGCCGTCGCCGCCTTGCACCACCACCGGGCCCGCCTGCAACACCACGCCCTGCACCGCCAATGCATCGTGCAGCGCTGCGGTGAAGCTGCGCGTCTGCAATGCGGTAACGATGGGCGCCGTCGCGGTGAAGGAGAATAGCGGCGCAGGCGTGAGCGGCAGCGCGTGCGTGAGCGGACGTTCCGCCAGCTGCGGGTGGAAACGCGGCGGCACGGCCTGCAACGGCGGACGCTTGCAGCTCAGCACGTCGCTGGTGGGCGCAAGCGTGAGGTGCGAGGCGGGCACCGCACCGAGGTCCTCGCCGCTCAGCGTGCGGCCATGGTCGGCCAGCACGATGTTGCCGTAGGCCGCGCTCACCTCGTCGAGATAGGCCGCGCCGTGATCCGCATCGGTGGTGGTCGACAAACACAGCGGGAACGGCAGCGCGTCCTGTTCCGCCCATTGGATTTCGGTGACATCCAGCGGATTGTTGTTGGGCACCGGCAGGAACAGGCCGCCGGAGGGATCGCTGCTTGGGCGCACGTCGGTGAGGCGGACCGCACAGCGATGCGTGCGGTCCGCGTCTTCGGTAAAGCCGGTGCGCGGGCCAAGTTCTTCCGCAAACACCAGTACGTCACCCGCCTTCAGATTGGGATAATGGCCGCTGAGCGTCGCGCGCGTCGCGCCTTTCGGCAGGCAGCATGCGTGATCGCCCCAGGGGTAGAAACTGATGCGCTCGTGATCCTGATAGAGCAGCGTGTCTTCCACAGTCTCGAAGACCAGGACGCCACTTGTTAAGGCATCGCGCAGCTGGTCGCCGGTCGGGGCGATGCGGTCTGGGATGTTGGGCGCGCGCGTCAGCAGCGGCGTGCCGCGCGGGATCATCACGCCATCATCGTTGACGAATAGCCGCACCCACACGCGGGCGTTGCAGCCCTCGTGCACTTGGTAATCCACCAAGCGCGCGTGTCGGCGCAGCGAGGTGCGTTTGCGCGCGCTGCCGAGGTAGGCCTCGGTGGCGACGGCGTCCTGCTGATAAGAGAGCTGGTCGCCGACATAGGCCAGCAGTTCCACCACGGTGACACCGACATCAGCGGCATTGCGGCCGCGCCATTTGGGCATGAGTACGCTCATGCGGTCGAGCATCAGGCGGCGAAAACTCGTGTAATCCTTAGTGAGATAATCGAGGCGCGGATTCACCGCTGGCGGCGTGGGGCAGGGCGTGGTGCTGGCGCAATCGAAATCCGATTCGCACTGCACCTTGAACGAGAATTGAATCTCGCTCAGGCGCGGATCGAAACCAGTGGGCGGCGTGTCGCTGCCCGGGCCGCTCACCAGGCGCAGTGTATACAGCGAAAAATCACCGTAAATCTCCGTGCGGATCACCAGAAATTCGTTGAGCGGTATCAGGCCGTCGACCAGGCTGGGCGGCTCTCCAATCGGCAGCGCATTGGCAATTGCGATCCATTCGATATCCACGCTCTTGATGCGTTCGCCGCCTTCGATGCGGAACTGATCTTTGCTCAGTGCGGGGACCGGGCGCAGAAATTTCAGAAACAGCGTGAGCTGGCGGGTCGTATCGCCGGGGATGCCGCTGTCGTGCATTTCGAGATAGTCGAGGCCGTTGAGTGTGCCATTGAGCTTGACGACTTCGAGGCGACGTCGGTCGCAGCAGTAGTACTTCATGATAGTGCGCCTCTCGTCGCCGTCATATCGCGCCTCCCGGCGCGTTGATCTGCGCCACACCGCGCTGCTGGCTGCGGTTTTCGATGTATTGCACGGTGATGAGCAGGGCACTGTCCCGCGCCTCGACGTCCACCGCCTCGACGGTGATGAGCTCGCTCAGCCACTGCTGCAAAGCGCCCTGCACCAGGAATTGGGTGGTCGCCGCGACTTCGGGACTCGCGGCGGCGAATACCAACTGCATAACACCGCTGCCGAAACCGGGCCGCATCACCCGTTCACCCGGCGCGGTGAGCAAGACCTGTTCGATGAGATCGCGGATGTAGCCGGAGCTGTCGGTTTCCGCCGTGCGGCCGCGGCCGTCGAAGCGAAATGGATAATCGATGTTGCTCATGTCGCAAGCACCCTCGGTTGTACGACCAAAGGCAACAGGCCGGTGCCGGTGGGCACACAGACTGCCTGACCGCTCTGCACCAACACCGGCGCGCCGCCCGCCAACACCCGCACCGCGCCCACCACCCATTGCGCGGTGACGCAGGGCGGATTGGGCGTGCCGGTGAGGGCGCAGCCGGTAATGGCATACGGCGTGGTCAGCGTGGTCACCGGCTGGCCGCTCACCAACACGCGCGGAAACGGTGTGAGCGGTGTCGCCGGTCCCGCGTGCATGCAGGTGATGGTGGCGCCGAGATGAAGGATGGGTGAGGGCATGGTCGTTCTCCTTACACCACAGTTAAAGCACCGAGTGCGCAGGGTGGGCAGGTTTTTGTGCCCACGCGGATCATCGTATCGCGTACCGCGTGGGCAAACGATGAAGCTGTTTACCCACCCTACAAAATATTTGAGGTTCATTGGCATGATAAAAAAATCACGTTTATCATGTCTGCGATTCCTTCCCTATACCACCGTCAACGCGCCGAGATTGATGTCCACCGTCGGCCCGGTGAGATTGATCACCGCGCCCTTGCCGTTGGAGATCAGGATGCCGATGTCCGTCACCGAGATCATCGCGCCGGTGGCGGTCTGTATTTGTATGCCGCCCGTGGGCCCCGGCACGTCGCTGATGACGATGCCGTTCTTGAGCGGGGTTTGCAGCGTGATGCCGGGCACCGCCGGCGGCACCATGTGCGATAGCAGCGGCACTTCCGCGGCCGTGCCCCAGAAACCGCCGACCCAGATCGGGTAATCCGGATCGCCCTGCTCGAATTCCACCCACACGCCGCTGCCGATCAGCGGCAGAGTGAACACGCCCATATTGATGCCCGCCACCGGTGCGCAGGGCATGGCCCAGCTCGATAACATCAGATTCGACACGTCGGGCACCAGCACCTGGATGCGGCCGATTTGCATGGGGTCGACATTGTTCACCACCGTGCCGCGGTATTTGCCGAAGTATTTTTTTTGTTCACTCATGCCGTCTTCTCATTTTCTTTTTCAAGCCCCTCTCCCCTTGCGGGAGAGGGGTTGGGGAGAGGGGGTAGAGATTCAATAATTCTCTCCAGCACTGCCGCCGTTTCATTCAACACTTCGTTGTTCCAGAATCGCAGCACGCGAAAGCCATGTTCACTCAACCATGTGTCGCGCACGTGATCAGTTTTGCTTTCCAGATGCTGCCCGCCATCAATCTCGATAACCAGCCGTGCGTCGAAGCATACGAAATCCACGATATACGGCCCGATGGGTTGCTGGCGCTTGAACTTGATCCCATCCAGACGGTGCCCGCGCAGATGTTTCCACAGACAGTGCTCCGCGTCGGTCATGTTTTGGCGCAGCGTTTTTGCGAATCGCGTTTTGGATGTGTGCATGGTGCTCCCCCTCTCCCCCGGCCCCTCTCCCGCAAGGGGAGAGGGGAGTGGAGCAAGCAAGAAGATGTTATAAGTTTGTGGCTCGCTCATGCCGGCACCCTAGGCACGGTGGACAACAGGCCGTTGCGCACCAGCGTGAAACCCTGTTTGTATTCGCCGTGCTTGATGGTGTGGGTGACGCTCTTGACGTAATAGAGACCGTCATACGCCGCGCCGACGCCGCGCACCCCCACCAATTGACGCGCTTTCAATATCCGGCCGTAACGCACCACGTTGAGCGTGCCGGTGCCGGTCACCGCATCCGCGTGTTGCGAGGCATAGGCCAGCCCCGTCATCACCGCGCTCAACGGTGACTGCTTGGCGGTGTCGTTCAAGAATTTGAGCTTGGGTGGCAGCGGCGGCACCAAACCGAGTGGTGGATTGAGCGGCGTGATGTCGGGGATGGGAATCGGGATGGGCACCTTGGTGGCCTGGTTCTGGATGAATACCACCGGCATTTCCTTCGCTTCTTTGTCGAATGCAAACGACAGCGATTCGACATTGGTATGCGCGTCCATGTCGGTATTGAGCGCCGGTTGCGGCGCGCCGACCTTGATCTCCGGTCCCCAATAGGCGCGGCTGGTGCCGGGCAGCGGGCCGGGGTCGATATAAAACACGTAGCCCGCTTCGAGCGCGAGCCGTTTCACATAGCCGTAATCCGTGCCTTGCTGGCGCGGGATACGTTCGATGGGGATGGGGATATCTTCCACCACGCTCGGGATCACCAGCGGTATCACGCCGAAGGCGGCGTATTTGGCGAGGGTGATCAATACCCGCAAGGCCGGCGGCATGGCGGGGAAGGGAATGCCATCGAGTTCGATATAATCCATCAGCGCGCTGATATCTTTGCCCTTCACCACCAGCGTGGATTTGCCGCCGCCGGCGCCGGGCCGCACTTCGTGATGGGTCATCACGCCATCCATCAACACTTCGGCGTTGGCGCCCATCATCGCCACGATCACCACCCGCACGATGGGTATGCCGCCGCCACCGGTGAGTAGAAACAAGGTATGCAGCGGTGAACGCTTCGACAAGGTGAAGGTGAGTTCGAAGCCGCTCTGGGTATCGCCGCCGCTCACCTGCACCTGCACTTGCTCCAGCGCCTCGATGACCTCGCGCGGCGCCGGGATGGGCACGGCGGGGCCGATGTAGAGTTGCAGGTTGATGCCTTTAAGCATCGCTCACCCCCGGCACACCTTCCGGCAGCGTGATGGCGATACGCGTGCCCGCCGTCTCGGTGAGTTCGGCGGGACGCAGCGCGCCGTTGGCGTCGCACAGCCGCCAATAGAGTTCCGCATCGCCGAGATAATGCGCCGCGAGATTATCGAGGCGGTCGCCCTGCATTATCGTGTGTTGCTGTACTACGGCGAAATTCTCCGGCGGCGGCACGAAGCGGCGTTTGAGATAGGCGATGGGCTCCTGATTGGTTTGTGCTAGCGTCGTCACGGCAATGCCGTGATAACGACTATTGGGCGGGAAGGGCGAGGTGTTGAGTACCCCGGCCGCCAATAAGGCTTGTAAGGGATCGCTCATGACAGACCCTCCAAACCCAGTGTCGCCAAGCTTGCGCCCGGGGCTTTGCCTGCCAGCACCTCTTTATTCTTGAGATAACTCATGAACAGGCTACCTCCCTTGTGACTGAAGCCTAAATCGTCCACCGACAACACCCGCATGCCGATGCTGAGCTTGGCGCGGATGGGATTGAGCAGCGGATCGAAGGCTTCTTCGGTCACCGAAAACTCCGTGATACGCACCGGCACCGCGCGTTGTTTGCTCCAGACAAAGATCGAGAGCGCCGCCTCCATGGGCACGATCTCCAAGGCGCCGCTGCCGGCCAGACTGTTATTCGCCTGTAACGCGGCGCTGCTGGGATAAATCAACGTCTCCAGCGCCGCGAGTTGCGGGTGGATGCCGTTTTGCACGGTGTTGCGGTTTTGATCGGGAAATTCCAGTTGATCGGTGGCGTCGATCACCGCCTCCAGGCGCAGGGTCTCCACCGGTGGACCCTTCATGCGCAGCGCCTCGGAGCGGTCGGCGCCTTCGCCGGCGATCGCTTGGATCTGTAGCGAACGCGTGAGGCTGTCCGGATTGTATTGCAGCGAAATCACCCGCAACACCTGACCGCTGTTCGGGTCCATCAAGACGATGCCGCCTTTTAATAATCGAGGTGAACCGGTGAATGCCATGTTGTTTTTACCTATTGCTTCGTGGTTCTGAAAAGCCCATCGCCGCCTTCAGTTCTCACCCCCACCCTAGCCTTGCCCCTGAAGGGGAAGGAGTGAGGAGGGGTCTGGGCACCGAGGCCGGCACTGTCGTTTATTAATTACCCATACTCACGTATCAGCTTCATCACAGTTTCGGCGGCGGCTTATCCGCCGATTCCAACGGACGCTTGACCGGATACATCTTGCCGCGGTCGTGGGGATCGCGCAGGCCCGGCATGTCGGGATCGTTGACCCAATCGGTGACGGTGCGCAGCTTGTAACGCTGGCCTTTGCGGGCGGTGTCGCCGTAGAGGCCGGGATCGATGACCAGCCAATTGCCCGGGGCTTTGCGTTCCACATTGGGAAATTTTTGCGTGAGATCGGACATCGGACTCACCTCGGCGTCCACGTCCGCGGTGATACTCAGCGCTTGCGTGGCGAGGGGGTTATAGGCTTCCGCCAATTCCTTGCGCATTTCGTCATGCGTGCGCTCCGGCGTGCCGTGGCCTTCGAAGAGGTCGCGGCCGGCGGTGTCTTGATCCACCAGCACCGCGTTCTCCAGCCGCCAAGGCATTTGGGATTTTTCATTGAGGCCGTCGTAGCCGAGGTGATTCCAGAAGATCACGTGATCGCCGATCACCAGATCCTTCTCCGAGGCGGGCCGCACCTCTTGCACCGACAGTGCCTTGGGCGACTTGCGCCAGTCTTCCACTTTGGGATTGGGGAAGCCGGTGTAGGTCAGCCACAAATCGAGGGCGCCGTCCTTCACCAAGCGGTCGAACTTCGCCGTGCCGATGGTCTCGGCATAGGTGCGGTAGTGGATGACGTTCACCAGGTAGTCGCAGTGGATGAGCGTCTTCTTGCAGATATTGGGATCGGGGTCGTTGGGATTCTGCCGTCCCGGCCCTTGCGGCGTGAACAGTTTGGTCAAGGCGTCGTAGCCGTGCTGTTTGCCGTGGGGAGTGAGTTTGAAGTAATAAATGAGTTCACTGTCGAGGATCACGTCGCTCCAATAACTGCGCGCGGCCAGATTGACCCGCGCGTTTTTCATCTGATTGGTGGCGTCGAAATCCGGGCAATCGCCGGCCCGCATGTTCTCGGGATAATCGAAGGACTCGCCATTTTGCGATTCACGCATCAGCTGGCTCATGCGCAGGCGTTTGAAGACCTCGGTACGCAGCTCGCCCAAGTCGGCGAAATCGAGTTTATCCTCGGCGACGGCGAAGATGTCGCGCAATATCCGGCCGGCGATCGCTTGGTCACCGGCGGCAAATTGCTGCGTCAAAAACCAGGGCGTGAACAACGTGGTGAACTTGGTGTGATAAGGCGGCTTCTTGAGGTCATTGTAGAGTTCGTTGAACTTGATCCCGCCCGCCTGAAAGAGTTGATCGAGCGGAACGTTTTTCGCGGCGCAGTCTTCGAGAAGGTCGACGATACCCTGGCGGTCGCCATTGGTGACGATGCCATCCTGCATCTCCAAAATCAACAGACGCATCTGCGGCGTCTGCAATTTGAATTTGGCATTGCCGGCCTTCGATTTTTGTACGATTTGACGCGCCTTGTCGTCGCTGTAGTAACCGCCCTTAATTTTATTGTCCTTGGTGATGTCGGCGAGATACTCCAACAGCTCGTCGTCGCTGTAACTCAGCTCGGCGCCGAACAGGCTTGGAATAAAAAACAACACATCGCGGAAAAAGCGTCCGACACTTTCCAAGGCCGTGGCGCGTTGCACGATGGGCGCGGACGCCGCCGGCGCGCCGCCTTGTTGCACGACATGTGCCAATTCATGCGCGAGTAACTGGCGGCCCATCGCGGTCTTCGGTGAATAACGGCCGGGGGCGAACACCACATCATTGCCGACGGTGTAGGCCAAGGCATCCATCGCCTGAGCGGAATGCGCATCGGTATGAATGCGCACGCCGCCGAAATCGGCGCCGAAACGCGTCTCCATGGCGGTGCGGGTAGTGGTGTCGAGCGGTTCGCCCGCCTTGCCGAGGGCGACATGGACGCTGTCCGGCGCGTTGTGCCCATCGCCTTTTCCCGCGGCCTTGCGTTGTACGGCGGGTTCTTCCTTCTTCTTTTCTTTCTCGGCGTCGGGCGCGACGTCGGCTATCGGTTTGAGCTTCAGCGATTCGTCCAGCAAGGAAAACGGTTTGGGTTTGAAGCCGGCCGTGGGTACTTGCAATTGAAAACCGGGCGAGGCGGGGCCCAAGCCGGGAAATGTAGTAGTTTTGCCAAACTCCGGCAGCTTGCCGACGCCGGCGAAGGCGGCACGCTTTAAAGCCGCTTCTTCCTCCGCCTGTTGTTTGGCCTCGGGCGTGCCCGGCGCGTAACGCATACCGGCGCGGAATTTGGCCATGTCCGCCGCCATGCGCGCGTTTTCCTCGCGCTGAATCTCGCTCTTGGTCTTGGCGGGTTTCTTGCCGCCGCTCACCTGCTCGGTGTAACTGAAGGTGATCATCGCCTTGGTGGGCTTGTCCACCGGACCTTCATAGGTGATCTGCACCTTGAGACCGGGGGTGAGTTTATCGAGCGGAATATCCGGAAGCTGCGCCGGCAGCTCTTTATGCGTCCCCGCCAGTGCCGCCACCGCGCCTGCGGCGGTGGCGCCGGTGATGACTTTGCCGGGCAGTGTGCCGATGAAACTTTCGCCGGCCTCCTTGGCGCCTTTCACCAGCGGGTCGTTCTCGACACTCTCTTTGAGTTTTTTCCCCACCTCGGTTTCAAGAAAGGCTTCGCCGATCTTTTTCGCGGCGTCCTTATATTTTTCTTCTTCGCTCTTGGGCTTTTCATCGCCGTCGCGCTGTACTTGATTGACGGGGATGCGCGACAGCGACAAGCCACCGCCGGCGAGTCGATAGCCGCCCGCCACCGCCGCTGCGGCGCGATCGGCTTCACGCTCATAACGATCGCCCGGCGCACCGATGGGTAACGGCGCTTTGCGCTGCAACCAGGCGCGGTTGCCGTCTGTCTTGTTGGTGGTGGCGTGCTTAGCCATGATGATCCCTTCGCCCAGCAGCGTATCCAGGCGATGCCGACGTATCGCCGTTAGCGACGACCCCGGCAATGGCCTGCGCGACCGTGCCGGCCAAGTGAGGCGTGCCGCAAGCGGCCGGAAGCGTGACCGTGGCGCGGGCCACAGGCAGGACGGCGGTGCGCAGTAGTTGCGTCGTACTCAATTCCCGGCTGAGCGCCTCTTGCAACGCGGCGGTCAAGGTCGCCGGATCGATGTGCGCCATGCCGTCCAGCACCAAGTGCTCGATGTGCAGGTGTATGGCCGGAGACGGTGTTTTTCCGTTCATTTGAACAAGTCCGTGTCCACGTATTTTTGTTTGACCATCGACCAGAAATCGTCGGCCAATCCCGCCTCGACATAGCGGTAGGGCAGCCAGCCGTAACCTTGGTCGCCCCAACCCTTGCTCCAGGAGTTGCGGATCAATAA
Source organism: Gammaproteobacteria bacterium (assembly GCA_023266095.1). Taxonomy (GTDB): domain Bacteria; phylum Pseudomonadota; class Gammaproteobacteria; order DRLM01; family DRLM01; genus CAKKSB01. The sequence continues at coordinate 24,247 of JAHFRV010000016.1, read as the reverse complement.
CGCGCCCTTGTCGTTACCGATCTTTTTCTTGTCGTCGTAGCCTACGGCGAGCACGGCGTGGCCGCCTTCCAGCGTGTCGCCTTGAGCGGGGAACGGAATCTCGCCCTTGCCGTCACCCAGCGGCGGAATGGAACTGTAGACCGAGAAGCCGAACATGGCCGGCAGTTCAGCGGCGAGATAACGTTTGATTTCACTTAGCGCCTTGGCCGGCGTGGTACCCGGCGGATCGAGACGGTAATACTGCACCGCCAGATAACTCTGGGCGAAGGAATAGCAGAAAGCGGTGGGCTCGTCGTTGAACTTGGTGGTGTAATAAGGCCAGTATTTCTCCGGAGGCACGCCGAACAGCACCATGGCCTTCATGGTGTCGCGCAGGTAGGCGCCGTCGTCGCCTTTGACGCCCATCAGATTGCGCGTGACCTTGTAGAGGAACAGACGCGAGGCGTCCAAATGTTTACCGAAGGCGCGCCGCTCGTAGTATTCCATCATGCCCACCGCCGCGTGGGCGGTGCAGGAACCGAGACTGCCCTGATCCTCGATCGGTGAACACCAGGGGCGCAGATCGACGGCCGCCGGCGTGGCCTTGCGGGCCTTTTTGAGCGGCACGGATCGGCTCAGCACTTTCTCGACTGCTTCCGACTCGGGTGTGTAATCGCGGATATCCGGCAGATCGTGCTGCCAGCCCATACCTAAACCATGTATCGTTTTCATCGTGATCTCCTTAGCGTTTTAGGAATTTTTATCGTCTCTCGCCCGGCTCGCACTTCGAGATGATCTTCGGTTCACTACCAACCCCCGATCTCCGCCTCACTCAGCGGTTTTTCCAGCTTGGCGTATTCCATGCGCGCGGCACGGGCGAGATGCGCCATGCCGAGCCGGCCGTCGTCGTCGGCGGCGAGGAAGGCGGCGTTCATGGCGATATTGCGGATATTGCCGCCCGCCATATGCAGCCGCGCGAGCTGCTCGATTTTGAGCGCATGGCGCGGCAGCGGTTCGGGAAATATCCGCCGCCAGATCTCGGCGCGTTGCGCCAGGTCGGGAAAGGGGAACTGCACCACGAAGCGGATGCGCCGCAGAAAGGCGGTGTCGAGCAGCGACTTTAAATTGGTGGTGAGGATGGAGAGGCCGCGATAAGTCTCCATGCGTTGCAGCAGATAGGCCAACTCGATGTTGGCGTAGCGGTCGTGGCTGTCCTTGACGTCGCTGCGTTTGCCGAACAGGGCGTCGGCCTCGTCGAACAGCAGCACCGCGCCGCTGGCTTCGGCGGCGCTGAACAGCCGTTCCAGATTTTTTTCGGTCTCGCCGATGTATTTATTCACCACCGCGGCGAGGTCGATGCGATAGAGATCGAGGCCGAGATCGGCGGCGATGACTTCGGCGGCGAGGGTTTTGCCGGTACCGCTCTCGCCGGCGAACAAGGCGCTGATGCCGAGGCCGCGCGCGCCCTTGGCGGCGAAACCCCATTGTTCGTAGACCGTGGCGCGATGGCGCACCTGGCGGCTGATGTCATGTAGGACGGCGAGTTGTCCGCCCGGCAAGACCAGATCGTCCCAACTGGCCCGCGGTGCGATGCGTTGCGCGAGATTGTCGAGCGGTCCGCGGGTGCGGTGGCGACAGGTCCGCCACAAGCGGGGTTCGATTGCGCCGGCGGCGGGGTCGGCTAGCCGCAGCTCCACCGCCGCCGCGGTGATATCGGCGGCGGAAAAATCGAAATGGGCGGTGAGGCGCGCCAGTTCGGCGTCGTCGATGGCGATCTCGCCCAATGCGTCGCGCCACAAGCCGCGTTGTTCATCGACCCGCGGTTTGTTGATCTCCAAACTGAGGTAAGGGCGCTGCAGGGCCGGCGGCGCGGCGCCGAGGATAATGGCCGGTCCGGCCAGTTGATCGAGAAAGGCAGCGAAGAAGGGCGGCGGATTTCCCTCCGCCTCGATGATCAGCGCGGCCCGGGCCAGCAGGCACTCGCGGGTCAACAGCCGGGCGATCAGATTGCGTTCCTCCGGCACGGGCGGAATATCGTCCGCGCGCAAGATCCACGGACGTAGTGCCAGCAGGGTACAGGCCTGGGCGGCCACGGCGCGAGCGCCGGCCGGATCCGTCCCGCGCAGGCTTATCAGCGGCAGCGCGGTGCCGGCGTCGGTCCAACCTAGACTGAGACGTTCCGCCTGTTGTTGTTGCGATGCCGGCAGGGGTGATGTCGCGTCGAGTGGCCGTACCAGCCCGGCCAGCCGCCTATCCAGCGCGCCGACTCCCAGCAGAAAATGCAAGATGCGTTCGTCGAGGGTGAGGCGTGCCGTGGTGAGGTGGTTAGGTTCGGCGAGTTGCAAGATATGCCAGTGGCGCAGCGGCGCCTGCGGCGAGAGCGCGCTCCAATGCGCGCCGGGCAATACCGTCAACGCCAGGCCGAAACTGGGATATTCGTAACGGGTATCGCCTTGCGCCGAAGCGCAGAGGTGGGCCAGATCCGGTTCCAGTTCCACGCCGGCGCAGAGCAGAACCAGGCGGCGTTCGAAGTCGGAGAGGGTCAGTTGTTCACACAGGAAATTGAGCGTGACGGTGGCGGCGGGCGCGGGGTCGGGTAGCGGATCGCCATGGGCGGCACTCTCCAGCAATTGCCGCAGCCAGGCGAGTTCGCCGCTCAAGGCCTGGCGGTTGGTTTCTATCCATTGGTGATTGCTCGGTGCGTTCATGCGGGGATGGTCATCCTTTGAGTGAGATCGAATTGCGGCGGTGTGAGCTCACGGTTCACCAACAGACTGTCCGCGCCGTCGACGCGCAGCCGCAGCCACTGCGGACCGGCGGCGAGGACGGGAAATACCAAGTTGAGACTGCCGGTTTGCGCAGTGATATCGCCCGGCGCTTCGTGGCCGCCGGCATTGAGGCTCACGGTTTGTCCCGGCCGCACTTGCGGCGTGAAGGCCAGTGTGATCGTCACGGCGCCGGAACCGGCGTCACGCACTGCGCCGGAGCCGGCCATATCGAGACGCGGCGCCAACAGCAGCGGCAGGCTATTGCTGCTGCGATCCTGTGTTTCACCGGGGCGTTGCAGTATCAGCGTGACGTTCCACACGCCGGGCGGCCAGGCGAGATGAGCCGCGGCGTCATTGGGCAGGGTCAGCGCGATGTTCTCGCCATTGGCGTTGAGGCCGAGGTTGAGCTCGATGGGATTGACGAGGCGCGGGTGTTCGAAACGCACGCGGACATTACTGCCTTCGAGATTGTGACCTTGCAGGGTGATGAGATCGCCCTGTTGCGCGGCGATTTGCTTATGAGGCAAGGCGATGGCGGTAAGCATCGGGTAGGGCGGGATCAAACCTCCCACCGCCATCACGCCGCGCTCGCGGCCGGTCGCGAGATCGCGTTCGCCGCGCGTCAACACCGGCAGGGCGTTGCGGGTCGCGCGGCGCGATTCGATCAACACCACCGAGAGGTGGTAGGCGGCGGTGGGACGATAATGGCCCTGGATCGCCGACCAGAGTTTCGACATTTCTTCGGTGCTCAGCGTCTCCGGTGTGATCTTGATCTGTTCGACCTGATCGGCGAGATCGGCGGCGGCGAGGGCCTGAAAGGCCGGCGGCAGGATGGAGCTGTCGATCGTGCCGCCGCTGAGCGCGGTACGTATCGCCTGACGATCCAGCACCGGCGTCTCGTGCAGCAAATGCATGGCGTAGCCCAATAATATTTCGCTGTGCAACTCCGCCGCGCCGTAGGCGGTAAGAAGATAGTGCAGATCCAAGGCCAGCGGCGGATTGCTGAGCCGTGTGCCGCGTTCATCGCGCGACGGCAGACCGACGTTGCGCCAGCCGGCATTGGGCGTGACCTGGTACAGAAACAGATTGAGCTGGGTACGGGCGTTGGTGTTATCGATGGCGATGGTGTCCGGCGGCACGGCGGTGACCGTGACGTTATTGCCGAGCGCGCCGGTGATATTGTGATCGATGAGGCCGTTGTTGAGCAGGTCGCGCAACACGGCGGTGACGGCGGCGAGGGCGAGCGGACTGCTCATGGCCGGTCTCCCTCATGGGTCAAGACATCCGCAAGGCCGTGGAACTTTTGCATGTGCTTAGTCGCGGCGGCGAAGGTGATAGTCACGCCGTTCACGGCTTGCCTCCGCCGCGTTTGAGGTAATCGGCGAGTGACTGTGACGGTTTGTGTTCCGCCTGTGGCCTCGGCGCTGGCGGCGGAGACGCGATGTTCGCCCGCACTTCGACGCGGCCGATGCTGATATGTATCGTCGGCGCGGCCGGGCGCTGTTGATCGGATAGCTCGACGGCAACCGCAGATAACGAGTGTGCCTCGCTGGATTTTATTTTATGTGCGGACACCAAGGGCGACTGCGCGGTGAACGACCGCCCTCTCTCATCCAGCCCCTCTCCTGCGAGGGAAGAGGGGAATGAAGACGTCGGCGCGTATTTCGGTTGATCCGCCGCAAAACCTGTATTGTTCACTGTCACGCCGTCTTGTGCGTGGCTTGGCAAAAAAAGCTCATCTCCCGGGATGGAATGGGGATTGGGGAGAGGGTGGCCCGACCTATGGGCAACAAGGGAAATAGCCGTGTCGTCACTTTTCCTCCGCGCAACACCTAAGTTGTTATGCGAAGCAGTTTTATCGCCTACTGCCGCGGCGGCGAGTGAGGAACGCGCAGCATCGTCCGCTTCCACTGCCGTTTTCTCTTGGCGGGGAACATGTGGCGAGGGGGATGTAGCCGATTGGGGAGAGAGGAAGCTAGCGCCATGTATCTCAGACGTATTGTGTGAAATGAAATCCGCTACGCCGCCCAGGGCACCTTCTTGCTCAAAGGGCGCGAACAGGCTGGGCAACCGTGGCGAGATCAACGCGGCCTCACCTAAACTACGTTGCGCAAGGCGAGTGAGGAAGTCGCTCATGGCGTCACCATTTGTAAATAAATGGCGCGCCGCGCGGGGCTCATCGCCAGGATATCGGCCTCGTGCCAGCCGTAGGCGCGCGCCAGCAAATGGACTTCCAGCAGCAGGCGCTGCGCGCGTGCGGCCACCTCGCTCCAGAGGATGTGCACGATATCCAATAGCGACTGCCAGCGGTGCGCGCAGCCGGGACAGTTGAGCTCCAGCAGCAATTCGGCCTCTGGATCGGCGGCGAGCGCCGCCTCGGCGATCGCATCACTCAGGGTAGACGGCAGCGCCTGGGTATCGATTACCGCATCACCATACCGTATCTCGATCACGCAACGCTGCATCAATAAACGCCGGGCCTCGGTGAGATCAGCGCTCGCCGCGGCGGCGGCGAGATCAAAGCTGTTGAGCGGACGCACACGCAGGGCATAATCGTTTATTTCGAATGTGTGTTCAGACATGGCGTCGGGCAGTGATTGCAGCGAACTGCAAGAGAGCTCGAACTCCACCGTTTCGTTACATTGCGGACACACGCTGCGGCCGCCCAACTGGTCGCCGAAACTCAAGCGGCGCAAGGCGAGCAGACGTTGATTGCGTAGCCCCAGGGGCAAGGCGGCCAATTCGTCGCGTGAGCATCCCGGCTCCGCCGCCGCCAGCAAGGCCAGCGCCTGATCGACGGGATGCTGGCGCTGCGCGGTCTCCCAGAGGTGAAGGATGTCACTGGCGGCGAGGGTGCGCATGCAACTTACGCCGGCTCGGTGAAGCTGGGTTCGCTAGGTTCGGTCACGTCGTAATCGCGTTCCCAGCCCTCGTTTTCCAGTTTGATGTGTTGAATCGCCACGGCGTTGGCGTTGGCGTCGAGGTCGGGCAGGGCCTGAAACTCCGAGACCCAGCAGCGATAGACCTTGTACGCCATCGCCAGCTGGCCGGCCTCATTGTAGACCTCGACGATGAGGTCCTTGCGGAAGTCCTTGAGCGAGACCTCGCTGCCGAGGCCCGAGCCGTAGTTCCACACCTTATTGGCCCACTTCTCGAATTCGGTGTCGTGGGTGACGCCGCGTTCGAGGGTGATCGCCTCGTATTTGGTGCGGCCCGGTGATTTGCGTCCGCTGGACGGGTCGCCGCCCTCGCGGTGTTCGACGACTTCGGTGCTGCGTTTCAAGGCGCTGACTTTGGAGACCCCCGCCACGTAGCGGCCGTCCCATTTGACGCGGAATTTGAAGTTTTTGTACGGATCGAAACGTTGTGCATTAACCGTGAATTGAGCCATGGACTTCTCCTTGTTTCAAAGGCGGTGCGGGGCGGGGTGTGTCGATCGATACCCCTCTCCCTGTCCCTCTCCCGCAAGGGGAGAGGGGACGTAGTAAAGCAACGTGAACGAGATGTGTCTGTCTCTCTTCTCTCTTGATGAGAGGGAACGTGAGCGAGATGTGTCTGTTTCTCTCTCCCTTGATGAGAAGAGGCGTGAACGAGGCGTGTCTGTCTCTCTTCTCCCTTGATGAGAGGGAGCGTGAACGAGAGGTGTCTTCTCTTTCCCCTCTCCCTCGATGGGAGAGGGGCAGGGGAGAGGGTGGGTAATTAAACCGCACACGCATCGTTATCACGTCTGGATCTGCCCGGCGATCTGTTGGATCTTGATCACCACGAACTCGGCGGGTTTGAGCGGCGCGAAGCCGACCACGATGTTGACCACGCCCGAGTTGATGTCGTTCTGCGTGGTGGTCTCTTTGTCGCATTTGACGAAGTAGGCGTCGCGCGGACTGCTGCCTTGAAACGCGCCCTGACGGAACAGGCCCTGCATGAAGGCGCCGAGGTTGAGACGGATCTGCGCCCACAAGGGTTCATCGTTGGGTTCGAACACCACCCACTGTGTGCCGCGGAACAGACTCTCTTCGAGAAACAGCGCGAGACGCCGTACCGGCAGATACTTCCATTCCGAGGCGAGCTGGTCGGCGCCGCGCAAAGTGCGCGCGCCCCACACTACCCGGCCGATCACCGGAAAGCTGCGTAGGCAGTTCACCGCCAGCGGATTGAGCTGGCCGTTTTCGCCGTCGGTGAGTTTGGTGGTGAGTTCGACCACGCCATTCAACACTGCATCGTTGCCGGCCGGCGCCTTCCACACGCCGCGTTGACCGTCGGTGCGCGCCATCACGCCGGCCACCGCGCCGCAAGGCGCGAAGTCGGCGAGGCGATTTTCCTGAAGAGGATCGGGCAGGCGCAGGCGCGGGAAATACAGCGCAGCGTTTTCGCTGCGCGCCAGACCCCAGGCTACGCTATCGAGACCCGCGACACCGGTGATATCGGAGTGCAGATTCCAGGTGCTGAGCGGATCGACCACGTACATCGCGCGGCGTTGCCGGCAATATTGCGCGGCGGCGCTGCGGGTCTGCGAATTGACGTCGCCGCCGACGTCGCGGGTCAGCGGCGGGATGCAGAGCAGATTGAACAGGTCGGCCTTTTCCAGTGCCCAGATGCCTTGCTTCGGCGCTTCCAGTGCGGCGAGCGAAATCTGATTGTCGGTAATCGCCGCGCCTTCGTTGCCGGTGGCGGTGAAGGCGGTCGATGAGGCATTGTCGAGCAGGGGATCGGCGCCGGCGGGCGGATTGCCGTGGGCGACGGGACGCAGCGCCGGCACCGTGCCCGGCGGGGTGACGATGCGCACCAGCTGCGATTCCTGCTCCAATACCCGGGTGACGAAGCGCGCGTTATTGGGATCGGTGGAAAGGTTAAGAAAACGCTCGGTGACGCCGGTGCCCGTGTCGCGCACCGCGAGATTGAACAGGCTGTTGACCGGATCGGTGGCGAGCGGTGGCCGCGTATTGTGATCGATGCGCACCCGCAGCTTTTCGCCCCACTTGCCGGGATTGGCCGCGACCAGATTGAAACCCGCCGCGAGCGTGAGCGTGGCTGCGGCCGCGCCGTTATGCACCCGTACGATCAAGGCATCAGTGCCGCCGTTTTGAAAGAATTGCTGCACCGCGTAACTCAAGCTGCTGTCGCGCCACAGCCCGCCGAAAACGCGCTCGAACTCGCCGAAGCTCTGCACGCGCACCGGCTCGTTGGCCGGTCCGCGCAAACTCCGGCCGATGAAGGCCGTGATGGAGGTGGCCACGCCGGTGATGGTGCGTACCCCGCTGGGCACTTCTTCGATATAGACACCGGGATAGGTTAAGGTGACGGGCATAGGGTTCTCTCCTTATGGTGGTCTGGTTTTTAAGGCGTGGCGTCGCGTCCGATCAGAATTTCGATGACCGCGTCGGCACCGGTGTTATTGGTGAAGGTCAAACTGGTGGCGCCGCCGAGCAGGCTGACCGCGCCGGCACCGATGAATACCTGCGGACCGTCCAGCGGCACGTCGTTGCCGTTGACCTCATAACTCAAGTCCGCGCTGGGCGGTTGCGGATTGATGATGAGCAAGGAGACATCGGCATTCGGTACCAGATCGATTTGTTGCGTCACGCTGTCTGCGATGCTGACTTCGAGCTTGTCGTAGGCGTCCACTTCCAGATCACCCGCCGCGGATAGACTGGGTCCGTTGAGGGCCTGCGCCACATAATTCCAGCTGATTTTTTCACCCATACCCTATCTCCTTATTTAAGATGGAGCGCGAAGTGGTTTACCCGCGATCTCACAAAAGCCTACGGACTCTGTTTGAAACGTGCCGAGCAATAAACCACCCGGCCATCGGGTAATAGTTCCTTGCTAACCACGCCGCGCTGGATCAGCCGTTCCAAGGCCCGCTCCACTTTGAAGGACGTCGCGGCTAGCGGCACACAGGGCAGCCACCAACTCCGGACACCTTCCAGGCTGTCCTTGCTGCGAGGGTGCTTTTCGAGGTAATGCTCAATTTCAGTCGCGATCGCATCGACCTCGGCCTCGTCGTCTCCGCTGTCATACACCGTGGTCAGCCTCAGCTTCGCGGTACTCCGCGCCGCCATTACTTTCGCAAGCGATGTGCCAGTAATTTGAATATATAAACCACTGTTATATTGGAGATTGATTGTGACGAAAGAGGGAGGGTTTGGGTGATTTAGCACCCATTATTAGCTGTCTCTATATAGATGATTGGTTTTTATAAAAATAAGGAGGGGGTCATATTTGACTCGGCAAGGGTCATAAAACACCCAATTGCCAAATCTCCAGGTGGAGGCGTTTGGCTTTCTTTTCGCCCAGCCTGTCATAAAACTGCGTCATGCTCGCCTCGAAGCCGTTCTCGCCGCCAATCAGATACGCCGACCGCGAAACAGCGCATTAACCAATCCACGGTTGGTGTGCCCTTTGCGGGTGCGCGACAACCAGACGTGTACTCTTCCTCTTCAGCCTAGCCTGTTCAAGCCGTTATAGATTCGGGCGACCGCGCCCGCAAGGATTTATAACGTCTATCGAGCAAGGAGCGTATGGCCCTCGAAAAACCCAAGAAATTGCGCCTCGGCGACTTGCTGGTCGAACATGCGGTGATCTCCGCCGACCAGCTGCGTGCGGCGCTGGAGGCGCAGAAGCAATCCGGCCACAAGCTGGGACGCGTGCTCATCGAGATCGGTTGCCTGGGCGAGGACCAGTTACTGGATTTCCTCGCGCGCCAGCTCGCGATCAGTTTCATCGACCTGCGCCGCTACGACATCAAACCGGAGGTGGTGCGCCTCATTCCCGAGGTGCAGGCACGGCGCTTCCGGGTCATCGCCCTGGACGACGGGCCGGAGGGCCTGTTGATCGGCATGGCCGATCCCACCGACTTGTTCGCCTACGACGAGATCAGCCGTCAGGTACGCCGCCCGCTGCGCTTGGCGGTGGTTAAAGAAGCGGACTTATTGCGCACGGTGGACGCGATTTATCGCCGCACCACCGAGATCAGCGGTTTCGCGGCTGAGCTGGAACAGCAACTCTCCGCGCACGATGTGAGCCTGCGCGCGCTCGCCGCCACGGAGGGGCAGAGCGATGCGCCGGTGGTGAAATTGCTGCAGACCATGTTCGATGATGCGGTGCAGGTGAATGCCTCGGACATTCATATCGAACCCGACGAGCACGAGCTGCGCATTCGTTTCCGCCTCGATGGAGTGCTGCGGGTACAGACCACCGCCGAGCGGCGTATCGCGGGCGCTTTGATTTCGCGGCTCAAACTCATGGCCGGGCTGGACATCTCGGAGAAACGCCTGCCGCAGGACGGACGTTTCAACATCCGCGTGCAGGACAAGAGCATCGACGTGCGCTTGTCCACCATGCCGCTGCCCTACGGCGAGTCGGCGGTATTGCGGCTGTTGAATCAATCCAGCGGCATGCTGGATCTGGAAAACCTGGGTATGCCGTCCGCTTTGCTCGAACGCCTGCGCGTGTTGTTGCGCCATCCGCACGGGATGTTACTGGTGACCGGCCCCACCGGCAGCGGCAAGACCACGACGCTCTATGCGGCACTCAAGGAGCTGAACACGCCGGCGGTCAAGATCATCACCGTCGAGGATCCGGTGGAGTACCGGCTGCGTGGAATCAACCAGGTGCAGGTCAATCCCAAGATCGATCTCGGTTTCGGCCGTGTGCTGCGCTCCATCCTCCGCCAAGACCCGGACATCATCCTCATCGGCGAGATGCGCGACAAGGAGACCGCGGAGATCGGCCTGCGTGCCGCCATGACCGGCCATTTCGTGCTCTCCACGCTGCACACCAACGACGCCGTCTCCACGCCGGTGCGCCTCATGGACATGGGCGCCGAACCCTATCTCATCGGCGCGTCGCTGCGCGGCGTGCTGGCCCAACGCCTGGTGCGGCGCATCTGCGACAGTTGCGCCGAACCGGCACCCTTGGACGCGGCACAACGCGCCGTGCTGGAACAGCGTCTCGCTATCACCGTCGAGGGACTCTCCTTCAGACGCGGACGCGGCTGCACACAGTGCAACGAATCGGGTTACCAAGGCCGCATCGGCGTCTACGAGCTGCTGGAGATGGACCACAAACTCACCGCAGCCTTGCACACCGGCGACGTCATGGGTTTCGCGCAACTCGCGACGCAGCGGCCCGGCTATCACAGCCTCAAACACAATGCGGTGGACCTGGCGGCGCGCGGCTTCACCACCGTGCAGGAGGTGTTGCGCGTGGCCTACGGCGGGGAGTTATAAGCCGTGCCGCGTTACCACTATCGCGGGTACGATGCCACCGGCGCCACCGTCACCGGGGAGCTCGAGGCCGCCAGCGAAGACGCCGTGGCCGGCCAATTGATGGGCCGCAGCATCGCTCCCATCGACATCGCGCCGGTAGAGGCTGCACGGGACTTGCTGGCACTATTGAATACCCGCTTCGAGCGCCGCAAAGTCCGTCTGGTCGACCTCATTTTCTTCAGCCGCCAGATGCATACCCTGCTGCGTGCCGGCGTACCCATACTCCAGGCCTTGCGCGGTCTTGGTCGTTCGTCGCAAAGTCCGGCGCTAGCACGCGTCATCGGCGATGTGGTCGCGGACCTGGAGGCGGGTCTCGACCTCAACGGCGCGCTGCGCCGTCACCCGGAGGTATTCTCCTCGCTGTTCGTGAGCATCGTCGAAGTGGGTGAGACCAGCGGCCAGCTGCCGGAGATGTTTCTGAGCCTCTCGGAGTATTTGGGCAAGGAGCACGAGATCCTGCAACGCATCAGTTCCGCGCTGCGTTATCCCATGATGGTGCTCATCGCTATCAGTATCGCGATGGTGGTAATCAACGTGCTGGTGATACCCGCCTTCGCCAAGGTCTTTGCCACCTATGGCGCCACCTTGCCGTTGCCCACGCGTATCCTGCTCGCCACCTCTCACTTCACCGTCCACTATTGGTACCTGCTGCTGCTGGCGATTGCCGGCATCGTCACCGCCGTACGCACTTATGTCAAAACCGCGCGGGGCCGTCTGCGCTGGCACCGTTACAAACTGCGTGTGCCCGTCATCGGCCCCATCGTGTTTCAGGCCACGCTGAGCCGTTACGCCCATGCGCTGGCCATCAGTATGCACTCGGGTGTGCCGTGGACACGGGCGATGACCGTGGTCAGCCATGCCGTGGACAATGACTACATGGCCCAACACATCCTGGCTATGCGCGACGGCGTGGAGCGTGGCGAGACCATCACCGGCACGGCCGCGGCGACCGAGCTGTTCCCGCCGCTCATCTTGCAAATGATGGCCGTGGGCGAAGAGACCGGCGCGGTGGATGAACTGCTCACGGAAGTGGGTAGTTATTACGACCGCGAAGTGGACTACACGCTTAGAAACCTCGCCAGCGCCATTGAACCCATCCTCATCGGCATCATTGGCGTGCTGGTACTGATCCTCGCCTTGGGTGTTGTCCTGCCTATGTGGGATATGGGCCGCGTGATGTTGGGACGGTAGCGGTATGTCTACTCTAAAGAATTACGCACACTATCCGAAAACATAATGGCAACCTGCGCCATCCGTGGAAGATATGAAATACACATGGCCCACAACACACATGCTTTAGGAAACGATGCGCGACAGACGGCGCAGTGATATATCTCAAACGGAGGAGTTACATGAACAAGCAAATCGGTTTCACATTAATTGAATTGGTGGTGGTGATGGTGCTGTTGGGTATCCTCGCGGCGATTGCGGTGCCGAAGTTCGTCGATCTCGCGCCGGAGGCTCAACAAGCTTCCACCGACGGTGTCGCGGGCGCGTTGGGCTCGGCCTCGTCCGTGAACTATGGCGCCTGCAAGGCCGGCTCGGCGAGTTGCGTACCCGTTGCCAACTGCACCGCGACCGGCGGTTTACTTCAAGGTGGCCTGCCCACGGGGTATAGCATTTCAGCGGCGCCAATAGCGCTGGATGCCTCCGTCAGCTGCACGGTGACCCGCACCTCCGGTGAGACAGCGACCTTCATGGCCATCGGTACCTAAGTCTAGGTTTCCGCTGCGGGCAGGGAACGCCCGCCGGTGTAGCATTGCCAGGTGCCTAGGATGCAACACTACCAAAATGGATGGACCCTGATCGAGCTGGCGGTGGTGATGGTAATCATCACCATCGTTTCGTTGGTGGTGGTGATGCGGTGGCCGGGTGAGGGTATCAATCTGGAGGCCCAGGCCCAGCAGCTGGCGAGCGACATTCGCTACACCCAGGCGCTGGCCATGACGCGCGGCGAGCGTTATCGCATCAACTTCACCGCCGGCAATTACGGCATCGCCATCCGCACCGGCACCGCCGTGCCGCATCCGGTTATCGGAACGAACACGATTTCTTTTCCTGCCGGCATCGCTCTCAGCAGCCCCTCTAGTTTTATCGTATTCGATGGTCAGGGCAGTCCTTATACCGACGCCACCTTACCCGGCACAGCGTTGGCCGCTGACGCGGTAATCTCCTTGAGCGGTGGAGGAAGCACGATCAACGTGCGCATCAGCCCGCAGACCGGCAGAGTGCTGGTGCAATGAACTGCCGCGGCTATAGCCTCGTTGAACTGGTGATTTTCATCGTGGTGGTGAGCATCCTCAGCGTGGGCCTGTTCACCGCGTTCGGCGGCGTGCTCGCGGGCGCGCCGCAGGGAGCGCGCATCGACACCGTGACCCGACTCGCGCAGGAGCGCATGGAGTTGATCCTGGCACAGCGCAATGCACAGGGTATTGCGGCTCTCAGTGCCGCCAACTTCGACCCTTGCACATCTGTTCCGGTTTCGACGCAATCCTCCTGCACAAGTGTGCCGGCGGGCTATACCGTCACCTCGAATCTGGCGCTGAGCTGGAGCGGCGATGCCAACTACAAAGTCGTCACCGTCACGGTGAGCGGGGCGGCAGGCACCAGCCTGACCACCTTACTGGCGAACTACTGATGCAGGCACGCCGGATACAGGGTTTCACCTTGATGGAAATGGTGGTGGTGATCGTGTTGCTGGCGATTTTAGCCCCCGTCGCCGCGCTGCTGGTGGACGGCGGCGTGCGCGCCTATGTGAGCAGCCGTACTCAGAGCACATCGCAGGGTCAAGCGCGGCTCGCGCTCGAACGCATGACGCGCGATCTGCGCAGCATACGCTCCGCGACACCCGCCGACTTGACCATGGCGCCTGCCACGCAAATCACCTACACCAATCTCGGCGGCACCACCGTCACCTATACCCGCAGCGGTACCACCCTGACGCGCAACGGCGTACCACTTGCCGACAACGTAAGCGCCTTGAACTTCGCCTACCTGCGTCGCGACGGCAAAACCACCGCCGCGAGCGCTACCGAGGTGTATTACATCACCACCACACTCACCATCACCCAGGGCGGCGAGACGCTCAACTCGCGCGCCACCCTGCGCCCGCGGAATTTCCCATGAGTTCCGTCATTCGCACCATGAAAACATCGCTAGCTTGTTCGCCAGCTCATTTTTCCGCGCGGCCGCGGCACCGCCAAACGGGTTCCTTACTGATCGCCGCGGTGGTGCTCATCGCCATCATCGGCGTGCTGGCGGCCACGCTCAGCGTACTGGTCGGTGGTTCCAGCCATGCCGCGCTCGCGCATCTGCGCGGCGCGCAGGCTTTGTTCATCGGCGAAGCGGGTCTGGAAAAGGGCGCGCGCGGCTGGATACAAAACGCCGCCTACCCAGGCGAAAGCAATACTGCTTTCGGCACGGGCGATTTCACCATATCGGTGTTCAACACCGACTTCAGCGGTGCCGCACTGCCTACGAACCAAAAACGTATCAGGAGCGTCGGTGTGGCGCGCGCGTCCGGCGGCGTGGTGGCGGGCAGCCGCACCGTCGAGACCCTCATCCAACGGCCGGCGGTATGGACGGCCGGTAATAGCGGCGTGATCCTGCAATGGAACGGGGCAACGTGGGCTGCCTCCGCCTCGGGCACGGCCAGTAACCTGGTCGGTATCTTTTGCAGCAGTGTCACCAACTGTTGGGCGGTGGGTGCCAGCGGCACCATCCGGCGCTGGAACGGCACGTCGTGGGCCGCCTCCGTTTCGGGTACCGGCAACACGCTCAACGAGGTGGGCTGCCAGCCGGTTGCGCCCTTCAATTGTTTTGCGGTGGGCAACAGCGGCACCATTCGGCGCTGGGACGGCACGTCGTGGGCCGCCTCGGCCTCGGGCACGGGCAACGATCTTTTAGGCGTGCACTGTCCCACCACCATCTGCTACGCGGTGGGCCAGGCAGGCACCATCCTGCGCTACAACGGCGCCGCCTGGGCCGTCGAGGCCTCCGGCACCACGCGCGATCTCAGGGATGTGTATTGCACCAGCGCCACCGCCTGCTGGGCGGTAGGCCAGCGCACGGCGCCTAACTTGCTCACCTTCGTGCAACGCACCGCGGCCTGGGCCGCGGCGCTGGTCGTCGCTCCCGTTTATGTGCACATGAACGGCGTGTCCTGTCTCAGCGCGAGCGACTGCTGGGCCGTCGGCGCGGTCAGCGGCGGCAACTACACCATGTTGCACTGGAACGGCGCGAGTTGGAGCTATCAGCCACTGGCCGGCACCGTGAATCTGCTGAGTGTCTCTTGTGACAGCGGCGGCACTTGCTGGACCGTTGGCAATTCGGGCAGGACCTTGCGCATGAGTGTCAGCACTTGGACCCCTGTCGCCTCGGGCGTGGCCACCAATTTGCTGGATGTACACATCCCGCTGGGCGCCTACGGCGGCACACGCATTGTCGCCTGGCAGGAGCTGATGCCCTAGGAAGTTTTGAATAATGCCATCCTGGAATTTTCAGAGCGCGGGAAACGAAAAATGTCATTTTCTCCTCCCTTCATTTTTAACGGCGCTCAGCCCTTAAAAATGGCGGCACATCCCTGCGCGGCAGGAACCTCTGAATAAATCAGAGGTTCCCTAAATCAAGCTATTAAAAGTCGCGCCGATAACTTTGACGCTTGGACCAATTAGGGAATACACAGGCTAGCCGCAGGCACAGGAAGGAACAATTGCGCTCATTTTTCACATCACGCAAACAGCTACCGGGACTCACTGCCATAGGTTTGGATCCCGATGGTGTCTCTGCGGTGAGGATAGTGTGCCATGACGGCGCGCCACCCTCCGTGACGGCCTGCGAATTTCTCGCTTGTAACGCGCACGACTATACGCAAGCCCTGATCCAACTGACTCACAACCAGCGTCTGGAACGTTCCCGTTGTACCACGGTGCTGGAACAGGGTGGCTACAAACTGCTCATGACCGAGGCCCCCCCGGTAGCGGAGCAGGATCTGCGGGCGGCGCTGCGCTGGCGCATCAAGGATCTCACCGATTTATCGCCAGCCGATGTCATCATGGACGTGTTCGACGCCCCCGGCGGTAATGTGGCCGGCCGCTCCCGCCCGGTGTACCTGGTCGCCGCGTACAAGGATGCCGTGCGCGAGCGCATCCGGCTGCTCAGCGCGGCGCGTGTCAATCTACAGATCATCGAGATCGCGGAGCTGGCGCAACGCAATATCGCCGCGCTGCTGCCCGAAGAGCGCACCGGCGTGGCCATGCTGTGGCTGCACGATGACGGCGGGCTGCTCACCTTGACCCGCCAAGGCGAACTTTACCTCACGCGTAATCTCGGTTTCGGCACTCAGGCCCTGGTCGATCCCATGCAGCGCGCGCAAGTCTTCGATCAACTGGTACTTGAAGTGCAGCGTTCATTGGACTACTTCGAGAGTCATTTCCGGCAACCGCCGTTGCGCCATCTCATGCTCGCCCCGGTGCGCGAGCCGGTAGACGGCCTGTTGGATTACCTGCGGGGTAATCTGGGCGTGCAGTGCGCCAACGTCGATCTGGAACCCTTGCTCACGCTCGAAACCGATTTGCCGCCGGGTTGGCAGGCGCGTCACTTTCTCGCCCTCGGTGCGGCATTGCGGCAGGAGACGGCCACGGCATGATGCAGCAAATCAATCTTTACCAAGAGGAGTTGCGCGCCATCAAGGCGCGGTTTTCCGCTCACACCCTGTTGGTGAATTGCGGTGTCATGACCGGCGCGATAGTGCTTATTGTCGGCTATGGCCTATGGCGGATTTATGGCCTTGGCGATGAAATCAATGCACTCAAATTCGCTCATAGTCAGGCCGAACAACAGCTCAGCCGGGTGCGCGCCGAACTTGCGGCGCGCGCTATCGATCCGGAGATCGGCGCGCGTATCACCGAGCTGGAAACGCTACTGGCCCAGCGCAACCAACTGCGCGCGCTGTTGGAACGCGATGACCGCCCAGCCGATCAACTCAATTCGGATTATTTCGTCGCGCTGGCGCGCGGACATATTCCCGGACTTTGGCTCACCGAGATCCGCATCGGCGGCGGTGCACGGCAACTCCGTATCAAAGGCCGCGCCACAGACCCGGAACACGTGCCACGCTATCTCGAAGCCCTGTCCCGCGAGCCCGTGTTCTCCGGTAGCCGCTTCACCGTGTTCCAGATCGACCAAGCTAAAAACCCGGAACAGGCCGGCTCCGCGCTGGAATTCACGCTGGCCACCGCGGGCATGGACGGGAGTGCACCATGAACGGCCACATAAAGCGCAAGTGGCAGCACGTCGCGGCGCGCTTGGATACACGCCAAGAATGGCAACGGACGGTGATCTTCGTCTGTACGATGGCGCTGCTACTCGCTGCCGCGCTCTGGGTGATATTTCCGCCGCTCTGGTCCCTGCAAGATCAACGACGCGAGGACATCACCCGCACCCAAAACGAAACCAAGGCATTGCAAGACGAAATCACCCGCCTCGCGGCTGAGCTGCGGCAAGATCCTGAAGACGCCGCGCGAGCACGTCTCACCTCGCTCGAACAACAAGCCCGACAAGCCGATGGCCCGCTGCACGCTATGCAATCCGGGCTGGTCAGCCCGCGCGAGATGGTCGACATGGTGCGCGACATCGTCGCGCGCAAGGACAGGGTGCAAGTCATCGGGGTGGAAAATCTGCCGCCTGAAGCCATGCCCGCGCCGGAGGATAGCGATAGCACATTTTACCGCCACGGCGCGCGGATCCGCGTGCAAGGAAGTTATCCCGCGCTGGTCGGTTTTCTCCAAGAACTGGAGACCCAACCGCGCAAAGTCTTGTGGGGTGAAGTGCAGCTCGAAACCGCGAATTATCCCGCGTCGGTGCTTACGGTGGTGATTTATACCCTGAGCCTGGATGCGGCCTGGATAGGAACCTGAATGATGCGTGCACGCTGGACCCTATTGATCGCCGCTCTTGTCTGCACCCAACTGCAGGCGACCAGCTATGCGGATCTGCCCGATCCGACGCGGCCTAGCACCCTGCGTCCCGCGCCGCACGGCGCCGTCACTGCTAAATCAAGCGCGCCGCGGCGCGTTGACTTGATACTTCAATCCACGCTCATCTCGCCCGAGCGCCGCATCGCCATCATCAACGGCCGGACGGTCAGCGTGGGCGCGAAAATCGACGGCGCCGAGATTATCGTCATACGTCCCAACGAAGTAATGATCAAACAAGATGGAACCACTCGCAGCCTGCGGTTGCTGACGGATGGTGTTGCGCAGCGGCCCTCTTCGGCCATGGAGAATTCACATGAATAAAATAACGCGCCATTCGGTCTTGCTAGTGCGGGCGACCAGCAGTCTGTTCGCGGTCCTGCTCGCGACAGGCTGTCAGACCCTGCCCAATCGTGCGCCGGGCACGGTCGCGGAGCACATCAATACGGCCCTGCATCCCGCTGCGCCCGTCGCCGCGGCAGCGCTGCCCCAACCTTTCGAGCCACCTCCGGCAACCGCGCCGAACCCCACTGAACACCGTCTCGACCTCGCCGCCAATAACACCCCCGCGCGCGAAGTTTTCATGAGCCTGGTCGAGGGCACGCCTTATAGCATGGTCGTCCAACCCGACCTCACCGGCCAGATCTCGCTGCAACTCAAGAATGTCACTATTGAAGAGGCCCTCGACACGCTGCGCCGCGTCTACGGCTATGACTACCGCCGCGAAGGCAAACGCTATCACATCCTCGGTCAAGGTCTGCAGACCCACATTTTCCCCGTGAACTATCTGCATCTGAACCGCAAGGGCCGCTCCGATACCCGGGTCTCTTCGGGTGAACTGGCGGAGGGCAGCAGCTCCAGCACCGCCAGCTCCACTGGCGGCAGCAGTCGGCCCAAGAGCCCCGACGCCTATGGCATCCAAGTCGAAACCCTGTCCGACTCTAACTTTTGGCGCGATATCGCCGAAAGCCTGAGCGCGCTGATCGGCACCGAAGACGGGCGCCGCGTCGTCGTCAATGCCAGCGCAGGGATTATCATCGTGCGCGCCCGCCCCACCGAACTCGCCTTGGTGGATGAGTTTCTCGGACTGACTCAGACCACGCTCAACCGCCAGGTCGTGCTCGAGGCCAAGATCATCGAAGTCGAACTCAACGACGGCTTCCAAAGCGGGATTAATTGGGCCGCGCTCGGTAAGAGCGGCAGCGTCGAGGCCCTCGCCAGCCAGACCGGCGGCGGCACCATCTTCTCCGGCACCGGCACCAGCGAGATCGCCGGCAACGTCGGCAACCTCGACCCCGGCAGCGCCTTCAGCCCCGTCGATTCCGCTATCAGCTCCGCCTTCGGCGGTGTGTTCAGTCTCGCGCTCAAGGGCCGCGATTTCTCTGCATTTGTAGAACTGCTGAAGACCCAGGGCAATGTGCAAGTCCTGTCCAGTCCGCGTGTCTCCACCGTCAACAATCAAAAGGCGGTGATCAAAGTCGGTGGCGACGAGTTTTTCGTCACCGGCATCACCAACACCACCACCTCCAGCACGACCTCTACCACGGTAACGCCGACCGTCGAACTGACCCCGTTTTTTTCGGGCATCGCCCTCGATGTCACGCCCCAGATCGATGATCGCGGCAATGTCATCCTGCACATCCATCCCACCGTCAGTGACGTCGTGCAGCGCGACAAAAACTTCATCGTCGGCGGTGAGGCATTCAGTCTCCCGCTCGCCTTCAGCAGCATTCAGGAATCCGACAATGTCGTGCGTGCCAAGGGCGGCGAGGTCATCGTCATCGGCGGTCTCATGAAAGAAGCCACCACTACCGAAAACGCCTCTGTACCCTTGATCGGCGACCTCCCCATCATCGGTGGCTTGTTCAAACATCAACGCCTGGCGCGCGTGAAGAAGGAACTCGTCATCCTCCTCAAACCCACCGTCGTCGACAGCGGCGATGTCTGGGCCGTAGCCATCGACCACGCCCGCGACCGGACAGACGCAATGACGCAGGCGGGAGAGAATAAAACGGCCAGGTAGGCAGTCCATGTCTCCGTCCGTTGCCCCGCAGAGGGTGACGGCGTAGTTCCAGGCTGGCGCTTCCACGCCGGTGTTCCTCGGAAACCTGTCGATGATCTCGCTGGGGATCCAGCGTGACCTATACTGTTTCGTAAAATCCATGCTTGGTCCGAAAACAACCCTGACGGCACTGAGTGCGTTTATACTGACGCGGAGTCGTGCGGGATGTGCTGCCCGCTTTACGACTGGTCCGGCATTTAGTAGTGTCTGGCTTGCGGACACCGTGCCTGATGCCACGAGGATGCGCCTCGTCTGAATACGATTTTGGAGCGCGGAGTGGTCGAAGAAGAGTGCGATAAACAACGTCTGGGCTGGCGGGAGTGGGTCAGTCTGCCGGAATTGGCGGTGGCCGCGATCAAGGCCAAGGTGGATACCGGCGCCCGTACCTCCGCGCTGCATGCTTTCCGAGTGGAAGATTTTCAGGAGCGGGGCCAGCGCAAGGCCAGATTCTTCATTCACCCTTATCAAAAACGCAGTGATATCGCCGTGGCGTGTTTAGCGGCGGTGATCGATGAGCGGTGGGTGACCGATTCGGGCGGCCATCGCGAAAAGCGTCTGGTGATCGTTACCCCGGTGCAAGTGGGCGACCGGTGCTGGCCGGTCGAGATGACGCTGACCAATCGCGATAATATGGGGTTTCGCATGTTGCTGGGTCGCAGCGTTTTGCAAGGACGTTATATCGTCGATGTAGACGCGTCTTATCTCAGTCGCCCGCGGCCGCGTATCAGCCGTCAAGCGCGGCGCGATGTTTAAAGGAGCTTCATGAAAATTGCGATACTGTCGCGGAAATCCACCCTGTATTCGACCCAACGTTTGGTGGAGGCGGCGAAGCAACGCGGTCACGAAGTACGGGTGATCGATCCCTTGCGCTGCTACATGAATATCACCTCCCATCGCCCGCTCATTCATTATAAAGGCGAGGTGCTGGAAGGCTATGACGCGGTAATTCCACGCATCGGTGCCTCCATCACTTTTTATGGTACGGCGGTGTTGCGTCAGTTCGAGATGATGGGCATGTTCCCGCTCAATGAATCGGTAGCAATCACCCGCGCCCGCGATAAGCTGCGTTCTTTGCAATTGCTGTCGCGCAAGGGCATCGGTTTGCCGGTAACGGGCTTCGCCCACTCGCCGGACGACAGCCAGGATCTGATAAAAATGGTCGGCGGCGCGCCGCTGGTCATTAAATTATTGGAGGGTGCGCAAGGCATCGGCGTGGTGTTGGCCGAGACCAATCAGGCGGCGGGGAGCGTCATCGAGGCCTTTTGGGGATTGCGCGCCAATATCCTGGTCCAGGAATTCATTAAAGAGGCGGAAGGTTCGGACATCCGTTGTTTGGTGATCGGTACTAAAGTCGTGGCGGCCATGAAACGGCAGGCCAAGGAAGGTGAGTTCCGCTCGAACCTGCATCGGGGTGGCAGCGCCGTCATCGCCAAACTCAGTCCCGAGGAACGTGCCACCGCGGTGCGCGCCGCCAAGGCCATCGGCTTGAATGTGGCCGGCGTGGATATTCTGCGCTCCAAGCGCGGGCCGCTGGTGATGGAAGTGAATTCCTCGCCGGGTCTGGAGGGCATCGAGCAAGTCAGCAAAAAAGATGTGGCCGGCATGATCGTCGAATTCATTGAAGAAAATGCCAAGCCCAACAAAACCCGTACCCGCGGTAAAGGTTGATAGAGTCATGATGCAAGGGGAGCCCTTCATCATCCATAAAACCGCGGTCGCGTCGGGCACGCGGCTGACGATCGATCTACACGTCGCTCGGCTTTATACCCACAGCGAAATCACCATGCCGGTGCATGTCGTCCACGGTAAATCACCAGGGCCGCGGCTGTTCATTTCGGCGGCGATACACGGTGATGAGATCAACGGCGTGGAAATCATCCGCCGTATTCTCAAGTTGCCCGCCCTGAAACAACTGCGCGGCGTGTTGCTGGCGGTACCGGTAGTGAATGTGCATGGCTTCATACACCATTCCCGTTATCTGCCGGACCGCCGCGATTTGAACCGTAGCTTTCCCGGCTCTGCGGAAGGCTCGCTCACCGCGCGGCTGGCTCATCTGGTTACCCAAGAAATCGTCAAGAACGCCACCCATGGCATCGATCTGCATACCGGAGCCTTGCATCGTACCAACCTGCCGCATGTCCGCGCCGACTTGGATGACAAGGAAACCGCACGTTTGGCCCGTCACTTCCACGTACCGGTATTACTCAACGCCGGGATCCGCGCCGGCTCGTTGCGGGAAGTCGCCGCTCAGCAGGGCATTCCCATGTTGCTGTACGAAGGCGGCGAGGCGCTGCGCTTCGACGAACTGGCGATCGCCGCCGGGGTGCGCGGCGTAGTGGAGGTGATGCACGCCCTGGCGATGTTGCCGCCCAGTAACGGCCGGCGGCGAAAACGGCTTGAACCAATGCTGGCTCGTTCCAGTACCTGGGTACGCTCCCCCGATAGCGGAATATTCCGCACTACACGCCCTTTGGGATACGCCGTGCGCAAAGGCGACATCCTGGGTGTGGTGGCGGATCCGTTCGGCGAGCGGGAAGTGGCGATCGTGTCGCCGGTCAATGGCATCGTAATCGGCAGAATGAATCTTCCGCTTGCTAACGCGGGAGATGCGTTGTTTCACATTGCGCGGGCCAAATCCGCGCCGATCGACGTTCCGCAAAAAGACGCCGTGGATGAAGACGACGAGATGTTATGAAATCTAAGTGCCTCGCCGTTCCCTCATGCGAGTGCCGTGTCCAGCTGGTTTTTCAAATCACTTCCTTCTTGCACCTTGTAGGGCGAGGCTTGCTGGATAAGCCCGCATGTTCTATCTCTTCCTTTTCAATGAGTGATGGGCGCGCTTGCGGCGACTGGCTGATGGGTGATCATGTCACTGATGGTGAGCAGAACTTGGAATGTAATGAAACCGGACAATAAAAGTGTGAGATAAAAGGAGGTGAGAACAATGAAAAGACTAGCGGAAAAATGGATCGTCGAGAATATGGGGGTAACGGATCGCATGTTACGTCTAATAATCGGCTCATTATTGACCGTCCCCGTCATTATCGCCATGGTTGAAGTCAATCCCCTTGGTTGGGAGATTGTCAGCGTGACTTTAGCCTGTTATCTGCTGCTCACTGGCATGATGGGTTGGGATCCGTTCTATGCGGTAATCCACGCACGGACTTGCGGCATTTCGAACAAGAGCCAGTGCGGAACCTTTACTTATGAATTGGACACCGCTCTAGGCCGTCATCCCGATCATGACCGGGGTTATGAGATACGCGCTCTCAAACCTTATGAGCACGTCACCGGCGTATATTACGAAGGTTATTGGTTATGACTGCGAGTTACGAAGAGGAGGTGAGTAACGACGAAGCACTAATGACGTTCTTGGTGAGGTTGGTATTTTGACCCACTCCCAGCCTGTCCCGCCCTCTGCGCCCTCTGCAGGGGTCGGGAACGAGTCAAACGAGTTATGAGAGTGTGGCATTACAAATGATCGTCTTGTTAGCTAATTGCAACGGTGGGGGACTGGTCCAGTCTTCGCACCAGGGGAGATTTCCTGTATGGGGAAGTACAGTATGAGTCAATTGAAGGGTGTCACTGCATTTCTTCCTTATGAGGCAAGGGATTTTAGGTCATGTTCGCCATGTTTGAGCGGCGAGTGGCAGCTTGAGCGACGAATCAGGGTGAGCGGGGTGAGCGCGCTAACTTAACGGTAACCGAGAGAATATCATTCGGGCCGGGTGTCGATAGGGTAGCCGCCTCCACCAGTGGTTATTTCACTGGCCTTCTGTTCCGCTACCAGTCCCGCCCACCCACTATTCTCCGCGGTTCTGCGGCGTCCGTCGGGCAATTATCCAGCGTATTTACCACCGCCGTTGCGCCAATGGCCATTCTAGTTTAACCTTTGCCGTCCTTTTCGCCACATTGCTTCCTACCCTGCGCGCCGAGCGCGTTGTGGCCTCAAATTATGGCGGCCCGGGCCGGTCCTCCCGCAACGATACGCTGTGAACCCCGTCAGGCCCGGAAGGGAGCAGCGGCAGCAGCGGATGCGTATGCCGGGGTCGGGCGGGTTCGGGCTGCCACCCTTTTATCCCGCCGCGGCGCCGCGAATTCGGTTACAATGCCCGGCATCCTTTGGCGTCGAATGTAACCCCGAATACAGCATGAGTTACCAAGTCCTTGCCCGTAAATGGCGGCCCCGCAACTTTC
>JAHFRV010000073.1 GCA_023266095.1 Gammaproteobacteria bacterium | reverse complement strand
CGCAGCACAAGCCTAGCCTTTGGCACCATTGACACCCTTCGATTCCTGCTGCTCAACTGGGGCTGGCAATTCACTTATTGTGGCCTCCCGCATGCATTCTCTTTTTGATGTGCCCAACGTTCAAGCTAACCGGCCTGCGCGGCTTTTCGCGCAGGTCCGGTTGAGCGCCGAGTTAGGCTTTTGGTGGGTACGGATGAAACCTGCCCCCACGCGTATAAATCATCCAAAATCGGTTTCAATGTGGCGCCGCGATCAGTTAAAGAATATTCCACTCTCGGCGGCACTTCAGCATAGACCTTCCGCTTAACAATTCCATCGACCTCCAGTTCACGTAACTGCTGTGTCAGCATTTTTTGACTGACGGGTGGAATATTCCGGTTGATCTCACCAAAGCGCATCGTTCCTGCGGACAGCATATGCAGAATGATCGGCTTCCATTTTCCGCCAATTATGTTGATCGCCGACACCATTGGACAGTTGAGAGGATTTTCCGTATGCCATTGTTTATTCATGATGGTTACTTTTTTGCACCCTATAGCACCAATTGGTGCGTACTAGTCAAAACAGAAGCAATATCTCATGATAGCACAATAGATTTGCGGGACTCACTCTAACAACCAAAGAGAATCAAAATATGACCACACTTAGAATTATTCGTATTCCAATCCTGCCCTTTGGCTTGGTAAATGCTCATCTGATATTGGGGTCACACGGCTGCATTCTTGTTGATGCCGGACTGCCAGGATCTGAGCGCAAAATTGAAAAGGTCTTAGCCAAGGAAAAGCTTTCGTTCAAAGACATCAAAGTCATCGTCGTAACTCATGCCCATGTAGATCACGCCGGCAGTGCTGCGCTACTTCGCGAATTATCGGGCGCTCCGATTTTGGCACACGAAGGAGATGCCAAACACTTTAGCCGGGAGACACCGATGACCTTTTGCCCAACCGGCTGGTTCGGTCGTCTGTTTATCAAGACCCGCTTAATGGTTGAGCCCTATGTTGGATTTGAGCCAGATATTTTGCTGACAAATGACGAAGTCGTAGACCTGCAGCAGTATGGAATACCTGGAGTAGTCAAGCACTCTCCAGGACACACTGCAGGCTCCATCTCGGTGGTGCTTTCTACTAAAGATGCATTGGTAGGCGACCTGATTGCGTCAGGAATTCTGTTGGGAGGAATCATCAGGACAAACCACGCAAAACGCCCCCCTTTCGAAGACGATCCACACACCACGGGCCATCAGCTACAACGCTTAGTTGATTCTGGCGTCGAAAGATTCTACATGGGGCACGGCGGCCCATTGAAGGCTAGCGAAGTTCAGCGTCACGCACAAACTCTCGTATCAATGAAAAAAGCAGGCACTATCTAATCGTTGCGTAAAGCCTAACAGTGTATTAGACAGAATCTGCATTCTTCGGTATTAGGCAGATTCTGTCTATCCCTTTTTGACTTTTCGGCCACTGCTTCCATAATTATTTCTGCCGTCGACTATAAACTCCATAATCAAGCTCTAATAAGGATAGACGCGATGCAGCAGGAGAGCATTGACCGCTTCTGGGACAATTATATATCAAAAACAAAATCCTATAATGTCCCGGACAAGTCCGTTCGCTGGTATGTCAAACACGTCGAGCGCTACATCCACGCGCATCCAGGTCTGCGCTTGGCTCGCCACACCGCGCAGACTCTTAGCGATTATCTCGATGATTTAGGCAGAACGAAGGGGATTGCCGATTGGCAGTTCAAGCAGGCCGTCGAGGCCTTGCGGATTGTGTTCGTCGAGTTGGTGCGCGCGCCCTGGGCCGAGGCGTTTCCCTGGGGCGACTGGACGGACTCGGCCACCGCGCTGCCCAACGATCACGCCACGCTGGCGCGCGATTATTCCCGCCAGCCGGCGGAGGGCCTGGGAATGAATTCAGGCACCTCGTTGTCGACTTCCGAGATCTCCTTTATCAAGTCGGTCTCTGTGGCATACCCGGAGCATTTCAACAAATTGATATCGGCCATACGTGTCAGGCACTATTCGATCCGCACTGAGCAAGCCTATACGGCGTGGCTGGCGCGGTTTATCGGGTTTCATGGGATGACTGATCCGATGAGGTTGGGTGACGCGGCGGTGGCGGCGTTTCTTGAATATTTGGTGGTGCAGCGTGGTGTGGCGGCCAGTACGCAGAATCAGGCCCTGAACGCCTTGGTATTCTTTTACACTCACACTCTGGAGCAGCCTTTGGGGAATCTCGGCGCCATTGTGCGTTCAAAAAAACCGCGGCGCTTGCCGGTGGTGTTGAGCCGCGACGAGGTTCATCGTTTGTTGCTCGCCATCGATAATCCGGCCCAGCGCTTGATGGCCACGCTGTTATATGGTTGTGGCATGCGCTTGATGGAGTGCATACGTCTGCGCGTGTACGATATCGATTTCGCTTATCAGCAGATTATGATCCGCGACGCGAAGGGCGGTAAGGATAGAGTGGTGCCTTTGCCGCAACGTCTCACCGCCCCGTTGCGCGGGCAGCTTGAGCGGGTAAAGACTATACTCAGCAAGGATATCGCGGCGGGTTATGGCGAGGTGTTTTTGCCCGATGCCTTGGCGCGCAAGTATCCGAACGCCGCAAAAGAATTTGGCTGGCAGTATGTCTTCCCGTCCGCGCAACTGTCCGCCGATCCGCGCTCGGGCAAGATTCGGCGCCATCATGTCCATGAAAACGGCTTGCAGAAACATATCAAGCAGGCGGGGCGCAATGCCAGGATCGTCAAGCGGGTCAATTGCCATTGTTTGCGGCATTCATTCGCCACCCATTTGCTTGAATCGGGTTATGACATCCGCACCGTTCAGGCGTTGTTGGGGCACGCCGATGTGTCGACGACGATGATTTATACGCATGTGCTGAACAAGCCGGGCGTTTCGGTGTTGAGCCCCTTGGATCGCTTGCCGGCCCTGCACGAGTAGAATCCATCTCGGGTTCGTCATACAAGCCAGGCATCCACAATGAGCTGGTTGAGCTTGCGCCCTCTTCCTAGGAAATTGGGGTGGGGAGGGGTGATTGAATCGATTCATAATCCCCTCTCTCCAACCCCTCTCCGGCGTAGGGGAAGGGGATATAGTTGATGCCGACTTAGTCGCGGTAAAGAGAACATGCCTGCCGGCAAGTTAGCAACGCAGAGGCATTCTCACCCCAGGCAGAATCCCTTGCCGCTCTGTTCGGGGATCACACCTCTTGCCTAAGAGACTCGCTTCATCACACGCGCCCATAAACAAAAAAGGCCAGCGAACTCGCTGGCCTTTTTTGAACAGCACCCACACACCGGCGCCCTATTTCGCCTTCGCCTTCTCACTCCGCCGCAACCGCGACAACAATCTCCGCGCCATCTCTCCGAACAACTCCGTCTGCGTCGGATGCGGATGGATGGCTTGCGCCACTTGTTCCAAGGTCATGTTGGCGGAGACCATCATCACCGCTTCGCCGATCAAGGTGTCGGCGTGGTCGGCGAGGAAGTGGACGCCGACGATGCGGTGGCTTTGTTTGTCGGCGACGATTTTGATGAGGCCTTGCGTCTCGGCGGTGATCATGGCTTTTGCATCGATGGCCATGGGCACTTTCACTTCCGCGGCGTCGATGCCTTGAGCTTTGGCTTGATCCACTGACAAGCCGACGAAGGCGGCTTCGGGTCGCGTGAAGATGACGCCGCAGTCTTTGTCCTGGTCGTACTTCATGTCTTCGCCGAGGATGTTGGCGGCGGCGACGCGGCCTTGTTGCCCCGCGGTGTGCGCGAGCATATAGCCGCCGATGACATCACCCACCGCGAAGATGTGCGGCACGCTGGTGCGGCAGCGCGCGTCGGCTTTGATCACGCCTTTATCCACCGCGATGCCGGCGTTGTTCAATTCCAACGGTTCGAGCACGGGGCGCTTGCCGGTGGCCATGATCACGTAGTCGCAGGCGACGGTGGTCTTCTTGCCTTCGGCGTCTTCGAATATGAGCTGCATCTTGCCGGGCGTGCCTTTGATCTCGCTCACCTTGGCGCCGGTGTGGATGGTGAGGCGCGGATCGTCGTTGAGTATCTGCGTGAGGTTCTTCGCGACCTCGGGCTCGACTTCGGCGAGGATGCGCGGCTGCGCTTCCACCAGCACGACCTCGCTGCCGAAGTCCTGGAAGATTTGCGCCATCTCGACGCCGATGGCGCCGCCGCCGACCACGGCCAAGGTCTTCGGCACGTCTTTCAGCCACCACACGGTGTCGGAGGTGAGCACGCCGCCGCTCTGCACGCCTTCGCGCGCGCCGGGGATGGGCGGCACGAACGGCGGCGCGCCGGTGGCGATGACCGCGCAGCCGAAGGTGATGTGTTCGCCTTTGCTGCGGTCGCCGGGCGCGGCGCGCGCATGACGTTCGCTTTGGTTGTTCGAGGTGTCGACGAACACGCGGTGGTCGGTCTCGAACGAGGCAAAGCCTTGGATGACTTTAATCTTGACGCCGGTGTCGGTCTTGAGCGCCATTTCGCCGCGCGTCTCCAATACCTTGCGGCGCGTCTCTTCGAGCTTGGCCCAGTTGAGGCGCGCATCGCTGGTGTTCTCGACGCCGAGGTGTGCGTCGTGCACGCGATCGCGAATGCGATCGGCCGCCGCGCGCCAGGCCTTGGACGGAATGCAGCCGCGCCACAGACATTCGCCGCCGGGCAGCGGCGCGTCGTTGATCATCGCGACCTTCAAACCGTGTTCGGCGAGATCGCGCGCGCAGTCTTCGCCGCCGGGTCCGCCGCCGATCACCACAACGTCGTAATTCCAGTCACCCTCGGGTATCGCGGAGCCCAGCGGTCCTATCCATTCTTCCGGCTGTTCGATCTTCTGTTTCAGTGTATTCAGGAACACCGCGACGTCTGCGCCGTTCACGACGCGGTGATCGGCGGTGATGGTGAGCGGCATGCCGTCCTTGCCCGCCGACGAGATCGCGAGGATCGCGGCCGTGCCGGGCGTGGGAATCGCGTCAAAATAGCTGACGCCGAGCATGCCCATGTTCGAAACCATGAAGGTCGGATTGGCGTATTCCTCGGGCGCGAGGCGACGTTTGCGCGCGCGCTCGACGAGGCCGCCCCAGGCTTCATTCAACTCTTCGACCGATTTCTGTTCCGTGTGGCGCAGCACCGGCACCACCAGTCCGCCGCCGTCGGCGGAGACCGCCATGCCGACGTCGATGTTGGCGCGTTCGACGATCTTGTCCACCGGCTGATAACAGGCGTTCATGCGCGGGTGTTTTTGGATCGCCTCGGCGCAGGCCTTGGCGATCGCGACCGTCACCGACACGCCTTTCTTCTTCGCGGCCTTTATCAACGCGCCGGGCTGCGCGTTCACCGACACGCGGAAGGTCGGCATCGTCAGCGAAGCCGTCATGGAATGGCTCACGGCCTTTTCCATCGAGGTCATCGGCCGGCCGTCGCCGGGCACTTGCACTTCGGGCATCGCATGCGCGGGCATGGGCGCGACAGTGGCGGCGGGACGATGTATGGGCTGCGCCTTCAATACGTCGTCGGCGGTGATTTCACCGTTGGGACCGCTGCCGCGCACGTTGTTGAGATTCACGTGCAGCTCGCCCGCGAGCTTGCGTGCGTAAGGCGTGGCTTGTTTGTTATCGGGACGCGCGACCGGCTTGGCCGCGCCGGAAATCGCCGGCGCGACGGCCGCGGCTTCGCGCTTCAGCGGCGCGGCGGCGCTGGCTTTGGCGGTGGCGGGCACGGCGTCTTTTTTAGCGGACGCAGCGCCGGCGGCGAGGCTGCCCTTCTGCACCTGCTCGGGCGACTCGACCAAATAGGCGAGTACACCGCCGACGTGCACGGCGCTGTCGACCGCGGCCTGCGGGCCGGAGAGATAACCTTCGCGGAATACCTCGACGTCCATCACCGCCTTGTCGGTCTCGACGGTGGCGACGATGTCGCCGCGCGAAATTTTATCGCCGAGATTTTTTTCCCAGCTCACCACCAGACCTTCGGTCATGGTGTCGGAGAGCTGCGGCATTTTGATGGTGTAGGTCGCGCCGGCGGGGGCCGCGGGTTCGACGGCGATGGAGGCGTGCTCGTCATGCGACTCGGCGGCGGCAGGCGTGTCGTGCGATTCGGTCGCTTCGTGCACCGGCCCGGCTTCACGCTGAATCTCTTCGCGATCGGGCTGGCGCGGCGCGGGCTGCTGCGCCGATGCAGCTTCTTTCTTGGCGGGCGCGGCGTCGCCGTGCTGCACGTCATCGACGCTTTCGACCAGATAGGCAATCGCTTCACCCACCGGCACGGTGCTGTCGGCGGGCAGCATCGGGCCGGAGAGATAACCGGCACGGAAGACCTCGACGTCCATCACCGCCTTGTCGGTCTCGACCGTAGCAACGATATCGCCGCGTTCGATCTTATCGCCGATTTTCTTTTCCCAGCTGACGATGACGCCTTCGGTCATGGTGTCGGAGAGCTGGGGCATTTTGATTAGGTAGGGTTCGGCCATGACTGTCCCTGATAAAAACTGAAGTGGTATAGGTAGGGTGGGTTAGGCGGATTGTTACGCCGTAACCCACCGACCGTCGCGTAGCGACTCCTTAATATCTTAAAGGTGCGCCTGACGGCGCGGCTTGGTGGGTTACGGCGCGAAGACGCGCCTAACCCACCCTACATTTTTATTTTCCCACCATCTCGCGCGCCGCCTCGACGACCTTTTTGGCGTTGGGGATGGCGGCCTTTTCCAAGTGATGGTTGTAGGGGATGGGCACGTTCACCGCCGAGACGCGCACGGGCGCGGCGTCCAGCTCGAAGAAACACTCTTCGTTGATGATGGCCATCACTTCCGAACCCACCCCCACCGCCGCTTCGGCCTCTTCGACGATCACCGCGCGGTGGGTCTTACTCACCGACTTCTTGATGCCGGCGCGGTCGAGCGGGCTCAAGGAGTAGAGGTCGATCACTTCGCAATCGATGCCTTCCTTCGCGAGTTGCTCCGCCGCTTGCACGCACCAATGCACCGAAATGTTGTAACCGAACAGGGTTATGTCTTTACCGGCGCGGGTGACCTCGGAGCCTTCCAGCGGATGGAAGTATTCCGCGTCGGGCACTTCACCCTTCATGTTGTACATGAGTTCATGTTCGTTGATGAACACCGGATCGTTGCAACGCACCGCGGACTTCAGCAAACCGTAAGCTTGCTTCGGGCTGGACGGCGTCACCACCCGCAGACCGGCGATGCCCATGAACACCTTTTCCATGCGCGCCGAGTGCTGCGCACCGAGCTGATGGGCCGTGCCGCCCGGCGAGCGGATCACCACCGGCGCGGTGAGCTGGCCGCCGGACATGTAGCGTACTTTGGCTGCGCTGTTGAAGATTTGATCGGTGGCCAGCCAGGCGAAGTTCACCGACATGATCTCGATGATGGGGCGGATGCCGAGAAACGAGGCGCCGATGCCGAGGCCGGTGTAGCTGTTCTCCGAGATCGGCGTGTCGATTACGCGATCGGGGCCGTATTTGTCGTACAGACCTTGCGTGGCTTTATAGGTACCGCCGACCACGCCGATGTCTTCGCCCATGCAAATCACCAGCGGATCGCGCGCCATCTCTTCATCGTGAGCGCGGCGGATCGCCTCCCAATACATCATGACGGCCATTAATGCATTCCCCCGCGTACGTACGGATCGTTCTCCGCCAGCACATATTTTTCCAATTCCTCAAGCTTGGGCTCCGGTGATTCCTCGGCGAACTTGATGATCTCGTTTTCGATGTGATCGAGCACCTCGTCGTCCATCTTTTTGTAATCATCCATGCTGAGCTCACCGGCCTCTATCAGGCGGTCGCGCAGGATGATGATGGGATCGCGCTTGCCCCACATGCGCTCTTCTTCCTTGGCGCGGTAGGCGTTGGAGTCGGACATGGAGTGGCCACGGTAACGGTAGGTCATCAATTCCAGGAAGTACGGCCCTTTGCCGGAACGCACGTGATCGACGGCGATCTTAGCCGCGGCATACACCTGTTCGATATCCTGGCCGTCGACTTGCGCGGAGGGAATGTTGTAACCGCACACCCGTTTGTATTGCTCGATCACCGCCGTGGAGCGGTCGATGCGCGTGCCGATGCCGTACAAATTGTTTTCACAGACGAACAACACCGGCAGTTCCCACAGCGCCGCCATGTTCAGCGATTCGTGGAAGGTGCCTTGATTGTTGGCGGCGTCGCCCAGGAAACAAATCGAGATTTCGTCGCCACCCTTCATCTTGATGCCCTTGGCCATGCCCACCGCCAACGGGAAAGGACCACCCACCAGGGCGTAACCGCCCATGAAGCGGTGCTTCACATCGAAGATGTGCATGGAGCCACCGCGGCCCCTACTGGAGCCGGTCTCTTTGCCGAACAGTTCGGCCATCACTTCTTTGGGATCGGCGCCGCACTTGATGGCGTGCACGTGATCGCGGTAACCGGTGATCACATAATCGTGGCCGGGCCGGGCGGCCTCCAACACCCCGAAGGCACAGGCCTCTTCGCCCGGATAGAGATGGAGAAATCCACCAATTTTGCGCTCCACGTAGGCCTCGTAGCAGCGCTCCTCAAAACGTCGCGCGAAAAGCATCTCGCGCAGGAGCCGTTTCTTGTCAGCGGCGTTCATGGGAATCCTTAGCGTTAGTCTTTGGAAAACATTTTGTTGTGGCAAAGCGGCCTAGCCGGCGGCGCCCCACATTCCCGCCGGTCATCCCTCGGATACCCCCCGGCTGCGGAAACGCGGTATGATCGGGTTTTTGTGTTAGCAGGTCAAGCAAAAGCACCAGCCGGGAGGGTGCGCAGGAAATGAAAGTCGCTATAAAACAAAACAAAAACCCAGCCACAGCCCAGGATATCGACGGTCAGGACCACCTCATCATACTTATTCCCCGCAGCACTTGGCCCGACTTCCCTTATAAAGAAGTGTTGCAGCGCCGCGTCGAGAAACAAAGCGCCGACGATCATGCCCCCTACTCCACCGAATTGCCCAATAACCGCGACACCCGGGTCAGCCTGGCGCGTATCGCTCCCGACCTTTCGCCGTTTGACACACTGACTCTTGCCCGCAAGCTGGCGGCCGCCCACTGGCAACGCGAACTGTCGCCCGCCAAGGTGGCCATCGTCACCGCCGGCTTCGACACAGCGACCGCGGCGCGACTGATCGAGGCGGTGACAGCGGCGCTGCTGGCCAAGGCCCGGCCGCTGCCCAGTTATAAAAGCGACCAAAAACCGCAGCGGCCGCTCAAAACTATCGAGATTTTCGCCAGCCCGGCCGGACTCGACTTGGCGGGCACCGTCGCCGAAGCGGAAGGCAACCACCTCGCCCGCGCCCTCACCGTGCTGCCGCCCAACGAACTCACCCCGGCGCGCTACCGGGAGCGTGTCGCCGAACTGGCCAGGGAACACGGCTGGCGGATGAAGTTTTTCGACATTAAAACACTGCGGCGCATGAAGGCCGGCGCCTTCCTCGCCGTCGCACAAGGCAGCGCGGCGCAGGACGACGGGATCGTCCATCTGCGTTATGAACCGAAAGGCAACAGCAAAAAGCCGGCACTGGCGCTGGTGGGCAAAGGCATTTGCTTCGACACCGGCGGCCACAACCTCAAACCCGCGAAAAGCATGCAGGGCATGCACGAAGACATGGCGGGCAGCGCCGTCGCCCTCGGCACGTTGCTGGCGCTGAGCCGGCTCAAAGTGGATTTTCCCGTGGACTGTTGGCTGGCGCTGGCGCAAAACATGATCAGCCCGCTGGCCTATAAACAGAACGACGTGGTCACCGCCCTCAACGGCACCACCATCGAAGTAGTGCACACCGACGCCGAGGGTCGTATGGTGCTGGCCGATACCCTGGCACTGGCGTGCCGGGCGCAACCCGCCTTCATCATCGACTATGCAACGCTCACCGGTACTTGTATCTACGCGCTGGGCACCGGCTACAGCGGCGCCTTCACTAACCGCGCCGGACTCATCAATAACATCATCGGCGCCGGCGTGGATTCCGGCGAACGAGTGTGGCCTTTCCCCACCGACAGCGATTACGACAAGGCCCTGGAAAGCGATATCGCCGACGTCAAGCAATGCACCCTGGAAGGCGAGGCCGACCACATCCTCGCCGCGCGTTTTTTAAACCGTTTTGTCGACGAAAAAATCCCCTGGCTGCACCTCGACCTGGCGAGCGCCAGCCATAAAGGCGGCCTCGCCCACATCCCCACCGCCACCACCGGCTTCGGGGTGCGCTATACGCTCGACCTGGTGTTGGCGAAAAAAATCATGAGGCAAAGTTAAACATGCCTGCCTACACATAGCGGGACCACGTCCCGTTATTGGAAACAACCCTGTTTCGCGAAAATACTTTCGCTCAATCATTTTAAAGCAGCCTTCGCGTGCCCTCTCCAAACCAGAGGCACGCCGCTGGTCTCGCACAAACCCTGCCGCATGCCGTCATCGTCGATGCTGTATAGAATCATAGATTCTAAAAATATAATTTAATATTGTTTTTAAATTATATATCGACTTGCTAGGATGGCCTCCGTCTGACGATACCAAGGTTTTCTGAATAGCCCGGCGCAACGGCACCACGTTCCGAAAGGTAGAAACAACCATGGTTCACACAAGTGCGCCCCCGGCGTCGAACGGCCCGGATGAGCGAACCCTGCAAAGGGTCTTGGAAGTCATCAAGGATTTGCGTTACGGCTCGGTAGAGGTCGTGGTCCACGATGGCAAGGTGGTGCAAATCGAAAGAAGGGAAAAAATGCGGTTCGAAACACCGGCCCAGCGCTGAGGGGGCCATCGAGCAAATATTTTATTCTGTTTAAATGTATCGACCATCGCGCGTCGTCCCGGGGACCGCGCATGAAGAGTCAACCAGACACTTAACCATCACCTTAGCAACTGACCGGACGACCGGAGGTTCGTACCACAGCTCAATTGATGAGGTAGAAAAATGGAAAGCACCCATCGTAGCTTGACGCTCACCGCCGGCTTGGCGGGAGGTCTCCT
This sequence comes from Gammaproteobacteria bacterium, assembly GCA_023266095.1. Lineage (GTDB taxonomy): Bacteria > Pseudomonadota > Gammaproteobacteria > DRLM01 > DRLM01 > CAKKSB01. The sequence continues at coordinate 1,953 of JAHFRV010000073.1, read as the reverse complement.
TTCACAAACCGTACCTGCCGTTTCCGCCCTCTACGGACAACGCCAGCTATCGGTCGACCAACTCGACAACGCTGGCGACAGCGCCCTCAAGATTTCCAGCAATTGGAACCGGCTCGGCGTTAAAGGCGACATTCAGATATTCGGCGATGTCGTCAATAAAGACGCAACCCCGCTGGCTGGTCGGCACCGAATACACTTTGCGGAAAGGCGTCATCTTGTATGCCGACTATGCGGCGATCGACAACGATCCCGGCTGCGGCTTGAGGCCTTTTCGCGAGGGACGCAGCGACAATCTGACCATCGCCACCGCCAATGACGGTGACGCCGTGAGCGCGATCTCGTTGGGCGCCATCATTAAGCTTTAACCCATTTTAAATTTAAGCGGAGCCGAAGAATCATGAAACATGCCGTCAAACTGCTGGCCGGTGTAGTACTGCTAACGGGCATTGCCACCAGCGCACTGGCCAAGGACGTTGAATTGCTCAACGTCTCTTATGACCCCACCCGCGAGCTCTATCAGGACTTCAACAAGGCCTTTGCTGAATACTGGAAGAACAAGACCGGCGACAAGGTCGCGATCAAGCAGTCCCACGGCGGGGCCGGTAAACAGGCACGTGCGGTGATCGACGGGCTGGGGGCGGACGTCGTCACGCTGGCGCTGGCCTACGACATCGACGCCATCGCCGAAAAGGCCAAACTCCTGCCCGCCGACTGGCAAAAACGCCTGCCCAACAACAGCTCGCCATACACGTCCACCATCGTGTTTCTGGTGCGCCAGGGTAATCCCAAAGGGATCAAAGATTGGAACGATCTGGTCAAGCCCGGCCTCTCGGTCATCACCCCCAATCCCAAAACCTCGGGCGGCGCGCGCTGGAATTACCTGGCGGCCTGGGGATACGCATTGAAAAAGCCGGGCGGCAACCAACAGACCGCCCAGGACTTCGTCGCCAAGCTCTACAAGAACGTGCCAGTGCTGGACTCCGGCGCGCGCGGTTCCACCACCACCTTCGTGCAGCGCGGCATCGGCGACGTGCTGGTGACTTGGGAAAACGAGGCCTTTTTGGCGGCCAAGGAATTCGGCGAAGGCAAGGTGCAGATCGTGGTGCCGTCCGTCAGCATCCTCGCCGAACCGCCGGTCACGCTGATAGACAAAAACGCGGACAAACACGGCACCCGCGCCGCCGCCCAGGCCTATCTGGAATATTTGTACACGCCCACAGGCCAGGAGATCGCCGCCAAGAATTACTACCGCCCGCGCCTGGAGGCGGTGGCCGCGAAATACGCCCGGCAATTCCCCAAGGTGAATCTGTTCACCATCGACGAGGTCTTCGGCGGCTGGCAGAAGGCGCAGAAGACCCATTTCGCCGACGAGGGCGTGTTCGATCGGATTTATACGCCGGACCGGTAAACAGCCGCGGAGTTTCATGACAGCAAGCGTCGAAATACGTACCAACCTGAGGAGAACGACATGTCACGGTCCATAGTAGCCATCAATGCCCGCAATCAGTTCCGGGGCAAGATCAAGGAAATCATCGCCGGTCCCGTGGTGTCGGAGGTCGATGTCGAAACCGCGGCCGGCATCGTAACCTCGGTGGTGACCTCGCGTTCGATCAAGGATCTCGATATGAAAGTGGGGTCCGAGGTCCTTACTGTATTCAAATCGACGGAAGTGCGGCTGGCCAAGCTCTGAGCCTAGGCAAGCAAAACCTGGTACATCGTAGGTGCGGCGGCCTTCATATCGGCGATAGATATGCGGGGCCTGCCTGCCTCGTGCGGACTGGGAGTGCGTCCTACATACGCAATAAGTGGATTCAGTAATGATGATAAAAAAACAGGGTCTACGCGGATTAGTGTGGGTCATTTTTCGTGAATTTCGGTAGTGGCGGCAAGAAGGCAGCGATGATTTTCAACTTGAGATACTCCTCATCGCGGTAGCCGTAAGCCCGCCGCTGC
>JAHFRV010000072.1 GCA_023266095.1 Gammaproteobacteria bacterium | reverse complement strand
GATTCCCAGTTATTTTCCACCAGCGCGAATTTGGCGTAGGGGTAGGGCGTGATCAGCCGCGAGTAGAGGTCGAGATATTCGGTCATGGCGGCCAAGTATTTTTCCGCCAGCCCGGCATCGGCTTGGCGCAGCAGCACCAGGGTGTTCACCGCACCCACGGTTTGTTGATATTCATGGAAGCGCGCGGCGATTAAATATATTTCTTGCTGTGGATGGCTTTCTTGCCAACGAACAGAGTTACCGTCTTGTTCTACCGTTGGTGAAATACGCGCGCCCTGGCTGACCGCGGACCAGGCGGCAGGCAGTTGGACGTCGAGCGAAAAGCTTACCCGTTCGTCTCCCAACTGGGGATACCAATGACTGTTGCCATCCAAGTAGACACCGTCGGCCGTGATGAATCCGCGGGTATCCGCCTGGCTGCGGCCGAGACCGGATTCCCTCTCCTGCAAGGGATGGGCGATTTTGCCTTGGTAACTGACCGTGATATGGCCTTGCCGCGGCGCATGTTCCAAAACATAAGCGGCCGGGCCAGGGCTTGCAGCGGGGTCGGTGGCAAGGGCCCGCAACGGCGGATCGGCCTGGGTGATTTTCAAGTCGGGGTGTAGATAAAAACGCCACTCCGGCCGGGCCGCGGCCGGTATCTTGATTACATCGGTGACGATGATGCGGCCGGCTTCCGGCTGCAATCGGACCCGCAAGTCATGATGGATGACCTCGCCGGCCTGGACCAGCCAGGGCGTTAAGCTCGCCATTACGAGAGTGCATAATACTCGCCGCATAGTCATCCTTCGCCTGTCGGCCGTGAATTCTTCCATAGCCATCATACCTGCTCCCCGATTGACTGTAGAGGCCACGCAGGCGGCTTGCAGTTCATATTTTCCGAGGTCAAACTAGGGGCGGCGTTTTTTGGCCGATAGCGGACTAGGAGGACGACGGTCGTGGCGGTGCATGACGAGCCCGTGTTGGGTAATTGGTATCGCGATGCGGATACCGATCATGAGTTTCAAGTAGTGGTATATGATGAGATCGGCGGTATAGTCGAGGTTCAATTCGACGATGGCGAGGTTGATGCTATGGAGATCGATGATTGGTTCGCCAGTGAGTTGGTATCCATCGATCCGCCCGATGAATGGTCTGTTGCGGACCCAGATGACGAAGACGGCGAGCTTTAGGTTTTAGGCTGCATGCCGTGACACTTGGGACGATGCGCCGGGCCGCTGGAAAAAGTTGGACGCTGCCTGGCTCATGGTCGAGTCCAATATTGTAATATTCCCTCCGAGGTTTTTATGTCAAAAATGATCAGTGTCGCCATAATCGGGCTGTTGTTGGCGTGGTCCGCGGCGGCAATGTCGGCTACCAGCGACGTCAACGCGGCGGAACCTCTGCCGCCAGAATTACAGCGTTTGGAGCAGCATGCGCGTAAAGGTGATGTCGCCGCTCAATCGGAACTGGGAATGGCTTATGTGCTGGGCAAACGCATTTCGCGCGACTATCAGCAGGCCCGAGATTGGCTGAGCCAGGCGGCGGAAAAAGGCGATGCGGTCGCCCAGGCCTTGCTGGCTTATTTATATCGGGATGGACTGGGGGTAGGACACGATGCCGAGAAGGCGGTGCGTTGGTACAAGGCCGCCGCCGCGCAGGGTCACGTCAATGCGCAAACCAATCTGGCCCTGCTGTATAAAAACGGCCACGGTATCCCGCAGAATTACCAGGAAGCAATGACCTGGTTCAAAAAGGCCGCCGAACAAGGTGACGTTTATGCCCAGGCCAATTTAGGCTTGATGTATGAAGAAGGCTTGGGCACTCAGCGTAATTACGCCAGCGCCGCGCAGTGGTATGGCCGGGCCGCCGAAGGCAACCATGAATTGTCGCAGCGCAAGCTCGCTCATCTATATGAAACGGGGCAGGGCGTGCCGCAGGATAATGTCAAGGCCTATACCTGGTATGCCATCGCCGGCGTCTGGAAAGATGGCGAGACACTCGCCATGGACGACCCGCGCCTGAAACTCAGCACGCGGATGAGCCCCGAGCAGATCGAAGAGGCCAATGAGGCCGCGATGACCTGGTGGGAAAAACATTTTAAGAAAGACGACAGCGATCCAACGCCGTAACGCGGCTGTCTGCCGGCTTTCCGGATACTGGAGGCACTATTCTAGTAGACCCCGCGGCAAGCCGCGGGAATTTCAATATCAGGTCACGCCAGAAAGAGTTTGCACATATCCGGTTTGCGGCACACCGTTTCATAGGCTTTGTCGTAAAGCCGTTCCTTGCCGCGCCGAGCGCATTCCGCATAGACCAGATCCAGCATGGTGTGGGAATCAGCGCGGGGATTGCTCATATGAGCCATCGACATGCACACGCAATGCTGCACATAGTGGATCAGCTCACTCTCTTTGGCTATTTCTAGCGAATCACGGAATTCTTCGAGATTCATATCGAGCCCTCAGTTGGCTTAACTGCCTACAGCCGTTGCACAGGATCGACATGTCCATGTCCGAGCAATCGATGCTCAATGCGGATATTGCCTTATATTTCATTTTTCGGCATGGACCGCCAAATCTTGAAATATAAGTTTGCTTTATGGGTTGGAGACGGAAACTGCGGAGAAGTTTCGGTCGATAAGGAAAGCTTCATCGAAATGGCGGCGCCCCACGAAAGCCGTGGCATGAGTACCCCATTGCCGCATCGCGCCTGGGCTGGGAATGCCCATCGGCCACAATAGCCAACGTTCCCCGCGTTGCGTGCCGGGCACCAGCCCCTGCGCGGCGAATAGGCTGCGATGTTCATCGCCTGAGCCAATCGGCAGCGATCGCAGCATGTCATAAGACGCGAACTGATAGAGCTTGCCAGATTCGGCCTGATCATCGACAAGTATTTGTTGAATATAATGCGAGCGGGCGCTGACACGAATCCGCAGCCGTTGCGTTACGCTTAACGAGGGCGCGGTTTGCGCTACCAAGATCGGTTCATGATAAAGCCCCGGCCGTTCGATCGGCCGTAATGACCCGCCGGGGAAAAACAGGTGGTAGCAGCCGCAAGGATGAATGCTGTCATATAATAACGGACGACCGTCAGCGCCGAGTGTGACCCGCCAATGAATGCCGTCGAGCCTGCCCGCTAATATATCCAGCCGGTTCTCGGCGGTCCGCGCGGCGAACCATAAGGTGTAATTGAGCTGTAATAACACGTGGCCGCCGAAGCGCGTGTAAGAAACATGGGTATAAATCACCGGCTGGGTCACGTCGACCTGCGGCCAGGGTTGGGTTCCCCAATAAGGCCGTCCCGGCCGGTCGTTATCATCCACGCTGTCCAACTCCCAGACCGGAGCGTGCCGGGTGAGCAAGGCCGCCAATTGCGCGGCCGTGGGTATGGGTATACCTAATGGATCGGTGCTAATCCGCAGAATATCCGCCACCTCACTCTCGGAAACCGGCGGCGATCCGGGTGGACGATAACGCAGCCAGACGCCGAGGGGAGGTGGTTTGCCGGCGGCGCTGTCCGCGAATAAACGACGCACGCTCCGTTGCCAGTGGCTGACAGAGGCGCGCACCACCAGCGCGCTGAGTGGATAAAGTCCTATTACCCGTTGCGCGGTCCGATAGTTGTCCGGCACCTTGGCCTGACGCACTAGCGTTTGCCGCGACTCATCGGTCTTTAGATCGGCCAGGCGTAATGACTCACCGCACTGGGCGATGTCATTCAAGACATCGCCACGCCCCGGCGTGCCTTGCTCAAGCTTATTGCGCGCCGCGGCGGGCAGATTGGCGTATTCAAAACGCCGAGCGCTTTGATCCAATTCGCGCAGATGGTTAACCCACGCCGCGAATTTACTCTCATCGTGGCTATCCGGCGCCAGTGTAGCGAGCAAGCGGTCAACCCGTAAGTACGGAAAGCCGTGGACCGATACCGTCTGAAAATCACGCGCCTGGAGCCGCGTCGTAAGTTGGTCGAATTGCGCGAATAACCCGCGGCAGTTGTATCGTGCGTCGGTCCGGTCGGTAACCGTTAGTGGCCTTTGAATTGCGCAGCCCGCCAGTGAGAGAGAAATCAACAGAAGACCGGTGCTTAGCCGTGAGTAACGAATGACGCCGATGGTGTTCAAGGCGATTGAGTTTGTATTTGGCATGGTTGAGGTGGTTTAATGTGGTCTGCTTTCAAGAAGGCTTTGCTGGTCGAACGCCACGTCTTGCGTAAAGTTTTTTCATGACGGGCCGACTGCTGTGGTAGCTGGATCAACGACCTTACGCCACCGAGTATCTTGGCGCCGACATAAAATCTGGATGCGAGATCATGAAAAATAGTCATAAACGGACGCGTGGCATATTGATCGCGTTGCTCTGCACTGTGATTGCAGGTTTGGCCTTCGCACAGAAACCGGAAGTCGCGCCGCCGCTGACCCCGCTTACCGCCGACGGTGTTCACGACCCGGAAAATCCCGCGTTGCCTTCGCTGCAAAATCCCGAGGAATCCATGGCCACGTTCCCCAAGGATCGCCGCGGTGAAGTGCAGTGGGTGGAATCCTTGAATCAAGGCGTCATCACCCCCCGCAAATTTCTCACCGGCGACAGCGGTGAGGGCGAGGAGCTGAAAGAGTTGGACCTCGACATCATCATGAAAAATACCGCGCAGATGCCTCATGTGCGTTTTCCGCATCTCGCCCACACCCGTTGGTTGGCCTGCAAAAATTGCCACTCGGAAATATTCATACCCAAGGCCGGCGCCAATCCCGTCAGCATGGAAAAGATTTTGAAGGGCGAATATTGCGGCCGTTGCCACGATAAAGTCTCTTTCGCTTTATGGGCCTGCGAACGTTGTCACAGCGTGCCGCATCCCGGCTCGCCTCCGAAGTGGTGGTGATAACCTTCCCTCGTTGATGCGGCAGGTATGTCGCGGGTCGATGGTGTATCAAGGCTTATTCGAGACGATCCACATCGTCCAATGGATTTGACCAGTCAGCCGGCCGTACCGCCGCATCGTGGTAACCGAGGTCGTCCTTGTCGATATCATCGTAAGGTGCCGACCAGTCTTTAGGCGCTACCGCCGGTATAATTTCCAGCATGCGCCACGTCTCCATCTCGTATTCCTCTACTTCGCCGTCGTAGAACTGTACTTCCACCGTTTCTTCATCCTCATCGATGGCGACCACCTCAAAAGTTTGGCCGAGGGAGTTTTTATACCAATCCCCCACGGCGGGCTGATATGGGTTGTCTTCCGGTATCATGACCTGCCCTCCATGTTTGCTGCTGCCACGGCAGAAATCCGCAGTCTATGCTAGCGCCATTGGAGGATAACGCACCAGCCTCTCGTCATCGGATGCCCTTCAAGCCAATTGCGCAATTGGAAAAATTGGCCTAATTTAACCTATACTTGAGATGTTGAATTAGCGCCCCACTTTAATCATGGAGGAAGCAAATATGACCGCCAACAAATCACCCGTTACCCAAAAAACCTCATCCGAACTGACGCCTGGCCGCGGTGCGCCGCTGACACCCTTTGACGAAATGGATAGATTGTTCGACGCTTTTTTCCCAGCCAATTGGTCACGTTTGACCCGTATGGGCTGGCCGCGGTGGGCTGAGGCGATGCCCCGTTTGCAGGAAAAACTGCCTTCGGTGGATATGATTGAGCGTGATGCTCAAGTTATCGTCCGCGCGGAAATGCCCGGCGTGAATAAAGACGATATCGAGGTTTCTATCAACGGCAATGTGCTGACTATCCGTGGCAATAGCCGGCGCGAGGAAACCAAGGAAGAAGGGGAGTATTATCGCAAGGAAATTTATCAAGGGGAGATTTCCCGCAGCCTGACGCTTCCCGCAGAAGTGGACGGCGACAATGCCAAGGCCATGTTCAAAGATGGTGTGTTGGAGTTGACGATACCCAAGACCCCTTCTTCGAAACGCCGTTCCATTAAAGTCGAATAGTGTTTCAAACGGTGGTTTTCCTGATCGGCGGATCCTTAAAGAGCATCCTGTCGGTCGGGACGGCCACTTCGTCCGGCAGCCCGTGCGCAACCGATATTTACTTTGTATTGAAAAACCCGATCGGACATACTGAGCGCTTATCACCCTCATTCAAATAAGCCGCCTGTGGAGTACATTTTTCTCGCGTATCCGGTCGTGGGTTTGCTCAGTGGTGTGCTGGCAGGCCTGCTGGGTATCGGTGGCGGGCTGATCATCGTCCCCGCCTTGTTGTTTATTTTGCCCTACCAAGCTGGACCCTCGGTCAGTTCGATACATGTGGCGGTCGCCACGTCATTGGCCACGGTCATAATGACGGCCGCTGTGGCGACTTACAGCCATCACCGGCGTGGTGCGGTATCGTGGCCGATAGTCTCGCGCATGGCCGGCGGTTTGGCGATCGGCGCTTTCGCCGGCGCAGCGGTAGCGGACGCCCTGCCAGCCGACATACTGCGAAATTGTTACGGTGTGTTCGCGCTCGGTGTCGCCGCGCACATGGCGTTCCGCTCTCAGCCCGCAGCGGGGGCCCTCCCCGGCGGCTTGGGTTTATTGGGGGTAGGCATGCTGATCGGGCATATATCCGCCATTGTCGGGATCGGCGGCGGCACGATGACCGTGCCTTTTTTACGCTGGTGCCACTTACCCCTCCAGCAGGCGGTGGCCACTTCCTCGGCCTGCGGTTTGCCTATCGCACTGGGCGGCACCCTGGGTTTCACCCTCTTACACCCTGGGCTGGATGGGTTTATCACTGGCTGCATCCATTGGCCCGCAGCTTTGGGTATCGGTATGGCGAGTCTGTTGGCGGCGCCTTGGGGTGTGAGGCTAGCACACCAGGTATCCATGGTGGCTTTGAATTATATTTTTTCGATATTTCTGGCTATTGTCGGCGTTTATTTATTAATCGGTTGAGAAATTTAAAACCTTTTCGACTTGTGAGGGTCATCACAATTTCGCCAACTTACCCTGTTTAAGAGATCACTCCCGGCCGATAGCGAGGCATGGGTTGATTTTAAGCAGAGGTGTAAGTTATGGGAAAAAGAACTTTCGCGGTCTTGGGAATCTTGCTGGGGGCCGTAGCCGTCACTACCGTGCAAGCCGATTCGTATACAGACGCCTTTGCTGCCGCCGAAAGGGGTAATTATGACCAGGCGCTGAATTTATTTATTCCGCTGGCGGAGCAGGGTAATGCTCAGGCTCAATTCAATCTGGCCCTGATGTACCACGGTGGCTTGGGCGTCAAACGTAGCGAACAGCAGGCCGTGGTATGGTATCAGCGTGCCGCGACCAATGGTTCGAAAGAAGCCCAGGAGTTCTTGGCGGTGGGTTATCAAGAAGGCTGGTTCGGGCTGCCGCGCGATAACCAGCAGGCCAGCTACTGGTTTGAGCGTCTGAAAGATTCTTAGAAAAACCGCCCCCGGCGACGATTCTCACTTATCGCCACCGCCCGGACATCACCGGACGGTGGCAATTGCCGTTCGGTAGCACGAGACAAGTGAAAGCCAAGGTTTTCACCCCATAATATGGATGATAGATTCATAAACTTCCTGCTAGAATGGTTCATCAACTGTTCGCTGGAGGGTTATGCACCATGTTACAAGAACAAAAAATCGGCGGAGAACGTCGGGTCCGCTCTTCCAATCTGATTGGTAAGTTGGTGGATGCCCGTACAGAGATGCTTTCCCAGTACGGCGAGTTGATTGGTAAACGCCCTTTTAAAGGGGATGCCAAAGTTCCCGCTCTCATTCAGCGGTTTTGCCAGTCTTTGGTAGATTACACCGCCCAGGCCCACTTTCAGCTCTACCGTCACTTCGCCGAAAACCGCGAACGGCGGGCGGCGGTGGTGGCGATCTCAGAAGAGATTTATCCGCGCATCCTCGAAATCACCCGTCTCACCCTCGATTTCAATGACAAATACGATTGCGAAGATCACTGCGAAGTTCTCACGGCGTTGGACAAAGACCTGTCTATGCTGGGCGAGCAACTGGCTGATCGCATCGAATTGGAAGACCGCCTGATCTCGGCCTTGATCGGCAGCCGTTAATAAGTCCCGCTATAAGCGTTACGCCACGGCAGGCGGTCGTTTACGGGTAGTAAACAATCCCAATCTATCGCCCCATACTCGGCGGCGCTCCATGAGGGGGAGTGATGAACGAGACCAGGGAGCTCAGGCCCGAGCAGCTTTGCCGGCGCTGTGATCCGGATCAACTGCGCTTTGAGACCACCGCCGAACTTCCCGACCTGCAAGAGATCATCGGCCAGAGCCGCGCGCTGGAGGCCATCCGTTTCGGCATCGGCATCGGCAACACCGGTTACAACATCTATGCCTTGGGGCCCGCGGGCCTCGGCAAACACAGCGTCACCACCCAGTTGCTCACTGAGCACAGCCGCTACCAGCCATCTCCGCCGGACTGGTGTTACGTTTACAACTTCGATGACCCGCAACGCCCTGGTGCCCTCGAGTTGCCGCCCGGCATGGGGCGTATCTTGCGCGACGATATGGCGCAGCTCATCGACGATTTGCGCGCGGCCATCCCCTCGCTCTTCGAAAGCGAGGAGTACCGCAGCCGGGCCCAAGAAATCAATGAAGAATTCAAAGAACGGCAGGACGAGGCGTTTGCTGCCATTCAAGTCCAGGCCCGCGAGCACAACACCGACCTGATCCGCACCCCGTCGGGTTTCGCGCTGGCGCCCACCCGGAACGGCGAGGTCTTGAGTTCCGAGGAATTCGAAGCCTTGCCGGAAGAAGAACAAAAGCGACTCTCCGCCGCAGTGGAGGAATTTCAGGCGCGTTTGAAAGAGGTGCTGCGTCAGGTGCCGCAATGGCGGAAGGAAGTTCGTGAAAAACTCAAGGCGCTGAACCGAGAAATGGCTATTACCGCCGCCGGCCATCAAGTGGACGCTCTGCGCGGCAAATACGCGGAGCAGGCCAAGGTATTGGCGTATTTGAAGGCGGTGGAGGAAGACATCATTAGCCACATCGACGACTTCCGCCAACAGGAAGAAGCCGCGCCCACCTTGTTCGCCATGCCCGACGGCCAGAGCCCGTCGTTCCGCCGCTATGTGGTCAACGTTGTGGTGGATCGCAGCAGCAGTACCGGCGTGCCCATCCATTACGAAGACAACCCCAGTCACCAAAATCTGGTGGGACGTTTAGAATACGTGGCGATGCTGGGCGCGCTGGTCACCGACTTCTCCATGATCCGCGCCGGCGCGCTGCACCGCGCCAACGGCGGGTATTTGTTGTTGGACGCCCACAAGTTGCTCAGCCAGCCTTTCGCCTGGGAGGGACTGAAACGGGCGCTGCGCAGCCGCGAGCTGCGCTTCGAATCCGTCGAGCGCTTACTGAGCCTGGTGAGCACCTCGACCCTGGAGCCCGAACCCATTCCGCTCAATGTGAAAGTCGTGTTGCTGGGCGATCGGCTGCTGTATTACTTGCTCTGTGAATACGATCCTGACTTCGCCGACCTGTTCAAGGTAGCGGCGGATTTCGAGGAGGAACTGGGGCGTGACTCACAAAGCGAGACGCTCTACGCTCAGCTGATCGCCACCATCGCGCGCAAGCATCAACTGCGGCCCTTCCAGCGCGATGCGGTGGCCAGGCTGATCGAACACGCCGGCCGGCTCAGCGGCGATACCGAAAAACTCACCACCCATTTACGCAGCATCGCCGACGTGTTGTGTGAATCCGCCCATTTCGCCGCGGCTGCGGAGACCGTGTCCGCCGCCCATGTGCAGCAGGCCATCGACGCGCAGATCCGCCGCGCCAGCCGCGTGCAGGAACGCTTGCTGGAATCGATCCGCCGCGGTACTACCTTGATCACCACGCAGGGAGAGGCGGTCGGCCAAATCAACGGCCTGTCCGTGGTCGGGCTGGGCGGATACAGCTTCGGCGTGCCCCACCGCATCACCGCCCGCGTGCGGCTGGGAGAGGGGGAGCTGATCGACATCGAGCGCGAGGTGGAGCTGGGCGGACCCATCCACTCCAAAGGCGTGCTCATTCTCGCCGGCTTTCTCGGCAGCCGTTATGCGGCCGATCTCCCGTTGTCCTTGGCCGCCACCTTGGTGTTCGAACAATCCTACAGCGAAGTGGAGGGCGATAGCGCCTCGTCCGCGGAACTGTATGCCTTGCTGTCCGCCCTTGCGCAAACGCCCCTCAAACAAAGCCTCGCGGTCACCGGCTCGGTCAATCAGCAAGGCGAGGTGCAGGCCATCGGCGCCGTCAACGAAAAAATCGAAGGTTTCTTCGCTGTCTGCGTCCTGCGCGGCCTCACAGGCGAGCAGGGCGTGTTGGTTCCCGCCGCCAATGTCCCCCATCTCATGCTGCGTCGCGACGTGGTGGAGGCGGTAGAACAGGGTCTGTTTCACATCTATCCCGTGACCCACATCGACCAAGGCCTCAGCCTGCTCACCGGGCTGGTTGCCGGCGAGACGGATGCGCAAGGCAATTTCCCCGAGGCTACGTTCAACGGTCGGGTGCGCGCGCGTCTGCATGACTTCGCCGACTTGCGACAATTTTTCGTCGCCCCGGGTCGGGGTGCCGAACTCCCATGATTGAGGACGCGATGTCGTTTTCACTGCGATCATCGCCGCCGTCGATGCCAGCCCGGTTAGCCTGAACATACTGGATGCCGCGGCCGAGCTGGCGGCGGTCAGCGGCGCCGCGCTCACGGCGTGATTCGTGGAAGACATCAACCTTCTGCGTCTCGCCGGGCTGCCTTTCATCCGCGAAGTGGTCGTTTCGAGCGTGGCGGAATTGCACCTCAGCGAACAACGGATGGTGCGGGTGTTGTGTGTCCCCGTCGGCCATGTCCAGCAGGCGGTCGTGGAAATCCCCGGTCAAGGCCGTTTGTGCAGTGCCCTGCAAGTCATTCGCAGTCCGGTGGTGGACTTCTCTGCTGCAAGCCGCCGAGCAAGGCGATTTACTGATCATCGGCAAAGGCCACGTGGGTAAAAAGCGCACACGGGACGGTGCCGTCGCCCACCGCGTGGCGACCGGGGGTCGCCGTATTGGATGCGCGGGATTGACGCGAGCCAGAAAGCTGCACACTCTCATGGGATAATTGGACGGGGTCGTTACTCTTGATCAAATAGGCGGTAACCGTGACCGACATTCCACGCGGCAACGAACTTCCCCGATTATTGAACACTCTTAAAGAGCATCTATGGTCAGCATCACCGACAAGAAGACCGGTACCACCAGCAAAGAACTGCTGGATATCGAACAGTGGCTCACCGCGCTGGAGGGCCACCGCACGCCGGAAGAGGTGGCTTTGCTGCGGCGGGCCTGTGCGGTGGCGGACCAGGCTCATCACGGTCAGTTGCGGGCCTCGGGTGAACCCTACGTGCAACATGCCCTGGCGGTAGCCAACATCCTCGCCGGCTTGCAACTCGACGCGGAAACCCTGGCCGCCGCCGTGCTGCACGACGTGGTGGAAGACACCGCACTCACCCTCGCGCAAATCGAAAAAGACTTCGGGCCGCGGGTCGCCAAACTGGTGGACGGCGTCACCAAAATGGAGCTGATCCAGGATTGGCATCACACCGGCGACAGCGGCAAACGCGAACAGCGCCAGACCGAAACCCTGCGCAAAATGCTGCTGGCCATGGCCGACGACGTGCGGGTGGTGCTGATCAAGCTCGCCGACCGCACCCACAATATGCGCACCTTGGATTACCTACCGGCGGATAAGCAACAGCGCATCGCCGACGAGACCCTCACCATCTACGCGCCGCTCGCCAACCGGCTGGGGATTTGGCATATCAAGTGGGAATTGGAAGATCTTTCTTTTCGCTACTTGCACCCGGACCGCTACAAACAAATCGCGGGGATGTTGAACGAACGGCGGGTCGATCGCGAACGCTATATCAACCAATTCATGAAAACTCTCGGCGATACCTTGACGCAGGCCGGCGTGCGTGCCGAGGTCACCGGCCGGCCCAAACACATCTACAGCATCTGGCGCAAGATGAGCCGTAAGAATGTCGACTACAGTCAAATCTACGATGTGCGCGCGGTGCGCATACTGGTGGACGAAGTGCGCGACTGCTACGCCGCGCTGGGCATCGTCCACGGCCTCTGGCAATACATCCCCGGCGAATTCGATGACTACATCGCCACGCCCAAGGAAAACAACTACCGTTCCATCCACACCGCGGTGATCGGTCCCGAGGGCAAAACCGTCGAAGTGCAAATCCGCACCCACGGCATGCACCAGCACTCCGAGTTGGGTGTCGCGGCGCATTGGCGCTACAAGGAAGGCACGGTGCAGGACGAAGGCTTCGACCGCAAGATCACCTTGCTGCGGCAATTGCTGGAGTGGAAGGAAGAGATCGCCCACACCGAAGACGACGGCGAATTGCGCACCGATCTGTTGGAAGACCGCGTTTACGTGTTCTCGCCCAAGGGCGACATTATCGACCTGCCCATTGGCGCGACGCCGTTGGATTTCGCCTACCATATTCATACCGAACTGGGACACCGCACCCGCGGCGCCAAGGTCAACGGTCACATGGTACCGCTCACCTACGCCCTGCAAACGGGACAACAGGTGGATATTCTCAGCGTTAAAAAAGGTACGCCCAGCCGCGACTGGCTCAATCCGCATCTGGGTTATTTGAAAACCGCCCGCGCGCGCAATAAGGTCCAGCACTGGTTCAAGCAACAGAATCTCGAAGCCAATATCGCCGCGGGCCGCGCCGCCTTCGAAAAAGAACTGCAACGTCTCGGTCTGGCCGCGGTGAATTTTGAAGACCTCGCCCGTCGCCTGCACTTTCCCCATGCCGATGACTTCTTCGCCGCGATCGGCCGCGGCGATCTCAAGACTGCGCAGGCCGTGCACACCGTACAACAGGCGCAGGAACCGACGCCGCATCGACTCGACAAGTTGCCCACACCCGCCGCGACACCGCGCCGCGAAGGCAGCGGCATTCAAATCATGGGAGTCGGTAATCTCATGACCCATCTCGCCCGTTGCTGCAAACCGGTGCCGGGCGAACAGATCGTCGGCTTCATCACCCGCGGCCGCGGCGTGACCATCCATCGCCGCGATTGCAGCAACGCCTTGCGTTACCGCAACGACAGCCCGCAGCGGCTGATCGAAGTGGAGTGGGGCGGCGCGGCGGAAACATATCCGGTAAACATCCGCGTCATCGCCAATGACAGGCAGGGCCTGTTGCGGGACATCAGCTCGGTATTAGCCAATGAAAAGATCAACGTCATCGCCGTCGAGACGATTTCGGACAAACAGAAAAACCTGGCCTATATGACCTTGACTGCGGAGATCGGCGGCATCGGTGAATTGAGCCGAGTATTAGATAAAATCGGTCAGTTGCCGAACATCATCGAGGTTAAACGGGAGACGCATTAGAGGTCTGAGTGGCATCGGCGATAGCGATGATGAATTATTCATAATTTGTAGTCTTGATTATAGGTAGGCTCGAACAGCATGAACATCGAAACCAACTATGATGCGCCACCCCCAGCCGCCGACGGGCTGGTGACGCTTACTTATCTGATTTACGGCCTGCACGCGCTCAGCGCGCTCGGCGGGGTGTTGAGTCCGGCCTTGGTGGTGACGGCATTCATCAGCGGCTGGCCGTCGATCATCGCGGTGATCATCAATTACCTCAAGCGTCATGAC